>JABHMJ010000037.1 GCA_018693795.1 Candidatus Woesearchaeota archaeon | reverse complement strand
CTTGAGTAAAAAAAACTTCTTGATGTTTTTGAAAATTATCCATAACTAATAAATATTGTCCAGGGGGGTAATAATATGGTGTATTAACTTCAAAAAGATCTTGTGTGTCTGATCTTGGTAGTTCTGGGAATTCCGCACATAATGTACTATCCGCTATTGCTGCTAACTTATTTGTATAATCTCTTTCTGAATAAGTTATTTGTGGCAAGTCATATTTTTTAAAAACTTTGATTTCAGCTAAATCTATTGCAGTAACACCAAAATGAGAAAATCCTTCTGAAGATAAATTTAATGTTTGAGACAATATTTTTCCTTCTTCTATGCTTTCTTGAGTTATCTCTATTCCTTGTAAATGGGTATCTGCCTCTAATTTTTCTTCTAAACAACCAGTTGATGAAAGACTAATTGAAAGTGCTGCTATTGCGGGAAGAATTAAATTTCTCATTATTTTGGGGAGTTTATTATAGGTTATAAAATGTTGGATTGCTTGTCAGCTTGCCAAACGCTCGGGCATTATTTATAAATATTGTTTTCTATTTTAAATTTATGATAACAAAAGAAAAATTTGTGAATACATATAAGTATAAGAATTTTGGTCTAAAACAGTATGATTACCTAGAAAAAAAGGAAATATTACCAATTGTTGCATCTCCAATTTTAGCAAATATTATTGGACATTTAACGGGAGATGGTTCATTAAGTGGAAACTTTTATAATGGCGCTATTCGTTTTTATGGAACTAAAGAAAAACTAAAAGGAATAGAATATGATATGTTAAAATTATTTAATAAAAAATCAACTCATTTCAAAGAAAAAGTGAAAAACTCTTTTGAATTAAGATATAATGATGCACTATTTCACCGATTGTTTTTTCTTTTAGAGGTCCCTAAGGGGGACAAACCCATCACTGAATTTGGAGTACCAAAGTGGATTATGCAAGGGAATAAAGAAATAAAAAGGGCTTATTTACAGGCAATTTGTGACGATGAATTATCAACCCCCAGAAAAATTCCAAATAAAATTAATTCCTGGGACAATTTTAAATTAAAATTTTCTAAATCTGAAAATTTATTGGATTGCGGAACTAGGTTCCTTACTCAAATAAAGAATATGTTTGAAGAATTTAATATATCTTCCGGAAATGTGGGAATAACTGGAAGATATGAAAGAAAAGATGGAGTAATTACAAGAGGGATATATATAAATCTAAGCGTAAAAATAAAAAATAGAATTAATTTTTATAAAGAAATAAATTTTAAACGAGAATCAAAAAAGAGATCTCTAATGTATGAATCAGTTAAATATCATGTGGAAACATTTATAAATTAATTAATTTCATCTTTGGTAGATGAGGGAGTGCCAGAGTCTGGTCAAAAATCTTATCTTAATTGGTGGATTGACTAAATGGGCTGGACTTAAGATCCAGTGACTTAGTGTCTGCGAGGGTTCGAATCCCTTCTCCCTCATTCATTTTTAGTTAATTTTAAAAATAATTATTATGTATTAGATTTAATGCCCATGTAGCATAGTCGGTTTAATGCACTGCATTGGTAATGCAGAGATCCGGAGTTCGAGTCTCCGCGTGGGCTTTTAGTGTGTAACCCATAGACATATGTCAGTAGGTCGCACACCGCGTGGGCTTTTAGTAAAGCTTTTATAGTGTTTTCTTTATGCTATTTCGATGTC
The DNA here is from genome assembly GCA_018693795.1 of Candidatus Woesearchaeota archaeon. Lineage (GTDB taxonomy): Archaea > Nanobdellota > Nanobdellia > SCGC-AAA011-G17 > PNOQ01 > JABJPM01. Next base: position 20,014 of record JABHMJ010000037.1, on the reverse strand, counting down.
TTCAGATGTTATTGTTCCATGGGCAAAGGCAGATTTAGTGTTAAAACCAGAACTTGTATCTGCTTTTAGAGATGAGGGAATTTTTATTAATTATATTAGTGACGCAGCAGAAGCTATTGAAACTTTAATGAATGAAGAATACCCTTTAATTTTAATTGATATGGATCAAACTACTTCTCAAGATATAGGCATGAAAGAAAAGATAGATAGATTGGTTTGTGGTGTTTATAATGAATCTTGGAAAATTGGAGACTATGTTTTGGAAAAGGTTCTGTCAAAAAAATCAAAAAATAGAGATAGCTTGATTGTTGTCACAGGAAAATATAATCCTGAAGTAGAAGGAAATTTATTAGGAGTTGGATGTCATGTCAAGGAATTGGGTGCACACAGTTATTATCATATGCAGGAAGGAATTTCTGGGTTGGTAAAAGTAGTAAAAAGTCTTATTTAGGAAAGTTTTAAAAGGAGTATTTTGTCTAAAATTTCTATAAAGCAGGCGTGCCGGAGTGGTCAAACGGGATAGGCTTAGGACCTATTGGCTTAGTGCCTACGCAGGTTCGAGTCCTGTCGCCTGCATTTTTATTAATTAGATAGAAGATAACCTTGATAAGAATCATATATTTTACCGACATAATCGTTAGATTCTCCTTTTAATCCATTAATTTTTTCTTTTGTTAACCAATTTCTCCTATGTTCGGTTCCATCCTTTGTGGTATATGTAAATGTACTAAAGTCTGAATTCTTGTATAATTCTCCCCAAACTTTTTCCCAAGAATTACAGTTTCCTGCTCTCTTAATTGCATCATTTACAAATAATTCTCCAAGATTATATGCTGCAGCCCATGCTTTTATTTTATCATCCCCACAATCTCCTATTGAACTTATTTTTTCATTCAATACTTTTGTTCCGGCCTCAATATTTTTTCTTGAATTGAAACGATTATCTTCCAAACAATTATCTTCATTAGAGGAACATACATCACACCAATTATATCCATCATCTACACTACATGATTGAGTGTCACATTTTTGAGGGCCTTGATTTTTATTTTGTTTACATTGAATATTAATTATTTCTTTTGGTGCTGAACTCCCGCAAACTTGCATTAATCCTGAACAACCAGTACTTGAAATGGCATTACTGTCAAAATTAGATTCATGTTTTATTATAGCCTTAATAAATTCTGAATCTATTTTATATTTTTCTGCCATTTCCTCAATTATTTTATCTATTTTATCTGCACCGCATGCTTCAGATTTCTCTTCTATCCATTCTACAATTTTTACTTGATCACTTAAATCATTTAATGATGTTTTTTGTCCGTTATCACAAGTTAATTCTAATTTGTCTGGATTTTTTTCATTAATTTCAAAAATTGTTTGTTCAATTAATTCTTCAAACTTTGCTCCAGATAATGAATAATCATCGTTAGCTCTTTCTATTTTAATTTTTTCCATTGCAAATCCATTCCAAACTAATGTATAATCTTTTCCACCCAAAACATCGAAAAATCCATCTCTTGGAATATTTAGTTTTAATTCAAATGGATAATTATTATCAATCACATTTTGAAATATTGCATTTTCTATCCAATTTGTTAGATCAATATTATTCCCTATGGGAGTAAATAAATTATATTCTTTATCTTCATGTTCTATAGTTATTTCTTCAGTTGTTGTTGTGATATAATCTGTAACTTCATTTATTAAACCATACTTATCAACAAGATATGACCCTTGGTCTTCTACAGATAGCTTCCCATCTTTGTAAATTAAATTTAAATCATCTTTATTTGAATATTTTATTTGTATATCTATTTTCTTATCAAAAATTTCTATTATATCTTGTTGTCCTGTTTGCTGTAATTTTTGTTGTATTCTTTCTTTTCCTCCACAAATATTTATTATTTCAAAATAAGAAGCATCTCCATTATTAAATTTAGTTTCTTCTTGATTTTTTATTACAGAAATATAATCATCGCTTTCTGAATTTGCTTGATCTGTAATTATTCTTGCACCATCATCAAAGTTTTTATTTACTAAATTTTTACATAATTGAGTAAATACTTCCCCATCATAAGATGAATATCTATTTTTAAAAAATGTACAATCAAATGATTTGTCAATCCTAAATGCTCCATCCACATAATTGGTTGTGGAAAATGGAAACTCGTGTGGATCTTCATTTTGATTATATTCGAAGAAATTTAATGGTTTAATTGTCCAAGCCCCATCTATAAATTTGAATAATGCTTCATCTGCTTTGTTACTTATGTGATCTCCATCATATTTTATTGCACAATCTTCTAGTTTTTTATCCATTGTTTTTTGGATTTCTTGTAGTTTTTTATTTTTTGCAAGAATTATTAAGTTAGTTGCAGCTAAATTATAAGAATTTATTTTAATATCATCATCTATTGTTCTTGTAATTAAACTATGAAGTTCGTTTATGAATTGTATTCTTTTGTTATTGTCTTTTTTCTGTATTGAATTTGATTCAGAAATTAACTTTTCGTATTCTTCTTGAGCTTTATTATTTAGGGTTTTTTGAATTTCATCTCTGTATTGTTGCTCTTGTTCTTTGGTGTAACTTTGATTTTTTTGTAATTCTAATATTGCCGCACTTACATCATATGAATTATCGTGGATTGAATCTTTTATCCCTTCAGCATATACATAACAATTCCCTAATGATCTTCCCAGTTCATCTTGACCGCAAGTTCCTACAAACTCCCATTCATCCCCGGCTGCACCATCTGGATCATAAGCTGCACAAACTCTTTTTACTCCAGATGTAAATAAACCTGGAACATAACTTCTTTCCCTTGGTGAACATTCCTCTTCAGTATCAATTTTTTTATTTAAATCAGATTTAATCATTTCATCTTTTAGATATTGTGTTGAGAATCCACTTGATGTACTTCCGAATCCACATTCTTGAACTCCATCTATTATTATACACATTTCTATAAATCCTGGAGGTAAATTTGGGAGAGTAAAACTTTGGTCTACACTTTCTCCCCTTCTTAAAATTCTTTCACCTTGGAATAATCCAGGATCATTTACTGTAATTGTTTGCCCATTTATATTTTTTAATATTACTTTGTATCTTATATCTTTATTTCTTCCAGCATAAATATGATAGAATATTCTGTAAGTTGATTGACCTGTCCCTGTTTGAGATTGAGTATTTATAAAACCAGATTGTAAGTTTACTTCTGGAGATCTATCTTCTTCAAACCAACCCGTAAATTGAGGTGGACTTTCTGGTGAAGTTAATTGTCCCAATAAATCTCCTCCGGCAGGAGTCCTTCCAAATATTGCTTGTTTACATATTGTACTTCCTATTTCATCTGAAGATCTTGAAGTGAATGCTGCAAATGCGGAAGTTGCATAACTTTTTGTGAAGAAATTTACTGAATCTCCTAATTTACTCCAACTTGATTCCCATAATTTATATTCCCCTCCACTAGATGAACCAAAAATACTTGTTGATATGAAACTTTGTAATTTTCCAAATACATTAACTAATGCTAAAGCTTCTTCCCATAAAATATTACACATGTATAAACTTCTTATCTCATTACAGATTCCTACAGATTCCCCGCTTGTTTTTGCAACCTCTAAACAATCTCTAAATCCTCCGAACATTGAATAAATGTTTTCTAGACCAGCATGGATACCAGTTAAACAAATAGGGAGTATGTCTCCATTTCCCCATCCTAGAGTTATTGAACCAATTATTCCTTTTTGAACAACAGATCCTGCATCTCCACCCAAATTCCATTTTCCACCAAGATCAAATCTTGATGGGGGGCACATTACAGGATCACAAACATTGTATAAAATTTTACAATCTGTTTTTGACATTGAATCTTCACATTGTCCATTAGCATTTATTGCACTCCCTACCTCTCCCTCATATTCTTCAAGAATTACATCAATCCTATTAAATTTAATTATGGATCCTTTGTTTTTTCCTGCCAATGGAACTGCTTGTTGATATGTTCTTTCTACCTCGTATGCAAGTTTGTCAAGTTCATCTCTTCTTGTATTTGGATCTAATTCATCGGAATGTGTTATTATTTTATCATCCCATGTGTTTGGAATTCCATCTGATCCTACATTCCATATTGAAAATCTGTATCCTCCCCTTCTTTCTGCTTCTTCATCAACATGTATATAATTGGCAAATCCAAATTCATCTCTTATCTTATCATATTGGAATGGAATTAATATTGGAGTTTTTGTATCTTTGTCAAAATAAATTCTTGGAACGGTTGAATAATTAGGTAAGAAAGCTCCATCAGATAATCCTGCTAGATAAATTTTGCCATCTGCTTCATAAAAGTCTCCAGATGCACTAGAAAGAATTTCGCTCCCGTCCATTTTTGGAGTTACAATAATTTTATTTCCATTTGTATCTATAATATATTTTTCATCCCCATTTGAATAAATTGGGAATGGCTTTTTATCTGGCCTAGAAATTATTTCTTTTCCTTGCAAAACTTGTTCAGCATGTTCATTTTGATTTAAGAAAAATGCATTTGTAGTTGTAGTTGAAGAACCACTACCTACGTTTGTTTTCCATTTAAGTTCAATTTCTTTTATTTCTTTATCAGGAAGTTTTCTGTCACCTACTTCTTCCTTTACTGATTTATCAACGTTGTTTACTGTTTTTAATTGTTTATCGAAGTTTAAACTTCCATCTTGCCAAACTTCTTCATTATACATTGACTCATATAAATCTTGACCAGACAATTCTCCATATTTGTGTAATAAAGTTAAATTATTTACATCCATATTTAATCTATCTGCTATTCCTTGCAATGATTGTTCATCTTCGAAATCAGCATCCTTGAATATATTGTCTAGTTCGTCTTTTGTTTGTTTTGAGGTTTCTACTTTTTGTTCTATTTCTTGTTTTCTTTCATTGAAACAATTAACTGATGCTTCAGTGTTTTCCCCAAATTGTTCTGCACAATCAGTTCTTACTTTGTTTTCAATTAATCTTTTTGCCGGGTTAGAAAAGAATGCATTTTTTACAGTTAATGCTGCAAATGTTGCGTAACAAACTCCCTTCCATGTTGAAATTATACTTCCAAGATTTCCTATTATTCCATCTAATTTATTCAAAGTATTGTCTGTTGATGCAATCATTTTATCTATTTCTTCAGGAGTCCATTGCCATAATCTTTTTTCGATTGGTAAATGTATTGTAAAATAAGAAGTTCCGTAATTATCTCTTGTTCCTGGAGAAACTGTTATTATTGCACTTTCTGCTATTTCTATTTTATCTACGTAAATAAATTTAGATTGAGATCCAAATGGAACTTGGGTTTTTTTACTTATTTCTAGTGTTCTTGTTTTTTCTTCAGGACGATTTCTGGAATTTATATTTAAGAAATCTTGTTTAATTATAACTTCATTTGAACTTATTGCAGAAATTATCCATCGGTATTTATTTCCCTGCTCATCAATAATATCTGTAGAAACATATGATCCAACCGTTGCATTATTGTATTCTAATCCGGTTATACTATCTCCATAATTATTTAATAAAGCATATTTTATTGTGCTTTGTCTAGCATTGTCATTTATTTTCATTAAAGTTACTAACATATTGTCTACTTTTGTATAACTGTATTTGTTTTGTAACCTTGATTGAGAATTTTCTATTCGATCCTGGTATTTTTCTTCTAAAGATGGGTCTGCAATTATTGCATTTGTTAAGTATGTATTCGCGTGTTCTACTGCATTTAATCCTTCATATGCTTTTGCAATCCCAATGTAATGTTGTGCTTCCTGTTCTTTAGTTTGTTCTAATAATAAAGCTGATTTATAATCCTGTATTGCTTGACAATACAATTGCTTTGCACTCGCATCTTCTAATTTATCGTCAGACAAGTAATTAAAATTCGCACATGGATTTGAGATTGGAGTATTTACTTCATAAGATATGAAGATTTCATTTCCTTCAGAATCCTTTATAATTAATCCATATGAAAATATTTCCTTTACAGTCCATTCATTATTTAATTTCATTCCAGCAACGTATTCTTTTGTTGAAGAAAGTATTTCATCTTCGTATTCTTCTTCTACTAATAATGTTGCTTTATTTTCATTTTTACTTATTCTTTCTAATTTTAGATTAATTCTGTTTTCTAATAAAGTTGGGGCTCCAGGGAGAGTTACTTCTTTTGATTCTCCTCCTGCAGTTAATTTAACTTGATTTGTAAAACCTATTTTCCTTTTATTTCCGTCGTATAATTGTACTCTTGCAGTATTTCCATTTATTTCTATAACTCTTATATATCCTCTTCCACCCCAAAGAGAACTATCGCCTAAATCATTTTGTAGCCATGCTTCTTCATTTTCTTGTGGTGCTAAATTGAAACTTTGTGTACTTAATACTCCGAACCCCGATTCTACATCAAAATAGATTTTTGCTTCAACATCAATTGTTATTTCATCGGGAACTTTGTCTTCAACTGGTTGACGTTTTAACCTTACTTTTGTATAGCCTAAATCAATATTTCCATTTGTGTCAACTATTAGTTCTTCTCCTTTTGGCCTTACTAAAGAAGTTAATCCTCCTTGTATGTATTTGCTTGCTTCTCTGTTTGGGACTAAATCAATATGTTTTATTTTCATATCTCCATAAAATTGAGCACCAGAAGGAGATTGAGAACTTCCAAATAAAGCTGTTCCAAGAGTTTTACCAGAAAGAAATACTTGTACGTTTGCTGCACGATGTTGAAATAAATCAGATGTTATTGGAGTTGGGCTTATATGATCAACATTTATTGTTAATGCTTCTCCCAAATCTCTTGGATCTCCATCAATTGGATCATTGTAATACCCAAAAGAAGTTACTGGAGTGCTGATTATTAAAAAGATACAAATTATTGCATATATTGCTTTATTCATTGTAATTCTGGGTATATGAAATTTTGATTATTTGCATTTATGTTTACTTTATTGAATACATCTAACATTTCCGTTTGAGTTCTTGGAGTCATATCATAAGGCAAGTATATGGTTATTTTATCTTTTCCAGTTAAATCTGCATACCATTCATACATTGCTCCGCCAACAATGACATCTGTTAATGTTCCTGCATCAAATTCTGATTCAAAACATTTTTCTTCGTTTGAAAATAATCCTAATAATCCGGGACGAGGAACTTTTACACAGCTTATTTGTGAATCAGATTTTAAATCTATATTTGTATTTGCTTCTGTTAACAAATATGAAGTTATTTGATAAGTTCCATCTGTTAATTTTATTTCACTATCTTCTCCAGTTACCATAGTTATGTAACCATTGTCTAAATTTTCAAATTGAACTATTGCTTGTTTATCTTCTACTGAACTAGTAAATCCATCTCCAAGTTGGACTTCTTTTATTTCTAAATTTAGAGTGTGATGCTTATCTAAGAGAACTGTTGTTTCTTGATCTATGTTTGTTGATATAAATTCTCCTCCAAGTTCATATCCTTCTTTTTGAGCGATTATTGCCCCATTAAGACAAGGTGGGAATTTTGCATTTAATTTTCCTTCTTCATTTGTTTCTCCAATATAACAAGTTGTTGTGAAACATTTGTATAAAATACTTGTATCAGGAATATCTCTAAATGTATTGCTATCAAAAACTGTTACCTCTACAGGCTTTACTTTATTATCGCAAAAATTGTCTGTAAATTCATTTGCATATTCTGTATTGAATACTTCTCCTTCGAAATTTCTGGGCTTATTATTATCGATTATCACAGCAGTTGCGTATTGGAAAGTTAATCCAGTATTGTCATCAGTCAATCCAATTAATACAGGATATTTTAAATCATAAACAAAATGATAATTGTTTAAACAGAAAAATAAGTTTAGAAATTTACTTATTTCTGGAGTTTGTTGTGTTAATGCATCTCCAACTAGAATCTCTCCTTTTGTTGGAGAGACATCCATGAACATTGGGAAGTCAGTTGAATAAGAAAATGATTCAGTTATGTAATCTGGTTTTGTTATATCTATTTCAAAATATTCTTTATTTGTTGGAAGATATGAAGAGGAGGTTTGATCTTTTAATGTTAAGGCTGCTATGTTTGTATTTGTTATTTCTTTTAAATCGTTTAATACTTCTGCCTTTTGCCAAACTTTTCTTTCACATGAAAATTCTGTTGTTGAATATGGGATTTCTTCATAGACAGACATTAAATCGATTGTTTTTTCTTCTAAAAATAAATCTTTATTTTCTTTGTTCATAACTTGAACTGCTAAATCATAAAGTTCCCCTAATTTTGAATTGGTTACTACCATCAACTTATTGACGTCTGCGTTTACTTCTTTTAATGAAATTTGTAAATCTGAACTTAATTTTACTTCAACATTATTTTTATTTATTTTTACATCTGAAGCTAAGTTTTCTGGATAATTTATTATAAATCCATCTTCTTCAAAATCTTGTGCAAAATATTCACAGTCATTGAAATTATTATTTATGTAAGATTCTAGTTGTGTTTCCATTTCTTCTTTTGTTGGAATTTGTTGTTCTTGTATTCCATTTGAAGTTTCATAAAACCAATATGCAACTTCGTGTATTGAATATAAGTTTAAAGTATTTGAAAATTCATCATTTGTTGTTCTTTTGTAAGGTTCTTCAGGGAGAGTTATATATCCCCCTTGGGCAGATAAAATATTTATTCCATCTTGAGTTATTCCTCTTAAACAAACATCAAAATAATCTTTCACTGGCCTAATTTGTTCTGGAACAATTATAGAATTCATTTCTGATTCAAAGTCTTGTTCTAGTATTTGAGATCTGAATGAAAATAGGATTACAAAAACCGTTAAAATGACTATTCCTAAAATTATAAATACAGTAACTTGACCCCTCTTTTGCATGAAGTGAAATTACATATTTATCTTTATAAAGTTTGTGATGAGAGAAGACGATAAAATTAGTTTATTTTCTCCATCTTCCTTTAATTATCGGAAGTGCTTGAAATAATCCCCCATCATATAATACTCCATTTCCAGCCATAGAAGTAGAGGGTTGCCCCAACTGGTAATCTAATGGTATTAATGAACTGGTCCCAACAGACATTGATCCTTTTCCAACTTCTAATTGATGAACATGTCCCATTATAATTTTTCCATATATTTCTGTTAAACTTTTTAAGGATCCTCTGGCACCATTCTTTCCTTTATGTCCGTGTACACCACATTGATAACCCCAATATTCTGCATCTTCTCCCAACTTAAGGAATCTTACATTCTTTGGAATTTTTTCTCCAAACATATGTCTTATTGCCACTTCTAGGGCATTTTCTTTTGGAGATCCATATTTTCCAAGAATACTATGAGCAATACTTTTATTTTGAGGATCATTTCTATAATGTCCCTTAGCTAACCATCGGTATAACATGTCATCATGATTTGAATAATTGACTACAACTTCCCCTTTTCCTGTTAGTTTTGCTTTTTTTATTAAATACTCTCCAGTTTCATCAAGTTCTTCTTCTAAACTTCTAACCCTTCTTTCAAATTTATCTGCTTGAGCTATTTCATCATCTAATTCATGAAGATTTATAGATTGAGCACTAAATGCATCGTGAATATGAACATGTTCTGGTTTGAAATATAATATCATTTCATCATTTGCTTTATCAGTTTCTAAGTCTAGTTCAGATACGTGTGAATCACCAAGAACTAACGCTACTGTTTTTGCTTTGTGTGATTTAACTCCTTTTGCATATTTTATTCCTTGATCAATAAAAGTTCCATTTGCTTGTGCTGGAACTAACCTTGGAAGATAAAGTTTATCATCTAAAACATCAACTACCATAAAACCAAACTCATGTTCTTCATCAGCATCGAAACCTCTTCTATTTGTGGTATTATAACTAGGATTAGTACAACATCCAGTTGTTAACATTAATTTTGGATATTCTCCAGATTGTCCTTTTGCTACAGGAGTTAGAACTTGTTTTGGGCTTGGCATAATGATTGAACTTCCACCATATTTTTTTGTATATTTTCCTTTTCCAGTTAATGGATTTTGATTTTGAGAGGGTTCTGGGACTGCAATTAAACGAACGTTTGTATTTAATCTATCTCCTGTTGTTTCATAATTAGTGTCTGGGATATCTTTCCAAAAAAAGTGCATTGGCATATTTGGTGATTTTCCATGTACCACCCAATTATTTCTTTTTTCTTCTTCTCTTTCCCTTTGTTTCTCAAGTCTACCTTGGGCATTTCTTTCCATGAAAATGTCTGTTCTTTTGTGGAAAAATGGATGTAATTCTATTTCATTAACATAAGACCCAGGGATAGCACAAATTCTTAGCTCAGCATTATTGTCTCTAACATACCTTTCTAAATTTCTTATCAAAGGTAAATTTGGTGTACCTTTTGAAGAATCTTTTCCATAGTGTTCTGCAGAATGTGGATTTTGAATACCTTGTGCAGCAGTTATTGCAATAGTTTTTGTTTTAGAATTATCATCCCCCATATTTGTGTTTAGTGATGTTTTATATTTAAATTAATATTTACTTGAAAATATAGAATGTTGTTTTTTAGTAATCTTTAAAAGTTGTTGAGAATTCTCCTTTTTATATGAAACTATCAAGAATTTTGAGAAGTACTAGAGAAAGTACTTGGTCTAAAACAGAACATAAGACAACCCATACTTATCAAATTGATGATGTGGCAGTTGATTTAGAAACTTTTTCTAATGCAGAAAATCAAAAGTGTTTATATCAATCTAAAAAATGCTGGTATGATCCTCCTGCACATGTAATGCCCAATGGTTGTGCTAGTGCAAGTGGAATAATTATAAAACAGTATTTGCCTTTTTAAAATATGGTCCCAAGGCTCTTTGAACATTTTTTGGGACAATCGAACAAACTAAGATAATACTAAGTAAGTTAGAAAGTATAAAAGATTATTGATATAAAACTATTACTTTTATTATTCAGATAAAACAGGATTATCTTCTAAAAATTCCTTAACATAAATATTATTAGTATCTAATCCTGTAGTTCCAATTGCATTCATCCAATTGTCTATCCTTCTATTCATTATTTCTTCGTAAACTTTATGATTTCCACTAATTTCCCAATTATCATAATTGTCTCTAATTCCAGATTCAACTTCTAAATAATGTTCAACAGTACCTCTTAATTTTTGTTCTTCTTCCAATTTATGTGTTTTTTCACGAAGATTAATATTAGCTGCTAAAAGCATAGCAATACTTATTCCAACACCTGCACGATATAATCCAAACCTAAGTTCATTTTTATTTCTTTTCATAAAGTTAGAAAACCTTCTTCTAAACAAACTTGGAAGATTTTGTTCTCCTTTAAAATGTTCTTGATCTTTCAATGAAATAGTATCTAAAATAACCGTGGCCATATCTAAATACTTGGATCTAACATCATCTAAAAATTCCCCTGCATCAACTATTTCTGGAAAATCTGCACCAATTGTGTCCATATTTCCCACAACATATCCACTAGGATATTCTGGCATTTCATGAACCACGCTATGCCCATCTCCATGTCCTTTCCAATTTCTTGCAATCATTGAAGGGGTTTCAGGATTAATATCATGATTTTCCATAAAATAATCAGAAAGTTTTCCCTCATCATCCAAATCCGGGGCATCCCTAGTATTTGTTTCTAATTTTCTTAAATCAGGCCTTATCCCTTTCATATATGCAATTGTATAAAGTGATCTTTCTACTAAATCTCCTCTAATAGTTTCTTTCATACTTTTACGGAGATCTTCGATTTTTTTATCATCCCCGCCATACAAAACTTGCATAACCCTATTAAGATTATCTGCAAGATTTTTTGTATCCATACCAAAAGCAGAAATATGCTCACTAGCTTCTTCTTGAGATCCAGTTTTTAAAGCAGATTTAGCATTATGATAATTTTTTTCTAAAAGCCTTGCTTCACTTACAATTCCTCTAAGATATATTGGAAAATCTCCTCTACCATTAGAGAATCTACTATCTAAATCAGATGCTAAGCATTCTATTTGAGATAATTTCTTTTCTAAAGTCATTTTTATAATAAATATGAAGAATTTTAGTTTATAAACCTTTCTATTTGTTACTACTATCAAGGAATTATCTGGTCCCAAGGCTCATTGAACATTTTTTGGGACAATCGAACAAACTAAGATAATACTAAGTAAGTTAGAAGATATAAAAGATTATTGATTAAATAGAGAAAAGAAAGAAAATCTTATAAATAAACAAATCATATTGTGTCTTATGAGTTTTTTTATAATAATTCGTGGGCCTTTGGGGTGTGGAAAATCTACAATATCTGAAAAATTAGCAGATATTTTAAAGGCAAAATATGTGGCTATGGATAGAATTGTAGATGACCCCAATTTGATAATTAGAGAAAAAGAAGAGGGATATATTTCACAAAATAATTTTATTAAAGCAAATGAAATTGCAGTTGAACGCATAAAAAAACATCTAAAGAATGGAAAACCTATTGTTTTTGATGGAAATTTTTATTGGAAATCCCAAATTGAAGATTTAATTTCTAGACTAAATTTTCCGCATTATGTTTTTACATTAAAAGCCCCATTAAAAGTTTGTATTGAAAGGGATGCCAACAGAACTAAAACTCATGGAAAAATGGCTGCTATGGTTGTCCATAAAAAATCAACTGAATTTGATTATGGAACTTTAATTGATGTTACTAAGCCTTTGAAAGAATGTTTAAATAAAATTATTTCTTATTTACCAATTATAAATAAATAAAATAAATAAAAATTTAGTTTAGATAACTAATGCCCAAAGGTAAAACATTTTCTTCAGCCATCTTTTTTGTTTTTTGTGTAACAGTCATAAAGCCTGGTTTTCTCCCAAAATGCTTACTTAACATTACACAATTTTCTTCTAATGTGTGGTTTAATGTGCCATTCTTACAAATTTGACCCGTAGCAACTAATTTTCTAGCTTGATCAATATCTTCATCAGTTTCATAAATCATTACTCCAATCTCACTGTCAACAAGAGTTAGTGCTGTAGTTCGGTGGCTTCCATCTAGCATAAAATATTTTGCATTAGGATTTTCTGCTCTAAATATTTCAAATTTGTTAAGCAAGTCATCATCAAAATGCTCTTTAACAAAATCTTCCCTTATTACTGGAACTAAAGGGATATTTATTCCTGAGATACATTGATTCAAATATTTCCTTAAAACCTGATTACTATATACCGGGTAATCATTTAAAGTAATAATTTGATTTGGATTTAGTTGAGTTGTATTCATAGTTTTTTACAGAAAAAATACTTTATAAATCTTCCCATTTGTTACTACCCTAAAGGAATAAGCCTGGTCCCAAGGAGAATCGAACTCCTATCCCTGCCAAGTCAAGGCAGTATCTTAGCCATTGGACAATGGGGCCTTTAACCTAAATTAGAAACCCACATAAATAAAAGTGTAAATAAAATTATAATAAATAGTATGCTAGACATCCATCCTAGTGTTTTTGGGTTTACAAACATGATTATTATTTCTTCTTTAACCAAGAAAAAATTCTTAGTTTTGAAGTTTTTCCATATCCGCAGCTAGAACACTTTTTCTTTCTCATGTGGTATGCTGATTTTCCGCATCTTCTGCATCTGATAAAGTTCTTCTTACCAGATTTCTTTCCCATGGATGGTGTTCCTTTTGTCATTTTCTTATGCTGGCGATATTAGAATTATTGCGTCGCCTCTAACGAATACGGTTCCAAGTTTTCTTTTTGTTTCTCCGTTTTCTCTTTCTTCGGCGTCATCTAATACTGTATTTATGTGAATATCAAATGCTTTTAAGTTTCCTAGAAATTGCTTTCCGTTTTTTAATTCAACCATTACTCTGCTTCCACGTGCTTTGTTTAATGCGTCCAATGGTCTGCTTTCTGTTTCCATTTTATTTAATCCCCCTAAAATATAAATTTAGCTTAAAGTTCTCGTTTATAAGTTTATTGGTGAATTGTTTTGATAAATAAAAAGTTTTATAAAGAGAATGAGGTCCAGAAAAGTTACAAATGGCAATAAGTCAAGAGAGATCAAAAAGGAAAGTTGGCGGATCAAGATATGTAGCTTTAAGAAAAAAGAAAAGCTATGAATTAGGTAGAGATCCAACACATACTAAATTAGGTAGTGAGAAGAAGAAAACTATCCGAAAAATGGCAGGCGGAAGAAAAGAAGTTATTTTGACTGCAGATACTATTAATTTACTTGATCCAAAAACAAAAAAGAGTTCTAAAATAAAAATTGATAAAGTTTTAGAGAATCCGGCTAATAGACATTTTGTTAGAAGAAATATTTTAACTAAAGGTACTGTTATTGAAACTTCAAAAGGAAAAGCTAAAATTACTTCTCGTCCTGGACAAGAAGGTGCTGTTAATGCTGTTTTGATTTAAAGTTAATTTTCTTTATATATTTTGAAATAGAAAGTTTTATAAATGGATAATCGACTTGCTATATAAATCTTACTGAACTTTCAGTAGGTGGTAAATTTACTATGGCATCTAATTATATAAAAAAATGCCCCGAATGTGGGAGTATTAACTTAATGTCTCGAGATGAGAGAGGAGAGATTATTTGTAAAGATTGTGGATTAGTTATTGAAGAACGTATGATTGATTTTGGTCAAGAATGGAGAGAGTTCGATTCTGAATCTGCTGATAAGAGAAGAAGAACTGGTGCCCCAATAACTGCTACTAAGTTTGATGGTGGATTAGGTACTAGTATTGGTACTGATGCTGATATTTTAAAATTAAATACTAAATCTAAGAATAAATATATGAGATTACAAAAATGGCAACATAGAATTTCTACTGCTATTGAAAGAAATTTAAAATTAGCTTTAGCTGAATTAAAAAGAGTGAGTTCATTCTTGAAATTACCAAATCCAGTTTTAGAAGATGCTTCTGAAATTTATAGACAAGCTGTTCAACGTGGATTAGTTAGAGGAAGATCAATGGAGAGTGTTGTTTCTGGTGCATTATACGCTGCATGTAGAAGACATGAAATCCCTAGAACATTAGATGAGTTAGCTGAAGCTTCTGGAATTGATAAAAAAGAAATTGGAAGAACTTATAGATTTATTACTAGAGAATTGGGAGTTAGAATTTTACCTTCAAATCCCGTAGATTATATTCCGAGATTTTCATCTGAATTAAAATTAAATGCTGAAACTCAAAGTAAAGCTGTTGAAATCTTAGAGATGGCTCAAAAAGCTGAATTAACTTCTGGTCGTGGACCAACTGGAATTGCTGCTGCTTCATTATATGTTGCTGCTGTAATGAATAATGAAAAAAGAACTCAAAGAGAAGTGGCTGATGTTGCAGGCGTAACTGAAGTTACAATTAGGAATAGATACAAAGAGTTACTTAAGAAGTTAGATTTAGAAGATGAGTTGAAGAAGAAGCAGAAAGAGAATAAAGAAGAAGCTGAAAAAGAAAAAGAGTAATTATTTTTTCGCTATTTTCCAGAGTAAATTAAACTGTTTATCGAATCCTTCTGATAATTCTTTACTTTTAATTAATATTGTAGTTAACGGATCCCAAATCATTATTGCAACATAATCTCCGAAAGCAAACCATGGAGTTGGAGAAAAAAATTCTTTATCAAAATACCTATATGTGACATGTGGGACATCATAAGTAAATTCTGGGTTTTTAAAAGTAATTAATTTTTCTTTTATTCCTAGTTTTTGCTCTTGTTTAAGAAAATGTTTTAGATCAATAGGGAAATTTTCCTCAAATTTGGTTTCATCTATCCCATAACCATGTAAATCTTTTTTTGTTCTTAATATCAAATTTAATAATGTTTTAAACCCTTCTTTCCCTTTTAATATTTCTATTTTTATTTCTTCTTCATTTGTTTCATTTAACTTTATTAGTTCTGGAAGAATATTATTTAGAGATATTTCTTTTTCTTTAACAAAATCCATTAATTTACTTGGATGAGTTGCAGAATAAAACTTAACATTATTTTCAATAACATAACTTGCTAATCCTTTATTTATTAATTTTTCAATAAAATCATATATTGTTGTTCTGTGCAATTCTGATTCCTCTTTTATTTTACTAACTGGAGAGGTTCCTATTTTTAACAAAGCTAAATATACTTTAGTTTCTCCATCTGATAGTCCTAGATTTTCTAAAACTTTTCTTGTTTCCATTGTTTTTCTTAGCATTACTAGTATATAACTGTTGTTGTCGGAAAAACGACAGCATAGGTTTATATATGTGCGTGTTACTACTTGTATATAATAAAAGAGGTCAAAGCCACAGACCATAAAGTGGTAGGAAAATAATCAAAATGAATAAAGAATTAAAAAAGACAATAGAATATATGGCTGTTCCAGTTGCTGCCATTGGAACAATAATGGGAGTAGATGAAATATTAAACCAGTATGATATAAATGGGGCCAGCAGAATGATTGGGAATGTATTAACAAGTTGTGCAATTGGTGTAGCATATTTAAAAAATTCTTCTTCAAATTCTAGAGAAGAAACTTCAAAATTGAATAGAATTATAGAAGAACCAACTGAAAGCAATAATGCTTCACAAAATATGGCAAATTCTCTCGGAGAACACTATACGTGGCTAATGAATCTTCAAGGGAAACAGGAATAATAAAAATGTCAAAATTAAAACAAAAAATAATAAAAATCGGGACAAAAGTTGTCTTACCTTTAACACTCACTACAATGGTTGGTGTTGGAATAAATGATGGTATGGACTTTTTAATACAAACTGACGGAGAAACTGATATTTCACTAAGAACCCATAACTATGCAAAACATATGGAAAGATTATACTCTTACACAGATCATCTTTCTGGAGAAAATAGGGCCGAAGCAATAGAAAGAATAGATCAAGCATATGGAAAACATATTGCTGCTTTTCATTATGAAATTGAAATAAATCCAGAAGGAGATTTTGAATTAGTTGGAGGAAAATTAAAATGTCAAAAAAATTAGAAAAAATAAAAATGGTGGGAAACTATGCAATAATAACTGCTGCATCTACAGTGGCTAGCATGGGCACTGGGCTATTATTTGGTGGGGGGTTAGGAAGACTTGTGGAAGTAGCATATTGTGCAATTAATGGAGAACAAATTAGTTTTTTTCCAGATGAAATGTTTTATGCAAATTCAAATTCAAGTTTAGATGATTTATCTACTTTTGTGCAGGTGGGGGCGGCTGGAACAACTGCAGGAATTGCAGGATGTTTTGCTAATGATTTGTATAGGGATCTAAAATCTGAACTAAAAGAAATAGATTTAAAGTATGAGGAAAATTGAAAATGGAAAATCAAGAAAACTTACAAGAAATAATCAAAAAAGAACGTAAAAAAGATTTGCAAAACGCATTTGGTTGTGCCGTTATTGGAGCAATAGGTGCAGAATTGCTGGACCAACCTTGGTATATTGGTGCTCTTGCAGGCACATACGCATATTTAATGGTTGACCAGGCATATAACCTGTGCAAACCAAAAGACTAAATTAGAAAAATCTAGTAAATTTTTCTTTTTTAATATAATCGCAAGTAGAAACATTTTTATATTCTAATTTGAATTTATATTATATGGCTTTAAATTGTGCTAGATGTGGGAAAACATTAACAGGTAGACAAAAGAAGTGGTGTTCTGTTTCTTGTAGGAATGAAGGAAGTAAAAAAGCTGGAAGTTCTGAATTAAAAAAATTAATTGAAGTTAGTGTTTTATCTCAAAAAACCAATTTAGCCTTAGCTAAATCTGTTAATGATTTAACTTTAAGAGTTGATAGGATGGTTTCTATGTTTGAAAAAGCAGCCGAAGGTGTTGGAGACATAAGGGATGTTACAAAAGAAGAAGTAAATCAAGTAGCTAAACAATTACAAGATGTTGTTAAACAAAATAAAGATTTGGCAGAGGGTTTGCTTGCATTAGATGGTTATGTGAGAAGACATAAAAATGGATGAGATATTTTTTGTTGATGGAAAATATAACTTAGATCAAGAGAGTTTATTTAGAAAATTAAATATTATGTTAGATGAGGAAGAAAGAGAAAAAGCTAAATTTATGAAAGATTATGTTTTTAAATTGATTAGAGCGAGCAAAAAATGAAAGTTGTTTTAATATTGTTAATGTTATTAGTGGTCCCTTTTGTTAGTTCTTATTCTGCTGGAGATTTTTTTGATGATGGAAAAGATTTTTTTGGAGATTATTTTGCTTTAACTGGTTCTGTTATTGTTAAGTTAACTGAAAAAATAACAGATTTGGGTGGAGGGAATTTTGAAAGTATTCATCCATCTGAAGAATATGTTTTTGAAGGTTGTATTGATAATGATAGGGGTAATTTTAAGTTCAAAGGAACTTGTGAATTTGAAGAAAAAAAATTTGTAGATTATTGTAGCGAAGATAGAGTTATGGTTTATGAATATTCTTGTAATAGTGGTTGTGCTGGTTCTTGGTATCTTTGTGAAGATTCTTGTTTAAATGGGGCTTGCATATAGAAAAGTATTTATATTGTAATTACAGATTTTTATTATGAATAATATTTCAAGATCATTAATTGTGTTGATTATTTTAATAATTTTATTTTTGGGATTGGCCGGAATAAGTTATACTGGAAATGTTGTTGATTCTTTTGGGAAAAATCCATTAGTTGCCGTTGAATTTAATTATGAAGATGATAGTTTTTCTAAAGATATACATAAAGAATTAATTGCTGGAGATTATTCTTTAAAAAATATTGATGAAGGAAAATATTTAGTTTTAAGATGGAATAAAGAAATTATTAAATTAAATGTATTTATGAAAGGACAGTCTAAATTTGAAATATGGTCAGAAGATGATATTTTGGTTGCTTCTGGAAATTTAAATAGTGATAATTATAGAGAGTATAATTTTGAATTAAGTGGAGATCTTTCTCATGGAGATTATGCTTTGTTTAATTATGGTCCTGGAGAGATAAAAATAAATAGTATTTCTGGTGTTGAAGTTTCTGAATCTGAATTGAATAGATTTTTAGAATTAATTGCAGAAGGATTTATTTAACCCAATCAACTAAAACTTGATCTGTTCTTTGGTATGGGTAAATTTTTGGATCTTTATTTTTTGTTTTGTGTCCGCCTTTGTACATTAAGTAAGCAGTTAATCCAATCATTGCAGCATTATCAACTAAGAATTGATTTTCTGGAATGAAACATTTTGCATCCCTTTCTTTGCACATTATTTGAGACATTTCTTTTAATCTAGTATTGCAAGCAACTCCACCACCTAAAGCAAGTTCTTTTTTATCACAATGTGCCATTGCTCTTTCTGAAACTTCTAATAACATTGCAAATGCAGTTTCTTGTAAAGAATATGCTAGGTCTTCTACTTTTTCTTTTGAATCATAAAGTTGTTTTAATTTTGTTAACATTCCTGTTAGAGAAATATCCATTCCTTTTACTGAATATGGAAGTTCAATGTAATTTTTTGATTTATCTGCTAAGTTAGAAAGTTTTGGTCCACCTGGAAATCCTAATCCAATATATCTTGCAAAAGAATCTAAAAAGTTTCCAATTCCTTGGTCTAGCGTTTCTCCGAATATTCTGTATTTCCCACCTTCAAATGCAATTACTTGGGTGTTTGCACCAGAAGCATATAATAAAACTGGATCTTTTGCACCAGTTAGTATTTTTGTAACTTCTAAATGTGCAACGCAGTGGTTTACTTCAATAAATGGAATTTTATATTTTTCATTTAATTCTTTTATGAAATCTTTTCCCACATGTAAACATGGACTTAATCCCGGTCCAGCAGAGTAAGCTAGTAAATCTATTTCTTGTATTTTAGTACTTGATTCGTTTAAGGCTTGTTCTAGAAGTTTGTTTTTATATTCTTTATGATGGTTTGCAGCATTCGTTGGAATTATTCCACCAGATTCTGTAGTGTAAGATTTTTTTAAATTTATTAGAACTTTTTTATCTTCTATTATTGCTATTCCAAAAGTATGTGCAGT
>JABHMJ010000036.1 GCA_018693795.1 Candidatus Woesearchaeota archaeon | reverse complement strand
GTAGTAAACGCTTCATGCCCAGGAGAATCAATAAATAAAATCCCGGGAATTGTTAAATTAATTTTATTTAATAAATCTGCACATATTTTTTTAATATTCTCTAATTCAATAGTATAAGCAGAAATAGCTTGAGTAATTCCTCCAGCTTCTTTTGAAGCTAAAGAACTTCCCCTAATTCTATCTAAAATAGAAGTTTTTCCATGATCCACATGTGCCAATAGCACACAAATTGGTTGTCTAATCATAAGAATAACTCAAATTAACAGTTTTAAAAATCTTTCTAAAGGAGCCAAGGAAGAAGATCTATTTTTTCGCCTTCATAAATTAATTCAGTACTTTCTTGTATTAAATTATCCGATGTGGGTATTTAATTAAGAAAATAACTGGAAATTGTTTTATGTTTTACTAACTTCTAAAACGATTTATTACATAATGGTCGTCCATCTCGGGAAGTATGGAGTTTCTTACAAGGTCGTCATTCTCCTCTGTAATGTATGCATCCGTAATAATACCATAACCTCTAACGAAAGGGCCTATGTTTTCAACAGGATCTGATTTATCTCCCTGAAATTTTATCCATTCATTAATACTTAGTTCCATATTAATGGGAATTTTCTTTTGATTTAAAAAGATTTCTAAAAAAATTATTTCTCATTTAAAGAATCATAACCATCTGGAAGAAGATCTATTTTATCTCCAGCTGTCATATTATGAGGATCTTTTCCTTGTTCTTTGCAATAATCAATCATTCTCTCTGTTCTTAAGGCAAGAGATTGTAAATCATTATCAGAAATAACTCTCCTTTCATATTCAGCATACCAATGTCTTTTAGCTATGCCTGGTTTTCTAGATTTATCGAAAAAAGTATCTCCTTCTTCCAAAGTATAAAGTGAATCTGAAAAAGATCTTTGCAATTTAGCAATATAATTTTCATTTAGAGGGGGCGTTACTGCTCTTGTTCCAGGGCCACTATAAGGATTTACAGGTTGTCTCGGGGTATAACCTTCTGCTTCAGAAACAGTAATAATTGGTTCAATAATATCTTTATTTCTATACCAATCTATAGTTAAAGTTGTTAAAAGACCAGCAAAAGCTACTCCAGCAACTACCTCAAATAATCTTTCAGGAATTTTTCCAATTGTCCAATCCCACAATTTGTTTTGCAGAGTATCATGTTCTCCAATATTTGCCATAAAAAAGGTAACTCTAGAAACTATATAAGTTTTATCCAATTTAAACCTAAAATAAGCTTTATAAACAACAATTCTCAACTAAAATCATGGAAGATAATACATTTATGATGGTTTCAATGAAAGATTCAAAATCAGTAGCTGATGCTCTCTCAAATAAAACCTCTCAAAAAATATTACAATATCTAACTGAAAAAAAAGAAGCTACAGAATCAGAATTAGCGGAAAAATTAGAAATTCCTTTACCCACAATACATTATAATATTCAACAATTAAAAAAAGCTAATTTGATCAAATCAAAAGAATTTTTTTGGAGTAAAAAAGGAAGGAAAATGAAAATATTTACTCTAGCTAAAAAATTCATAGTTATTTCTCCCGATTCTTCTGAAGATACATTATCAAAATTAAAAAGTTTACTTCCTGTAACTGTTTTAAGTTTTGTTGGAGCCGGGATAGTGCATCTTTATCAAAAATCTAGAATAGTAACTGGAGTAATCTCTAAAGAATCATTTGTAGAAACGGCAGGAAAAGTAATTCCACAAGCAGACAAAATAGTAGAAGGGGATGCAAATGTGATCCCAGAAACAATATCAACATTATCCCAAGAACCAAATCTAGCATTATGGTTTTTAGCCGGATCTTTATTGTCAATTGTTTTAGTTTTTACATTTAATTTAATGAAAAAGAAATAACTTCAAACAAACTTAAACTCTTGACGACGTTTAAATACAATTTAACTTTATTATTTCTAAGAACTTTAGGAGGTTCAAAAAATGAACAAATTATTTAGTATATTATTAATTGGATTAATTTTGTCATCCACTGTAATGGCAACAAAAACATTTGATTATAACTTGGCAAATTACATTCAAACAGAAGATGTACAACCAAGTATAATGCCTTACTGTGGGCCAAACGATATTAATTGTGATGAAAGAGTAGAATTAGACATAGTTTTTGTTGTTGATTCAACTGGGTCAATGCATGATGAAATAAGAACTATAAAAGAAGAAATGATTAACATAATTGATAATGTAAATCAAGGTAATCCAAGACCAAATGTAAATGTTGGAATTGTAACCTACAGAGATTATAAACCTCAAGAAAATAATTATTTAACTAAAATAAGTTATTTAACTTCAAATCTAGAAACCAGCATAAGGTTCATAAAAAATTTAGATGCTCTTGGTGGAGGAGATTACGAAGAAGCAGTTGAAGCGGGTTTAAATGAAGCAATAAATGAAATGAATTGGAGAAAAAATTCTGAAAAAATAATAATTTTGGTAGGTGATGCACCAGCAAGAAACAACCCACAAACAAATCAAGATTACTATGGGAATAAACCAGAAGTATTTTTTAAATATAATTGGAAAAGCGCAGTTGATGATGCAAATGAAAAAAACATAAGAATTTTTACTGCATCTGGGTCTGGAATGAATGGTGAAGGACTTAGACAATGGAAAGCTATTGCCAGAAATACTGGGGGATCATTTATCAGTTTAACATATGAAAGACAACAAGTAAATGATTACTTTGAAGAAAGGGCAATTCCAGCAGAATATATTGCAGAAGCAAGAGAAGCAAGAGATTATGATAGAACAACAGATTCTGTTATGACCAATAATTTTGGAATTTTTGCATCAAAAGCAACAATTTCAGTAGCAGAAGAAGCAGGCATAGAATATTCTGAAGAAGGGGATTCTTTGTTAGATATAACTGGTGAAATAGTAAAAGAAAACAAAAATAATAAATTAAAAGATTTTTTTGGAAAAATATTTCAGAATATTAAATTCTGGAATTAATTTTCTTCTTTTTTTAAATCCAAAACCTTTTTATTACAACTATCTTCTCCAAAATATGGTTTCAAACAGTGATTTGGAAAGAATTATAGAAGATTCAATTCAACCAAGTACCGAATATGCAAATTCTCAGATTCCTCCACTAAAAAGATCAAATATAGATCTTAAAATTATTGAAACCTTGGGAAGTTCAGAAATAATAATAAATACATTATTAGATCCAAAATATCAAGAATTCATAAAATCAGGAAATCCAGAAGAATTATTAGAATATTCAAATTTTGCTTCATTATTGAAAATGTTTAATGGGGCCCATTGGTACTATCACTTTTTAAAAAATCAAGGATACCCTGTTATTGGGGAAAACCCTCACACAGAAAATTGGTTAGTTGATGAAGAATCATTCAAAGATTTTGAAGGCTACATGATTTCTAGAATGGAAGACCAAAGTAATGTTGATCTTCATAAATTATTAAAATTTACATGTGTTTTCCACGAAAGGAATTTTCCTTTAATTGGAGAAAAAGCAGAACTTTACCAAAGAGGAGCTTCATCATTCATACCAGATAATGAGGAAATATTGCCACAAATAAAGAAAGTAGAAAGTGAAGACACCATAAAAATTCTTGAAGATATTGTTAAATCTCATCCAAAATTACACAAAACAATCACATCTATGGAATTTTTAGGAAATATTTTTTCAGATGCGCATAATGAATTATATTCAAAAGAGAACACACTATTAATAGATTCAATAAGAACAACAATAGAAGAGTTTGAAAAAGCAAAATCAACATTTTTTAATACATCAAAGCAAGGGAAAAGAGATGGAGAATATTTTTTAGAAATTGAATTCCATGAAGAAGCTTATGAAAGATTTAAAGAAGACTATGGCTCAATGGTTCGATTAACATTAGGAGATTTACAAATATTTAATTCAGAATTTCTAAAAGAATATGCAGTTCACCTTCAACATAGATTTAGTGCACCAAATTTTCCAAGTCAAATGTCAGATGAAAATAAGATAATTTACAAAACAATTTTGAGGCAAAAAGAAAGATTAGAAACATTAAGGGAAAGAGTATTTGAAACTTTATTCAAATACGACGAATATTCGTTCCACTCTAGAAAAGAAAAGGGAAAAATGACTTGGGATTTAACTTCATTATCTGACGAATGGTATTCCGGAATACAAGCGGCGCAAACATTTGTTAATAAAGGGAGTAGAAAAGTAGAAGAAAAACCACTTGAAGAAATGGTTGATGAATATATAACAAACACAAATAATGATGTAGTGAATGTAGTAGACATTGGATGTGGAGATGGAAAAAAATCAATACATATTTTAAAATATTTAAGAAAAAATTATCCTGACATAGAAGCAAGATTACACTTAATTGATACAAGTGAAGATATGTTAGATATTGCAAGAATAAATGCATATGATGCAAAAATAAATCCAACAACAAAAATAGAAGATATAAAGAGGGCACCAATAAATCCAATATTAACTGAATTTTTTAATAGTCTTTTAGCTGGGGTAGGGTATACTAAAAATGTTGAAGAATTAGTTCCAAGAGATCAAATTTTCGAAAAAGAAGGATTATTGGACACTTATCAAAACGATTTATCAATTGGAAATCTAATGCTATGTTTGGGAAATACAATTGGAAATATGAGTGCACCAGATTTAGTAATAAAAAACCTTATTGGCTCAACAAGAAATCCGAATAGAGATATGATACTATTTGATTATGATATTGCTAAAGATCCTACAATTTATGAAGATCAAAGTTTTATGGTCAGTTTTATGGAAAATGCGGGATTCGATAGAGATTTATTTGAGTACCGTGTTAATGAAAGTAAAAATGGAATAAATGCAGAATTTATATATATCGGTGAACAACCATTAGTTTTATCTCAAGAATCTGAAAATAGAATATTAGAGACTGGATTTGATTTTATAGATTATTTAAGAAAATTGAATAGTTCATCTGAACATAAATTACCAAGAAAAAGAGAAATGGTGATAGAGTCAGGAGAGAGAATTTTAGTAGCAACCTCTGGAAAATTTAAACCAACAGAATTTGAACAAAAAGAATTTACATGCGGGGGAGAAGATTATAAAACATTTATGAGAAGATATTCCACCCACCATAAAATGACAAAAGACGGAAATACAATGTATGTCCTATCTGCTACTTATGGGCAAATTCCTTCAGAAGTGATAGATATGACAGAAATAGATGATTCTTTCATAGAATTTTAATTTGGAGGAAGATAATTAATCCTATGCTCTTGATAAGTTAAAATAACCTCATAATCTCTAACAAAATTTGGAAATTCAACTTTCATTTCTTTAATAAATTCATAAAGTTTAGTGGCATTATCTAATTCTGATTCAAATTCCAAATCAGCCCTACCAACAGGATCAGTAACATAAATCACATTAGAATCATGTTTTAAATATTCAATTAATCTTTTCTTTTCTTCTTCTGTAACATTATAAAAATTTAAAAATACCTTAAAATGTTGGTATCCTAATTTTTTTGTATCTACCATCGCCCTATATCCCAATATAATCCCTTTTTTCTCTAAATTTTTTATTCTGTATTTTGCAGCATTAGGTGTCAAATCAGATTTTTTTGCAATTGTCAAAATTGAAGACCTGGCATTTTGAGAAAGTTGTAATAATATCTTATAATCTTTTTCATCTATTTTTTCTAATTCTCTATCTCCTCCAACTATTAAAGAAGTAAAATCTTTTGAAGTATACAAATAATTTTTTTTAAAGTGAATAATAGATGTAGCAACCGTAACTTCTTTCTCTTGAATTAATTCACCAAAGTTAAACATAAAATCATCATAGATTTTCTTAAAATCATAAATACTTTTTGACCAAATAACAAAAACACTGTTCCATGTTCCTTCTAAACTAGCAACCCACGCAAATGAAGGATGTTTTTTTGCATATTCCATTAGTTTCTTCTTTTTTTCTTCAGAAATATCTCTGTACTTAATAATAATTCTATATGGGGCAAACCCTAGTTTAGCAACATCCAATATTGCATAATAACCATTTACAATTCCTTTATTTTCTAAATTTTTTAATCTATAATTAACAACTTCTTTACTAAGGCCAACTCTTTTTGCTATTTGAGAATATGTTTGTCTTGCATCCATATCTAAAATTTGAAGAATTTTTCTATCTTTTACATCTAAATCAGCCATTTTAATAAAAATAATGCACAATAACTATATAAAATTTTCGTTTTGATAAAAAATAAGAAAATAATTTCAAAAGAATAACTAAAATAAACATAAAACATAAAACATAAATAAATAATTATTATCAAAATCATAAATAATAAAGAAATACCTACATTTTGATAAAAAATAAGATAAAATATATTATATAATAAACTTACAATACTAACTATATGAAGCTTAAACCTCAAAAAATAGGAAAAGCAGGACAACTAGCAATGCTAATGAGTATGCCGGCGTTAGATGGAAATATTGTTTTACTTGTTCTTGGCGGTTTATTCAGTTTACAAAATGTAATGCTAATTGGGTTAACTGTGATGTCTGGTCCTGGTGCTTTCATACAAAGTGCAACATTAGATGCCACAACAAAAGAGAGAATATTAGTTTCTGTAGTTGCCGGATTAATCGCAACAGCAGCAGTTATACTCTCAGCAACACTTGGACCAAAACTTTTCGAATTAATTGATATAAACATAATGAAATTTGCAGGAGGAATTGCTGTTTGTTTAATTGGATTAATGATTGCAGGAGTAAAACTTCCAAGTATGATTCCGTTGGTAATTGTACTTACTGGACTAATATTAGCTTTTGTATCAAAAACTTATTGATCACACAAAAAACCCCGTCTAGCTCAACGGCAGAGCGTTCGGCTGTAGATATTGTTTGACTAGGTATTAACCTTGGATGATAAACAATTAGCCGTACCCGGAAGGTTCCCGGTTCAAATCCGGGGGCGGGGATATAATAAAAATGAAATCAGTCAAAAAAGTATTGGAAAGCGAACAAGAAAAAGAAATGAGAAGAATATTTTTAGATCAATCTTCTCAAATTTCTGAAGATAGAAGGAACTATCAAAAACCAGGAAATAAAATAGGATTAGAATTAGAATGTCATATAGCAGAAAAAGAAACATTAGATCTAGCGCCAGAATCAGTAAGAAATAGTTTAACAACAAATCATGGTAATACATTTGGCAAAGAACTTGGGGCTTCTCAATTAGAGATAAGAACAGAACCAATGATAACAGATAAAGATGTTTTTGAAATATTATATGAAGATTTAAAATCATCACAAAAATTAGCCAGATCATTAATTGGAAATGATTATACAATTTTAAATATGGGATTTCACCCTTTGGCTGAATTTAATCCGGCAAAAAGAACATCAACCGAAGAAAAATACAAATTAGTTCCAGATTTTCACAATGAATATGAAAGTGAACTAGTAAGAAAATTTTTCCAACATGGGGTGGATCTTGGAGATGCTGGAATAATGGGATTAGCTAATTCCGTTCAATGTAATATAGAAGCAAAAAGTCTTGGGGATGCAGTAGATAAACAAAATAGATCTTTCCACATATCTCCATATATATGGGCATTAGCATCAAATGCAAAATTTGTTGGGGGGAGAGACATAGGTTTTGAAGATATACGTATGAAGGCTTGGGAAGTAAGTCATGATACAAGAGATTTAGAAGAAGTATTAAGTGAAACACCAATAAGAGTTGGACTTCCTAAAGATTACGATAATTCGATAGAAGATTATTTTAGAAGGGTAGCAGAACACCCATTTATACTATCAGATAAAGATCATGCTTTCGAAATTGGAATTGGATTAAATTGGAATGATACAAGGATAAAATTCAATAGAAATTCAAAAACATCGATAGTAGAATTCAGGCCAATTTCAACACAACCATCAACACAAGAAAACATAGCATTAATGGCATTTTATGTTGGAAGATTATTATATTCTCAAAAAACTGGAGAAAAACTTTTGCCAATGCAATTAGTGAACCATAATAGGGAAGAAGTAATGAAATATGGTTTGGATTCAAGACTTTATTCCTACGAAGGAAATAGAATAAAATTAGTGGAATTTAGGAATATTGCAGAGAGAGAATTAAGAAATGCAGAACTAGGGTTATTATCGGAAGGAATGAAAAAATATGGGTTCAATATATTGAAAAAAAGAATACAAAATGGGAATCCTTCAAATAAATTATCAAGAATAATCCATTCAAAAGGATACAACACAAAATCAGTAAGGGAATCAACAAAAGAAATATGCGGAATATAAAATGAAAGAATTCAAAACAAAGTTAATTGGACAAGGAGAAAAAACAATAGCCATAGTTGCTTGCTTGCACGGAGATGAAGTGGTAGGGAAACATATACAAAATTGGTTAATAGAAAATCAAGATAAATTAAAATGTAAAGCAAAACTAATATTTGGAAATCCAGAGGCACACATTAAAGATACAAGATTTATCCATGAAAATTTGAATAGGGTATTTCCTGGAAAAGAAAATGGAAATTATGAGGAAAAACAAGCTTTCAGAATAATGCAAGATCTAAAGGATGTAGATATGGTCTTAGATATACATTCAACCACATTAGATATAAATCCTTTTGCCATCTGTGTTTTTGGTAAAGATGAAAAGGATATGATAAAATCAACAGGTTTGAAAAATGTAATGGTTTATACCCCCGGAAAATCCTACAAGGGACAAACTTTGTGTCAAGCAATAAATGTCCCTGCCATTGCATTTGAATGTGGACAACACAAAAAACAAAAAACATTAGAGAATGGAATAAAAATAATAAAAAATATTTTTAGACATTATAATTATTTAGATGGATCTCCAGAATATAAAGATCAAAATTTCTTTAAAACAGAAGGAGTAATGATAGAATCAGAAAAAAACATGATTTTGCCAGAAAACATACAAGATTTCAAATTAGTTGAACTAAATGAAATAATTGCAGAAGGGAACAATTCCAAAATTCTATCTAAAGAATCATTCTATCCGATTTTAATAAGTAGGAATTTAGAAAGAAGAGAAAAAGGAGTTTTAATGCTCAAATCTAAGAAAATAAATTATTCAAGAGGAAAAATAGTAGAATGATATCTCAAGAACAATTATTTCAAATAAGAAAGTTTGCTCTTAATTTAGATTGGAATGCTGCTTTCAATGGAAATTCAAAAGGAAATAGACATCTATTCAGAGTTGTAAAAAAAGCATTAGAATTATCTAAGGAAAAAAACGTAAGATCAGACATAGTTGAAGCATCTGCCTGGTTGCATGATATTAAACTAGAAAACATAATAATAGGGAATAAATCAATAAATCAAGAAAGACTAAATAAATTTTTTAATAAAATAAACATTTCTCAAGAAGATAAACAATTAATTTTAAGATGCATTTCTGATGATAAATCAACTGAAGAATCAAAAATAGTAAAAGATGCAAATAATTTAGAAAAATCAGGCCCATTGGGCATTGTTAGAGAAATATGGAAAAGATCTCAACTTGGGTGGCACACTGAAAGAATAGTGGATCATCTCCCCTCTCATTTACAAATAAAAGAAAACGAATTACATACGAAAGAAGCAAAAAAACAAGCTTCAAAACAAAATAAAGAAACACAAGATTTCTTAAAAATAATAAAAAAACAAATAAAAGAATAAAATTACATCACATGCTCTTCATTCGCAGAAGTATAACTATGTAATTCATCAATTGAAAACCATAATGCAACTTCTTGCTTAGCTTCTTCTACATTTCCAGAAGCATGGATTAGATTAGCAGTCGCCTTTTTCTTTTTATCAGAATAATCATTTGATGTATGTGCAAAATCTCCACGAATAGTTCCAACTAAAGCATCTTTTGGTTCTGTACTGCCAACAATTTTTCTAACAACTTCTACTGCTTGGATTCCTTCAATAACTAAAGCTGCAACCGGACCAGATACGATATAAGTTTCTAAATCGGCATAAAAATGTTTATCAACATGTGCCGCATAATGTTTCTTAGAAAAATCAGGATCAACTTCAACCATTTTCATCCCAACAATCTTTAAACCTCTTTTCTCAAATCTTGCAATAACTTCCCCAATTAATCCTCTTTTAACGCCATCAGGCTTAACCAATATTAGTGTTTGTTCTATCATTTTCAAAATTATAAAGGAAACAAATATATTAAACTTTTGTTTATTTAATCACTTTCTTTAAGATCAACCATATTAAAAATATAATCGCAAATATTGTCAATAAATCTAAAAGAGAACCAAAAATATCTTTTGCTGGAGATTCTAAAATATCCCCCCAAATAAGAACTTTTCCAGTTGCAGTCATAATAAGAAAATAAAATTAGTAGTATTTATTCTTTTTGTTTTGTCCACTTAAATTTAATTGGATTTCTTTTCAATTTAAGCATGTTTTTTTCACACTTCATAGAGCAAAAGTTCAAAACTCTTCCAGTTTTTTGAACATATATCTTCCCTGTTCCAAGTTCAATATTCTTTGTACAAAATGAACAATTAGCCATTATCCTCGACCACCTTTAGAAGATATTTTTCTTGCTTCTATTTCTGTTTCTCTAAGCATAAGTAAATCACCAAGTTTTATTGGTCCCTTTACATTTCTTCTAAGAATTTTATTTTGATCTCTTCCTTCAAGAACTTTACATCTAACTTGTGTAAT
>JABHMJ010000035.1 GCA_018693795.1 Candidatus Woesearchaeota archaeon | reverse complement strand
CATTTTTTTGTTTCAAATTTATCAAAAACTTTTTGTCCAGATGCTAAACAAATTCCTATATGTAATGCACCAAAACTTTTCAAACTCCCAGAATCACCACCATAAACCACTACCCCTGCTTTGGGTATCAAACCCTCAACCAACCAAGAAATAGGTTCTATATCGCTTTCTAAAAGGGTTTTAGTGGAAATTAGGTTTGGTTTTGATTCTTCTTTTTCATATTTTTTATTTTTTATTAAAACTAATTCAACAACATCTCCAATCATAACTTTTTCATTTAATTTTTCTACAATATAGTTTAAATCTGATTCATTTTTAGAAAATCTTATTTTACTTCTCCAATCATTTCTATCCTTGGAGCCCATATATTTTAGTAAAGGTAATATCTCGTTCTCAACTTCTTTCTTTAATAAATCAAATTCCATTATTTCAAATCCACCCTCTTTAAATTTTTTAATAATTCTACTTGGTCATAATTTTCAGAAATAAATTTTAGTAACCTACGCATAATTTCAGATTGTTTTAAATCCGTATTAACTTCTATATAAGTAATGTAGTGCCATAATTTATCATTGCAACTTATTACTCTCCTTTTTTGTATAGATGTTTCCATTTTACACTAAATTTTATAAAGTCAAAGAATTAAATCTAAACCCTTGACTAAATCTATTTTTGGTCTTTTTCAGGAAGATGCTTCTGCATCTTCTTGTCCGTATTTCTCATTGAGTTCCTCCCAAAACTCAACAATTGATTTTTTTTGTTCCATTTCAATACCAATAAATGTCATAATGTGTATTTAAATAATTAGAAAGTCAAAACTAAATATTTGAGTATATACATTACCCTTTGATGTCATAATGTCAGAGAGAAAAACCTTATAAATACACTATGACAAGTTAAACTAATGAAAAAATTTAATTTAGATGAACTTGTTGGTGTTGGGATAACAATGGTTGTAATAATAATGAAAGAAATTGGAATAGTTAAGTATGAAATACTTGAACTACTCAAAGAAAAGGAGTATAACATTACTGAAATTTCTGCAATGATTAATACTCCTTATAGAACTACTCAAAGACATATTTATGATTTATTAGATAAAAAATTACTTATTGTAACTAAATATACAGATGGAAAAAAATATCTTAAAACTGATAAGAAAAGATATTTAGATTACCAAGATAAAATAATAAAAAAGTTCAAGTAATCCCCTTAATAATCTCCTGAACATCTTCTTTCTTTAATTTCTTTATTAGT
Organism: Candidatus Woesearchaeota archaeon; assembly: GCA_018693795.1. GTDB lineage: Archaea > Nanobdellota > Nanobdellia > SCGC-AAA011-G17 > PNOQ01 > JABJPM01. The sequence goes on along the minus strand of JABHMJ010000035.1, from coordinate 13,619 downwards.
TCCGTAACCAACACCTGCATTTTATTTTCTGCCTGTGATTGTTCCATTGCAGTTTCAACATCTAATGCTAACCAACATTTTTTACAATATTTATTCCCTGCTTCATTAAGTTCTTGACATCTTGAACATCTTTTAGGTTCTAAAATAGATTTCTTTACATCCATTTCCTTAATTCCTTTTCTTTTTAGTAATTCATCTTTTATATCCGAACTTACTAAATGTCCATATCTTCCTAATTGTTGAGAATCACTCCATCCTCCAAGTTTCTGAACCATCTGGTCACTAAATCCATCTTTCAATAAGTTAGTAGTCCTGCTATGTCTAAATAAGTGACAGAATACTCTTTTTTTAATTCCACTTCTCTTTGCAACACTTCTAACAATTGCTCTAATAGAATCTGGTTTAATCTGTTTGTAACCCATTATCTTTCTATATCCTTGGTCCACCATATTAATCCAAAGGGGTGCATTTTCATCTTCAGAATAGGGATGCTGATTAATATATTCCTTTAATATTGGCGCAGAATCAATTAAGGGAATAATTCTTTTTCCTGTTTCAGTTTTACTATGTTTTATTATCATTTCTGCACCATAATCATCAAAACTAATATCTTCAATCTTAACTCTCGATATTTCTCCCAATCTACAAGTAGATTCATATAAAACAGAAATCAAACATTTGTCTCTCAGAGTTCTACAACTATCAATTAATAATTTAATATCTTCTTCTGTCAATATATTTTCTCTCTTTAAAGTCCCATTTCTCGCTCTTTTAACTCTAATTTCCTTGATGTATTCCGATAATTCTTTCATTTCTAACCAATCAAAGAATTTAATTAATACAGTTTGGTAACCCCAGATAGTATCTTTACTTAAAGGGGTTTTTTTCCATTGATGTTGGTTTTTTATATTTGCAAAGTAATAGTTTATATCTTTCTTTGTATATTTCCTATAATCTTTTTTAATAACAACCCCAATTAATTTCAAAACTTTGCAATAAGAATATCTTGAACTAATACTTAAATTTCTTGCTTGGTTGTATTCTTCAAACTCCTTCATAATCTTTCTTTGATAGTGCGATAAACCCTCATTATTAAGATATTTCTCAATACTGCTTAATCTACCTCCCCATTCTAAATCTGTTGTTATTCTCACTGTTTCTGGTTTCATTTTGTTTTCTCCCACCCCGAAGATTTATAAGATTAAGTGCAACCGATATGCAACATTACAGTTTTAATGTACAATCCAGAAGGTTCGGATAATAATAAAGAATATTTGGAAATATACACAGATTTAAACTTAGAAAATTACACAATAAAAGATTTATATTCACAAGATACATTAACATTAATAAAACAAACAAATTCTAGTTACTCTTTAATTGTAGAAGAAAATTTCAATCACACAAATATAAATGCAACAATATATTCTGTTGGAGCAACAATAGGGAATAACCTAAACAATGATGGAGATTTAATTTCTATATATGGTCCAAACCTATTAGATGCAGTACATTATTATGAACAATGGGGTGCGAGCAATAATGGAAAATCATTATGCAAAATAAATCAAATTTGGCAGGAATGTACAAAAACACCAGGGTATTCAAATGAAAACATCCAATTAAATGATTATACTATTAGAATAACAGAATTTTTACCTGACCCACAAGGAAATGATGCATCCCCAATGCCAGATGGAGAATGGATAGAATTATTTAATTATGGAATCCTGGAATTAGATTTAACTGGAATAAAATTAAAAGATAAAGCAAATCATGAATTAATCATTTCAGATACAACAACATATGAACAAATAATAAAACCAAATGAATACTTAATAATATATGCAAACAATAAATCTGGATTTTTAAATAATGATGGGCTAGAAGAAATACAATTATTAACTCCAGAAGAAATTGAAATTGAAAAAATAGTATACTCAGATTCAAGAGAAGGAAATTCATGGTCAAAAATAAATAATGCATGGCATTTGACAATTCCTACCCCTGGAGAAGACAATCCAAATAATAAAGATGAAGGAAAAGAATCAAAAATAGAAATACAAAAAATTTATTTGGGAAACGATAATAAAGCAAAATTTGGAGATAACTTAAGAATAAAATTAAACATTTACAAGGGAGATGAAACAAAAGAAAGTATAAAAGCATACATCCAAAAAAATAAAAAAAAAATAAGCAAAACAACCTCGTTTAATATAAACCAAAAATTTTCAGAAAATATAATAACAATTCCGATACAAATTTTTCCTAATTGTAATTTAAAAAAGGAGGAAGGAAAATATGAATTAGTAGTTGAAGGTTTAGATGAAAAAGACACTGAATATTTCGAAATAAAAGGGATAACTCAAAATCTATGCGAAAAACAAACATGCACAGAAGAGAATTTAGTAAATTATATGGAAGAAATAAATTTCGAAACAGTTATAAATTCTGATTCTCAACCAAATGAAATAATTTATGAGTCAAAAGGCAAAAAAACATCAAAAAGTGGCATTTATTTTTTTGCGTTTATACTTGTACTTTTAACAATACATATGATAACAGAAAAATGGAAAAAATAATAACAAATGCAATAATAGAAATCGTGGGCGCACCAGCTGAACACGTAAAAGAAACTATGGACAAAGTATGTAATCTTATTAAAGAAAATAAAGATTACGACTTAATAAAAAAAGAAACATCAGAACCAAAAGAAAGCGAATTTCCACACCCTTCAAAAAAAGATGAGAAAATAAAGGTTTTTTCTACATTCACGGAATTTGAAATAGGTTTTGATAACTTTGATTCACTAACAAATTTCTGTTTCGAATTTATGCCTTCTTCTATAGAAGTCATAGAACCATTAGAATTAAAGATGGATGCACAAGATGTGAATAACAGTTTAAATGATATTCTTGCAAGATTACACCATCAATCTAAAATAATAATGGAATATGCTGCATTAAAAAAGAAAATACAAGAAGCTGCAGCTAAACATTCTTCAGGAAGTCTATAGACTTCTTAGTTTTTTCCTTATATAATAAAAATAAAACTACACCCAATAGGCCAAATATAATTAAAACAATAATCCAAATATTCACCCCATTTCCTTCTTCATCATTAGAAATAACAGTATCATTAAATCCATTGGTTTGATTAACAACAATTTCATTAATTTCAATAGAAATAGGCAATTCAATAATTTCATCCAAATATTTAATTAATAAATTTCCTTCATAATTTCCAACTTCTCCATTTTTTTCTTGATTTACATATATGTATTCTCTAAACTTATCTCCAGAATTAAAATTGTCTAATTTGTAATTTTGTAAATCAACAATACTAGAAACATTTCCACTTAATTCAAATTCAACTAAATCTAAATTAATCCCATTATTTTGAATTAAAACATATCCAGACTTATCTTCAAACTTAGAAATAACTAAATTAAAACCCTCAAGTCCTTGTAAAACATCTATTTTTGGTTCAACAACAGAAGAAAAATTATCTTCGATTGGAACAACAATATCAACAGGGGCAACATCTATCCAAACTGGGATTTCAAAAATATTTTCTTCAAACTTTAATAATATTTTCCCAAATTCTTCATTATTATAAGCAAACTCACTAAAATACAGGTCAACTTCTACAAATTCACTAGAAGAAATATTAATCATTTCTTCAACTTCAACAAATCCAAAATCAGGAGATATAGAAACACTAATCAAATCCTCATTTGAATTAAATAAACTAAGTGAAATAAAATTTTGAGAATTAAAATCACTAAAAACAATTCCTGCTGGATCTACAAAAATAGTAGAAATATTCCTGTCTACAATACTAAAATTAGTTTCAAAATCCATTTGTTTTAAAAAACCATCTTCATAATAAATAATCTCATTAAAAGATAAAATGCAATCTCCAATTTCATTCCCAATTAAATTAAAAAAAGCATAATAATTAGAATCATCAATTTTTAATAAATTTGGAACAAACACTCCAGAACAAGATAAACTTAAATCGTCATTTTTCAATTCTTCTTCTAAAACACCATCAACAATAATTTCTACTTGAACAGTTTCACCATTAGAATATTCAGAGTCAGAAAAAGAAAAATCTAATGAAAAACCACTAGCATTTCCAACAACTAAAAAAATCATAAAAAATAAATATAATTTCACTTTCTTCCTAAAAGATCTTTAGCTTTTTTTAATGACCTATCTAATTGCCTTTCGATCCTATCTCCCTTCATGTCCTTTGCAGGCATTCTTTGAGTACTAGAAGCAGGAACTCTTTGTTTAGTAGTAGGATAATTTGTTGGCTTTTTACCAAATGAAAAAGACTTAGTAGGGCCACCTGGCAAAGAAGGTTTCTTTTTCTTTTTTGAGAAATACTGTTTATATCCAAAGTATCCTCCTGCAGCACCCAAAAGAACAATAACAATAATAATTAACCAAGTAACAAAACTTCCTCCCTCATCATCAGTAGAAACACAACTTCCACTAACACATTCTTGATCACTTAAACAATCTGAATTAAAATCACATTCATCATCAACAGATTCTCTTTCACAAATATTTGCAGAAGTACAATAATAGCCCAATCCACAATCATCATCAATGTCACAACCAGTATCAAGAACGCAAACTCCTCCAACGCAAACATCTCCATCACCACATTCACTATCAAACTCACAATCAGGTAAACTTACACAAGAACAACCCTCACATATTTTTCCTTCACCACAAACAAGATCAGATCCATCACATTCTTCTCCAACATCTACAACCCCATTATAACAAGTTGTATTTGTAGATGTTTGATTTGAAACAACACTAATTTCTTTTGTCAAAGAATAAAGAACCATTGCGGTAGTTTTCACATCTCCACTCCAAGAACCATCATCTTCTCTTTGCCTAGATTCCAACCAATTTTTAGAAGTAGTTAAAGAAACACTACTCCCATCTCTCAAAGCAATTATAGCCAAAGCAGTTAATTCTTCGCTCCCTTCCCAAGAACCATCATTATTACTCATACTTTCATCTAAATAATCTGAATAAACCCTAGACCCAGTTAACATATATAAAAAGGAATTATCACTTACATCATTATTACATTCAGATCTCAAATAAGGTTTTGTATAATAATTATCTCCTAGTTTATCTAAAACCCAAGAGCCATATTGAGTTGCATCACAATTACAATTATTTCTTCTAAAGAAACACCCATTTTCAATTTCTAAAGGTTCAATTTGATCAACAATATAATATTCAGTTCCTCGATTATATAACAAAGAAGCATCTACAGTACTATCACAATCAACACTCATATCTTCATACACTCCGGCAGTTTCTTGAACACAACTTTCAAAATTAATCCAATTCTCGCCAACATCACAACTTGATTCTCCAACTATTTCTGAATCATTTATAAAAAAGACTTTATCTTGTTCATCATAATAAAGATGACATTCCACTTCACCACTATTACTTGAGGTTAAAAACTGAACAAACCATGAACCAGATCTTAAATTTTTCTCTTGTTTATTTTTTAGCCACTCAATTTCCTGATCAACATTTTCTCCAACCTTATATAATGTCAAAGTAGCCAATGCACTTTTTTTAACATCTCCATCATCCCAATGATCTATTTGCCTTAAATCCTTTAATTTATTAATTCCACCAGAAACATCATATCCTGCATTTCTTAAAGCTAAAATAGACCAAGATAACTGCTCAACATTACTTCCCCAATTGGTTTGTTTCATCTCTTCATCTAACCAATTGAAACCATCAACCAACTCAACACCAGTATCATTTGCTGCATAAACATTAGAACTAAATACAATCAAAAACAATAACCCTACCAAGATCCCTCTTTTCATAACAATATTAAAAGAAAAGTTATTTAAAAAAATTTCTATTTATTATGCTTATGTTTAAAGGCATAAAAAACGTAAAATACTTCTCAAAGGGCAAAAGATCCCTAATTTACACGGGAATTTACAAAAATCAAAAAGTTGGCATAAAAACTAAAAATCCTAAGTCAGAAGCAAAAAATAGAATAAAAAATGAAATAAAATTTCTTAAGATATTAAATAAATATAAAATTGGACCAAAAATATTAATTGCAAAAGAAAAATATTTTGCATACAAATTTGTAGAAGGAGAATTATTAATAGAATATCTAAAAAATACAAATAAAAAATATAATATACTAAAAAAAGTTTTAGATCAATGCAGAACCCTAGATAAATTAAAAATAAATAAGTTAGAATTCACAAGACCAATAAAACATGTCTTTGTAAAAAATAATAAAATCACAATGATTGATTTCGAAAGATGTTATGAAACAAAAAATCCAAAAAATGTAACACAATTTTCTCAATACATAATAAAAAATTTCAAAACAAAAAAAGAATTCCAAACTATACTAAAAAACTACAAAGAAAAACAAACTGAAAAAAACTACAAAGAAATATTAAAATATATAAAAACTATTTTTTCTTAAATTTAAACCAAACAAACCAAACAACATTAATCAATATTAAAATAACAACTAATCCCATCAATAATTTTGTATCCGTTAATCCACTCCCAGTTCCATCACTAACAACGGCACCAGTAAATCCACTAAAAGATATAGAATTTAAAGAAACTTTAGTTTTCATATCTTTTTCAACTACTTTATCATCATAATATAAAGAAATTTTAGCATCATAATCTCCCTCTTCCACACCAGCAGTATCCCAGAAAGCAGTTAATTCTTCTTTAGCCAAAGCAGGAACATCTTCTGCGGCGCTCTTAAACCTCCCAATTTCTTGTCCTTTTTCAGAAATTAATAAATCAGTATACACATCAGAAATTACTTCTGGCCAACCATTCTCAACTAAAATATTAAATCTAGCTATCTCTCCTAATCTAAAATTCTTTGCAACAATATCTAATATATCCACTAATCTAATACCAACATTAAATACTTTTTCATACTCAGCAACATCACCATCATACAAAACAGTCAATTTAGCATAATATTTTCCAGGATTAATATCATCTTCCCATCTAACATTTATTCCTTTTCTTCCACCAGATTCAATAGATATTAAACCAGTTTCAAGAGAAGTTAATTTTTCATTTGTTGGGCCAAAAACATCAATTATTCCTTTAGCACTAACAATTTTTTGAGTTCCAAAATTATTTACATAAACAATAAAATCAACTCCTTCTCCAGTATCCTCTCCCAATTTAAGCTCCGCAGTAGCATATTTTCCAGGATAAGGGACATTAATTCTAACCATATGCACAACAGCAACACTTGCTCCAACAAAAGTGCCCTCAAATGCTTGGTCTAATGGGATCTCTCTAGCAACAATTTTAATTTCGTGTTCTCCAGGTTTACTATATTTCTGAGGCAATTTTATAGTATATTTTACTGTCTTTTGTAATTCTCCAGAACTAAAGGCCAATTCAGGATTATCAATAATTATTTCTTCATTAAATCCCTCGCCTTCAACATAAATTACAACCTTCATATCTTTCCCTTCACTATTCAAAACATTAAATTCTACTTCTTGAGAAAAACCAGGAGAAAATTCAATTATCTTCCTTGCTGGTGAAACGCCTAATGCAGAAACATTACTAACAATCAAAAGAATAAAAACTAGAAAAACAATACACATTCCAATATTTCTCATTTTTATCATTCTGCTAAAGCCGCCTCAAAATATACTGTCGAACTTTTTGAACCTGCCAATTCATCTGAAGGAATAGTTACTAAAATATCTACTTCTGCAGTATCTGTATCATCCTCATATTTCAAAGAATCAATTGCTACAACGGCAGCACTAGGCATATCTAACCAATTAATTAAGGATGTCAACCAACTAAAAGATCCAGTTTCAGTAGAATTATCTATTTTAAATTGATAAGGATCATTATCTAATAAAGTTTGATCAAATAACTGACTAGCATTCACACTAATATTAACTAGGGAATTTCCATCATTTTGAATAACAAATGGTGCAGGAGAGTCATCAGTAGTATTATCTGTAACACCAGGACCTAAACTTCCAAAGCTTATACTATTTGTAGTAGCAGAAATTGTAACAACACTATTCAAAGTAAAATTCCATAACTCACTCCAATTTCCAAAACTTTCACTATCATTTGCCCTAACATACCAAAAATACGTGTCATCTAGTGTTAAATCAGATCCAAATGTATAACTATTAGTTCCAGTTCCAGTTTGATTTAATATAATTCCTCCAGCGCTATCATTTACAAAAACATGATAAGTTAAACTATCTGAATCATCATCACTTGGAACACCCCAAGATAAGGCAGGAGTTCTATCTGTTATTTCTTCTCCTTCAGTTGGTGAACTTAAAGAAACAGGATCTGGCAAACTATTTTGTATTATAACAGAAGTATTCAACCATAAAGAAGCATTAACTGCCCCATCAAAAGCCATACAATTAAATGTCCAATTTTCTCCTTTACTAGTTAAAGAGCTACTTAAATTGTTAACATTAATTTCAATACTTGGTAAATAATAATCTGGTGCAGGAGTATAAGTAACTTCAGCATAAACTTGGGTCACCCTTATATTTATTCCACTTCTTGTATTTGTTCTTGCCCTCATATAGGTTACAACCTCATTTATACTTGCATCAGTAGGAATACTAGATGCAGGAAGATCATATAATTCAGTTTCTGAAGTACCTAAAGTAAATGTAACATTCATTCCAATTTGTAAAGCATCAATATCTGCAATAGTCCATGCACTACTGTCTGAAGGACGAGTAGTTCTAATATAAGTATCGGTACCATAACTAGAAGTAATACCCATATTAGTATCATAACTAATAATAGAATTTTCTTTTATTGTAACACGAACATCTGGTGTACCAAAGGCATCTTTAGTTGAAGCAACAAAAGTTGTGTCATCATCTGCACTAGCCTCGTCAACATTTATATAGTGATCTCCGGCAGCAGGAGTAGGAAAATCAGATAAATCTCCATCAGAATTAGGCCTCAAAGTAACAGTGCAAGTTCCGTCCTCATTATCAGTATGTCCATCGGCACAAGTCCCGGCAGAACTTCCACTATTATTCAAAACACTATCTTTATACCATTCATAATAATAAGTAACATTATCTGAATTTGAATCACTGGCATTACAATATCCTAACAAATTATCTGCAGTGTACGGAGAAACAGGAGTGATATTAACATTATCAACTACAGGCAAATAATTAACATCAACAGTAACATTTCTAGTTTCAGTTATATTTAAATTTCCATAAAGATCCATAACATATGCAGAATAATTATAAAAACCATTATCCAAAGAAGTAAAATTATTGTAAAGTTTGTATGCTGCACTATTAAAAGAGGCATTTATTTCTTCAGGAGTAAGAGTCCTACTATGTATAGAAAATTCATCTAAACTACCATTAAAGTAATTCCCATTTGGAACTGAGTTTGCACCCAAAATTAGGTGAGTTGTCCAAGCACCCAAGGGGCCACCAGTTAAAAAATCTTTTTCAAATACTCCATTTTGATACATTTTAACATAAGTTCCATTAAATGTAATTGCCACATGGCCCCACTCTTCATCAGGAATATCGTATGTAAAAGAATCAAATTTTTGATTGTCAGTTGCATTATGGGTTATAAAATATAATGATCCATCTGCTCCATTTTTATATAAATAGTATCCCCTTTTAGATCCTGCATCAATTTCTTTTGAAAATGGTTCTTCTTCTACCCCATTATTAAAATTATTAAATTTAATCCAAAATGAAAAGGAATAATTAACCCCCAAATCAATGTCATCTGTATCCAAAACCTCGAGAGAAGTATTAACTCCATTAAAACTTAAAGCATTTCCATATTTTCCAGAAACAATATTTGAAGAAGATAAATCTGTACTAAAAATTCCAAAATGAGAATGACTAGAATTATCATAAATTCCAGAAGAATTATAATTTTCAAAACTCCAATAACTAACCAAAGAATTATTCCAATCAAAGAAAGCGGAAGTATTACTATCATCTGTTATTGTTGTATTTAAATAAACATTATCTATTGCAATTGTATCTCCAGCAGAAGGTGTAGGATCCTCCCAAGTAACATTAGGAATCAAAGTATCTATTATTGTTAAATTATTACCACCCCCCCAATTACTATCTACAGTTCCATCATTTAATTTCATACTACAGTTCCAAGTTTCACCAATAGTGGTATTGCCAGAATCTAATGTTGCATTAAACAAAGTACCACTTGCATAACTATTATTATAATCTACAGTTAAAGATAAAACAGAATTGTTATACCATCTAACAGAAACATTCAATACATTACTATCTGGATCGGTTATTGTGGCAGAACAATTTAAATCAGAAGTTGTTAAATTTAAACCATCAACACTAGTTAAAGAAGGACTAGGATCAGTTGGGGCAGAATTAGTACTACTTAAGGTAATATACTCAAAAACATTATCAGACATATTAGCTTCACGACTATCGTTTCCATAACTCCCGGAAGGAGAAGTAGTATTAATAGTATAATTTCCGTAATAAACATAAGAAGTCTCATCATACATATATTCAGTAAAATTTAATCTAGATATACTACCAGAAACATCAGTTAATTCTGAAAATTCTAAAACATCAGAATTATTAAAAACACTAACATTTGCATTTTCTAGATTCCCATCTGAAGTATTAACTCTTACATCTAAATACCATTTTCTTGTAAACGTATTTGCTGAACCAAAATTTGTATTTGTCCAAGTAGTATTAATATAAACAGTATTGTTGCCAGCACCAGAATGCTCTGGATTTGCACCAGGCCCAAAATGGGTGCTATCAATAACCATATTGCCTTCTGCATTAACAAGCCTCAATCCAGGATTGGTACCATTAGTCTCAAAAGTATTCCCAATAAAAATATTATAATCACAACTAGACCCATCGCCACAACGAAATAATTCATCAGTTGAATTAGCAAAAACATTATTTATAAATGTGTTATTATTGAAATTTGTATATGTCCTTACTAAAAAATCACCACTCCCAAAAAATCTATTGCCAGTAAATGTATTAAACTTAGAATTTACAAATTGATTCGCCCCACCATAAGAAGCAGATATCCAATTATTAGAAAAATTATTATATTCAATAACATTATTATCTGAATTAGTAAGATATAATCCTTGTTGAGTATTATTATAACCAAAATTATTAGAAATATTTGAGTTATAAATACGATTAGGGTAAATTCCAACTTTAGGGTTATCATAAACTATGTTATCATAGACACTAAAATTATAAGAATCTTGATAAAGATAGATTCCTGCATTTTTATTATTATAAACTATATTTCCAGAAATAACACTATTATTCATCTCTACAAAAATTCCACGATTAGTAGTATGATTTGCAACAGTATTATTTGATATAACATTTCCAGGACCAACAAAAGAACCCCATGTGCCAGCCCAAATTCCACCATTGCCATTTTCATAAACAGTATTATTTATAATAGAATTATTCTCGCAATTAGTATTTACAATATAAATTCCCTGATCAGTATCGCTATTATGTGCCAAATTATTTTTTATAATATTATTACTTGATCCTGACTGCAAATAAATATTTTGATCTTGGTTTTCATAAATATCATTAGAATCAATAATATTATTACTAGAAATATATAGTCTTAAACCAAAATCGCTATTGTTATAAATAATATTATTTGAAATATTGTGATTGCTAGACCCAACATATATGCCAGAAAGAGTATTATCATAGATAATATTACTATCGATTACATTTCCATTTTTTGAACTCATTACTATTCCTCTTTGAGGATTATTAAAAATTTCATTTCCAAAAACAACGTTACTTGGAGCATAAAGATATATTCCGCTGTTTACAGTAGAAGAATGGATAGTATTATTAGAAATATTATTATTAGTAAAAGAGGCAGAAGACAAAAACATACCATATTCATCATTAAAAGAAATAGTATTATTAAAGATTGTATTATTTTGACCAGCCCCCCATTGATTATGAAACCCATTATCAAAATCAGTAATTACACAATTTTTTATAGTTATATTATTTGAATTAGAAAAAGAAATCCCATAGTAATTATCAGCTTTATTATTCCCATCAATAGTGTATCCATCGCAATCTAAAACAATATTAGAATCCGAGGATAATACTAGTCCATGAGAATTTGATGCACAGGTAACATCTGCGGTAAGAAGATAATCTGTGTTGCTAGCAAGACCAGTTCCACAAGCCAAAGCATCATTTTGAGCATTTACTTTGACTCCTCCAAAATCAAATTCTAAATAATGTTTTCCAGAAGTTATAACTTCACTATTTTCATATCCAATTTCATCGCAAGAATAATTACTTATTATTGCAGTTTGATTTTCAAAAACATAATCAAAAACATCATTCCCACAACGAACATCTAAAAATTTTAAATCATTTTCATCTTCAATAATCCCCCAAGTAGTCCCATTTACAGGAGTAATTTTCAAATCGGCAACCCCAGTAGTATTGAATTTAACAGTCCAATTGCCTCCAACAACAGGATAACTTTGAACATTTAAAATAATAATACTAACAATATAATTTTCTTCAGAAATTGGTGAAATCCATTCAATATAATCAACAATATCATCTCCATCTAAATCACTAGAAACATAGTCTATCAATTTCCCAAAAGAATTTTTAACAATAATTCCACCATCAACATTTCCTAACTTAGAATAAACAATAACATCTGTATAATTTATTTCACTTGAAATAATAATTTTTTTAATGCCATTTCCCAAATCTTTTTCAATAGAAACAGGACCAGGTAAATAATATTCAACTTTAATTTCTTTCACAGAATCTTTAACAATAATATCATTACTTTCTTCATAAATTACGAATCCAGTAAATCTAAAAATATCCCTAAAAAATTTAAAAATAGAATCTCCAAGACTATCAAAATTCAAAACAACATTTCCAGTAATTAAATTTCCCTTATTTTCTTTTACTTTTCTTCCATTTAAATCAATTTCAATTTCATCTTTACCAGAAATATCTAAAATAGAAATATTAGAAGCATCTAAAGGCAGATTAATATTAATTCCACTAACAAATTTATCTGAAATTATTATTTTTTCTACTTTTACAGGTTCATTTATTCTAACCGGGAAAATATTTTCAATTATTTCCAAAGTATAATTCTCGCCAGTAATATTTACAAAACTCTGATTTGTTTCAGTAATATTCATAATAGTTTCATTTATTTCAATAATATTCACAACAGTTTTATTATCTTCAGTTAAATTAATTTCAATAGAATTATTTAATTGTCTTCCTTCTTCTATTATTTCACTTTCATTTATTAAAATTTCAGTAACATTTTCTTCAATTACTTCATCTTCAGTTATATTTATCTCAGTTTCATTTATAATCTCTTCAAAAACAATTTCTTTCTCAATACTAATTGATTCTTTTTCAACATCAATTATACCTTCGTCAGTCAATTCTTCGATAATTTCCTCTTCAAGAGGTTCTTCAACAATTTCTTCTTCAGAAATATCTT
>JABHMJ010000034.1 GCA_018693795.1 Candidatus Woesearchaeota archaeon | reverse complement strand
GGTAGCGCTACTCAATCTGGTGAATCTGGTGGAATTACTCAAGCTATTGGTGCTTCCATTATTCCTCTTCAGACAGTTAAAAAAATTTGTGGAAATTTACTAGACAACAAATCTGATTTTTCAATTCCTGGATTACTTTTTATTGACACTCCTGGTCACGCTGCATTTTCTACTCTTAGAAAAAGAGGAGGAAGTATAGCAGATATTGCTATTTTAGTTATTGATATTAATGAAGGGCTTAAACCTCAAACAATTGAGAGTATTGAAATTTTAAAAGGAAGTAAAACCCCTTTTGTTATTGCTGCAAACAAAATTGATTTAGTTCCTGGGTATAAACAAAAAGACAAATTACTTTTAAAAAATTTAAATAACCAAGACCCATATGTTCAAGAACATATAGATACTAAATTATATGAAATCCTTGGAAAACTATCTGAACTAGGTCTAAATTCTGAAAGATTTGATAGGGTTGAAGATTATACAAAACAAGTTGCAATAATTCCTGTTAGTGCTATAACTGGAGATGGTATTCCTGAGCTTTTAATGGTATTAATAGGTTTAGCACAAAAATTTTTGGAAGAAAATTTAAAATTACATGTTGAAGGAAATGCCAAAGGTAGTGTTATTGAAGTTAAAGAAACAACTGGTCTTGGTGTAACTTTAGATGTAATTATTTATGATGGAATTTTAAAAAGAGGAGATAAAATTATGATAGGTGGGTTAGATAAACCCATTGAAACAAGAGTTAAAGCTCTTTTATGTCCACTTCCTTTAAATGAAATGAGAGATAAAAAAACTAAATTTAAAGCTCAAAGTGAAGTTACTGCAGCAACAGGGGTTAAAATTAGTGCTCCTGGCATTGATAATGTAATTGCAGGCATGCCTATCCAAAGTTATACTGATAAAATAAAAACACAAGTTTCTGAAGAGATTCAAAAACAAGTTAAGGACGTAGTTGTTGAAACTGGTGATTCTGGAATTATTATTAAAGCAGACACCTTAGGTTCATTAGAAGCATTAACTTTTTTACTTAAAGAAAAAGAAATTCCTGTCAGAAAAGCAAGAATTGGTAAAATTTCTAAAAAAGATATTACTGATGCTGAATCAAATTATGATAAAAATCCATTACATTCTGTTATTTTAGGGTTTAATGTTGATAGAGACGCAGAAGTATCTGGAAACCAAAAAGTGAAAATTATCACTAATGATATTATTTACAAAATTATTGAAGAATATGAATTGTGGTCAGAGCAACAAGGAAAAATTTTAGAGGCAAAAAAACTTGATGATCTTATAAGGCCATGTAAAATTCAAATCATGAAAAATCATGTGTTTAGACAATGTGATCCTGCAATTTGTGGTTGTGAAATTATTGAAGGAAAATTAACAACTTCAACTCGATTAATGAAAGAACATAAAGCTATTTCAAATGTTAAAAGTATTCAACAAGAAAAAGAAAGTATTAAGAGTATAACAAAAGGAAATCAAGTTGCTGTATCAATGGATTCAATTATTATAGGACGACAAGTTCATGAAGGAGATTTCTTGTATAGTTTTATTCCTGAAAATGATTTTAGGAAATTAAAGAATTTAGCTAAATTTTTATCAAAAGGAGAAATTGAACTTTTAAAAGAAATTGCAGAAAAGATGCGAAAAGATAATCCTATGTGGGGAGTATAATGCAACAACTCAAAATTTTAAATTCTAAAGAAAGGAAAAAAATTCAAAAAATTCTAGATTCAAGATTTGATTCTGATTTTAAACTAAATTATGAAGTGTTCATGAATCCCAAAAATAAAATTTTTATTATCACTAAAGATATTTCAAAAATTGACTTAAATGAACTTAGAATTAATTCTTTAGGTATGTACTTTGGAGTTCTATATGAAAATACAATAAGACTTAGTATTGAAGGATCTGAAATTGTTGGAAAAACTGCTAAAAAGAATTTTCTAGAACTTAATGATAGGGATGCAGATCTCTGGATGTCTGGACAAGACTTTGAAATTGATTCAAATTTAAGTGGTTTTATAATAATAAAACATAATAATTATTTTTTAGGTTGTGGAAAAATGGTTAGTGGAAAACTGTATAACTATGTTCCTAAAGAAAGACGGGCTTAGCCTCTTTTTGTAGGACGATATATGTCACCTGTAAAAATTCCATGTGTAAACCCTGCTTGTTCAGCAAGAGGTAGTAGGTTTAAAGAAGCACCAACTCCCTTCCAAAACGGGTGTAACCCTTTTTCCTTTGTTCTAAGTCTATACTCAATAGGAACAAATCCTGAATCTAATACTTCAATTTTTGTTACACCTTTTTTTTTCATAGCTGCTATTTCTAATAATTCATTTTCGAAACGTTCAACAAAAGGATTATAACCTAAAATAATTGAAGATAATGTTTTTATTGTGGCTGCGAAAGTATACAATTCAAATGTTGCTCTTGGATCCTTTCCTTCTGCAACTGCAGCCAAAATATTTTCGCCTCTTAAATATTCATCTAATCTTTTAACCACTCCTCTCGTGCTTAATATTTGAGAATTCTCACGAGGTTCTGAATCCAATTTAGTTAATTCTCCATAAGCACCCGATAAAAACAACCTTGTTTCAAAGTTTCTATACCATTTATGTAGTTCTTGTATTACTCCTCCTTCACTAAGAGGCTGTAGTGCATATCTATTTGTTTTTAATACATTCATTATTCTATCCATATTTGTATTTGTTTCATCTGAAATTGCAACTTGTCTTAAAAAATATTCTTCTCTTCTATGTTCATCAATCTGTTCAGATACAATTGGAGACTTAGGCCATAATTTTTTAGCTAATTTATTTGTTGCAAAAGATAAATCTGTATTTTTTACCCCATCTTGAAGTACTTTTGCTCCCTGTTTTAAAAATTTTTTTCCTTTTAAATTAGGATTAAATTTCGTATTAGTAATTCTATCACACATTTTCATGGTTGCAAGCCAATATGCGGGATCTTTTTCCAAAATATGGTTTGGACCTTGCAAATATTTATGATAACTTTCTGTTTGTTTTCTTGACATTCCGTATATTAACTGTCTAACAAAAGTTTCAGATTCATCTCCTAAGTCTTCAACACCAATATCAATTAACAAATCTTCCACAATATCTGAAAATTTTTCATCATATACTTTTGACGCAGTTCTATATCTTCCAAGTTCTGCAGTGATAAATCCTTCAAGTTCTGCACTAATAGAAGAAAAAGCTTTTACAATTCATTCATCTTCTTCAGATAATGCTGCTCTTTCTCGCAATCTTTGTATAGCATATAATTCTTTTGAGCCTGGTTTTATATAATTTGATAGAATTTCATCAAATCTAACATCTCTAATCTTTCTTAACTCTTG
>JABHMJ010000033.1 GCA_018693795.1 Candidatus Woesearchaeota archaeon | reverse complement strand
GAATTGCTGCTAAAAGATATTTGTTGAATTTGAAATGACTTTTTTCTATGTGAGATAAAATTAGTGCTGCTCCTGCAACCAATGCAGGGATTAAAACGGTTAGATTCCTCTCGTACAAACTTTCTCCTATAATAAAACTAAACAGTAAGGCTAAAACAATTGTGAATAGTGGTTCAGTCATTTTTGCTGGTTCTAAATTAGATAATTTTTCCCATTTCATTGAAAAGAAGGTGAAATAGTTTGCTGCCATTGAAAGAATTATTACTATTCCGAAAATTAAAATGGTTGATACTTCTGTCGCTTCGGGAGTTATATTCCAAAAGAAGAAGACTAATGGTAGCATTAAAAGGGTTAGGAAGAAAAAAGACATCACATGATAGACCTTAATGTTCATATTTCGATGCTTTAACACGACTCTCTCTAGAATTGTTCCTGCTGCTAAAGCTATTGAGCCAAATATTGGTAGATACATTTTAACCTCTTGGGAGAGTGAAGGGAGAGGGATTTATATGATTAACTAAAATGCGCGGTCCTCGGCAAACTAGTTTGCATACCCTGAAGGGCAAATCGAACTGTTCGATTCAATGCGCGGTCCGGGAATCGAACCCGGCCCACATCGTTGGCAACGATATATTCTACCGATAAACTAACCACGCTTGAGATAATCTAGGTTTTACAATTTAAAAAATATGTGTTTACTCTTTTTCATAAACTCTTCCACTTAAAGGCGCTTCACTCATCTTCTTAAACTTTTTAGAAAGAAAGAATTGGGCAATCCCAAATCCAATAAAAATTAATCCGAATAATTTACCTGAAGGAGCAAAAATAATGTATGCGACTCCGATAATTAAACCTATTATTGAAAAGACCCTATATTGAAGAAAACCTAACCAACTAAAGGCTCCTCCAACCCTAAGATATCCGGAATACAACTTTGGTGCCTTCTTTTCTGATTCATCTAACCTTCCCTGATAATTGTATTGCCAGGTCCCAAAAATTAATCCTACAATACATATTGAAGTATACAATATTTGGTCTTTTAAAGTGAATCCCCCATTAGGATTTACCCACATAATTATAACGAAAATTCCAATTAGAATGCCTCCGAAGATTAATCCTTCTCTAATATCTTTTTTGTTCAGACCAGCCATATAACAAGTTATATTTTAAATCTTTTAAACTTTTGTTTTCGAAACCTTTTTAATCCTAAAACATGTAATTTTTTCATGGACCCATGGTCTAGTGGTTATGACGACTCGTTTACACCGAGTAAATCGCAGGTTCGATTCCTGCTGGGTCCATTCATATTCAAATAGGTGTTTCAGAACAATAATTCTTATAAAGTAAAATATAATAAAATATTTATGACAGTAGCCACACATTCTATTCTTCCTATTGGCTTTGTAATAGAAAATAATGGAAGAATATCTATGAAAGAACTTTCGGATAAATTACATAAAGCAGATTCTAGACGATTTAGAGGGGGCGATCTTTCTCCAATAATTGAAACTAATATTGGATGTTTAAAGATTGAAGGAGAAGATGTTGTTTACAATAGAAAAGCGACTTCGTACACAAAACATTTTGGTTTAATTGAAAGATCTGCACAAAATTATTTGCATAATAAAATTCCAACTATGAAAGATTGGGAATTATATGAATATAAAACAAGAAAAAATTCAGAAAGATGTAATGAAAATGTTGAATGGAAAAATATTCCGGAGGGTAAAAGTCAAATAGAATGGTTTGGATTGCAAGAAAATTGTGATTACAGAGTACAAGGAAATAAACATTGTACTTTTAGTTGTAATGCTGATTCTAATGCTGTCACAGGAGCCATTTTTGCTTTTAATGATGATTTCCAAGACATAATGGAATTACAAGCGGCATCAAATAAAAGATACTTTGGCAAATAAAAAATTATTACCAAAAATCCTAGCTTTACCATAATATTATTTACACCGAGTAGATCGCAGGTTCGATTCCTGCTGGGTCCACTAGTTTTCTCAATATTTATATAGTTTGATTTGCAATGTAATCTTATGGGAAAAATAAAATACAAGGTGCACAAATTAAATATTAAATTGGCTAAAGAACCAGAGATGCTAGAGAATTTTCTTAATAACTTAAGAGGGGAAGTTATTTCTATAACTCCTAATGTAGGACCTTTATTTTTATGTTATGGCGCAATAGTAAAATCAATCATTATTGTAGAAAAAATAAAGTAATGAAGTATTGCCAAAAACCCTAGCTTTACCATAATGTTATTTACACCGAATAAATCGTGAGTTCTCATAAAAGAAGTTATACCTACAATTTCATATAAACATTAAATTTATAAAGATGTAGGTATACCATCTAGTATGGTTGAAATTAAAAAAATTAAAAAAGGAAATAAAGAATATTTTTATCTTGTACATTCTTTTAGAGAAGGGAAATCTGTAAAGAAAAAACAGATCTACTTGGGAGATAATATTCCAAAGAATATTGAGAAAAAGAAAAAAGAATTTATTCAAGAATTTTATAAAAATAAGTATTTAGATAAGTTGGATGAAATCAAGAAAAAATTTAATAAAGAGTATATTGTCATGCCAACTTCTGCTAGAAAGAAATCTAGGGAAACCTTTGCAACAAGATTTACTTATAATACTCAAAGAATTGAAGGAAGTACTTTATCTTTGAAAGATACAGCAAATCTTCTTGAAAGAGGAATAACTCCTTCTTCAAAACCAATAAATGATGTTAAAGAGGCAGAAGCACATAAAAAAGTTTTTTTTGAAATGCTTGATTATGATAAAGATTTAAGTCTTCAAATTGTATTAAAATGGCATAAAGAATTAATAAATTGCACTCAACCTAGTATTGCGGGAAAAATAAGAAACCATAATGTTTTAATTTCTCAATCTAAATTTAAACCTCCAATGCACATGGAATTAGATTTTTTATTAAAAGAATTTTTTGATTGGTATAAAAAAGAAAAAAATAAAATTCATCCTGTTGAATTAGCAGCTTTAGTTCATTTAAAATTTGTAACAATTCATCCATTTACAGATGGAAATGGAAGAATTTCTAGATTGATGATGAATTTTATTTTAAAGAAATTTGATTTTCCTTTATTAGATATCTCTTATCTAAAAAGAAACAGTTACTATAATGCTTTAGAAAGATCACAAGTTAAAAAGGAAGATAGTATTTTTGTTCAATGGTTTTTTAGAAGATATTTGGATGAATATAAGGATTATTACAAAAAGATTTAAATTTAGATTTATTTACACCGAGTAGATCGCAGCCTCGATTCCTGCTGGGCCCATATTCTTTAGGTAATTTAATAAATGATTTTTTCTTTAATCAAGTATGAAAGAGCTTTTAACAAAAAAAGATTTGAAATTAATAGAAAAGGCAAAGAAGTTAATTACTAAAACACATACTCGTAATAAAAAGATAGTTTCCGATGTAGTTAGTATAATTGTTACAGATAAAGGGGAAATGTTTTTTGGTGCAGATATTGAAGGTCTTGCTCCTGGAAGTGGTGTTTGTGCAGAGACTTCAGCAATGACCAATATGATTCTTAAAGGAAAAGGCAAAGATAAAATAGAAACTTGTTTAGCTCTGTACGGAGAACCAAATTATAAAAATAAAATTTATCAAATATTACCTCCTTGTAATAAGTGTAGAAAAAACTTAAGAAAGTTTGGTAAACCTTGGGTTTTTATTTCAGACACTACAAAAGAAAAATTGAAGTAAATAGTTTATTATTCCAAAAATAACATTAAATATCATATTATTTACACCGAGTAGATCGCAGGTTTCCCACCAAGTAGGTCTGAAAGAAGGGATGACTCAATTTTATTGCGCCTCGATTCCTGCCCGAAAAAATTCATTCGAGTTCTCGTGCCCTTTGGGTACTGGGTTCACTAGTTTTTTTATTGTTCTGAAAGACAATAAAATATAAATAGTGTTTAGTGAAAAGTATCTTATGGAAAAAGACAAATATGCTGAGTTAACAAAATTATATGAAACAGAGTTTAATAAATTAAAAAATTATCTTGGATCCAAATTTCAAATAAATAGTTCTTCTACAGAGGATCTAACTCAAGAAATATTTACCAAGGCTTTTGAAAATATTGATAAGTTTAATCCTACTGAAGCAAAGATGGCTGCCTGGGTATATAGAATTGGTTTTAACACTGCGATAGATTTAATACGAAAAAGAAATAATGAGGGGTTCCAATTATCCTTTGACGAAACATGGGGAGTCCACAAATATACTAAACATTCCAGAAATCCAGAAGAGTTACTTGTAACAAAAGAAACCATTCCAATCATTAAGGGGTTTATAGATTCCCAATCTAATTTACGTGCGAGGGTTGCTAGAAAGAGATATATTGAAGAAAAATCGTATAAGGAAATTAGAGAAGAACTGAACACCCCAATGGGGACCATTCAAGCAACCTTGCATCATTTTAGAAAAAAAGCTCAGAAATCTCTATCACAACTTTTATAAAGAAATCCACATATTTTAATGTATGAATCCTGATACTTCTATTCCAGAGATGGAAAATAATAAAGTTTACAGTAGTAAACCTGCGATTCCTAATCAACAGGATCCTGAAAAGGCTAAGAAGGAATTTGAGAAAACAAAGAAAGAATTAGAGAAACTAAAGACATTTGTTCTTAAGAAATATAAATTTATTCAGTCAATTAGTATCTTGCCTCCACAGTCTATTCCTAAGTTTATCGAAGAAGAAGAGATTCCTGAAGAGGCTAAGGATGCGGTTCATGTTTTCATTATTGTTGACGAGGATAAAGAAAAAGAGATTCCTAAAATCCAGAAAGAAATTGTAGAGGAAGTTAAGAAGTATAAACAAAAAACTTGGGTTTCAATTAGAGCTCCTGCGGATGTTTGGGAACTTTGTATGGATCAGAAATTTGAACTATCTAGCGCGATTGCAATGAGTTTTCCGTTACATGATAAAGGATTGTTAGGTGCTCTAAGAGTTGCAGAAATTCATAAATCTTTAGTATTACAAAAGTTTGAAAAATATGTTGTTAGTTATGTTTTCGGCGGGAGTTTAGTTAGGGGAGAGGCAACTGAATCTTCAGACGTGGATGTTTTTATAATCATTAATGATACAGATGTTAAAAGAATGCCTCGTTTAGAACTATTAGAGAGATTAAGAAGTATTATCTACCAATATGTTGCTGAAGCTAATGCCATCGCAGGAGTTAAAAATAAACTAGAGCCACAGATTTATTTATTGACAGATTTCTGGGAAGCAGTTAAGGATGCTCACCCGGTAATGTTTACTTTTATCAGAGACGGTGTTCCGTTATACGATAGAGGAACTTTCATGCCTTGGAAATCTTTATTAAGAAAAGGTAAACTAAAACCTTCGCCTGAAGCAATTGATAGTTTTATGTCGATGGGAGATCAGGTTATTCCAAGAAGTAAGAAAACTTTACTATCAGATATTTTTGTGAATATTTTCTGGGGAGTTACAACTCCTGCGCAAGCATTGTTAATGCTTAATGGATGTCCCCCACCAAATGCAAAGAAAGAGTTAGTTAGAGATTTTACTAAAGAATTTTATGATACCGGGATGGTCGAGAAGAAATATATTACTTTTATTGAGAAGGTTGTTAGAATATGGAGAGACTATGAGCATGAAAAGATTAAAGAGATTTCTGGGAAAGAAATTGATAAGTTATTGAAAGATACTGAAGATTATTTGAAAAGAATGAAAACTTTGAGAGAGCAGATTGAAAAGAAGACTAGCGAGAAGACAATTGAGAATATTTACAAGGATTTGATGAGCTTATTGAAGAGCATCTTAGGAAATAAATCTCAGGATAAACTGATTGAAGATTTTGATAAAAAATATGTTAAGAAGGGGAAATTTACTAAGCAACATCTGAGAATTTTAAATTCTGTGATTAAAGCACGAGCTGATTTTAAGAAAGGAAAATTAGATGCTCATAAAGTTGATAGAGCTAGAAAAGATGCAGATAAACTAGTTGGAGATTTAGTAGAATTTTCTCAGAGATGTGATTTAGCTTCTTTAGAAAAAGGAAGAATGAGATTGAAGTTTAAAGATAAGACGTTAGAATTATTGAATTGTGACGGTAAAACTTTTATTTTTGAAGGAAGCAAGATTAGTAAGGTGGGAACGAAGATTGAAGAGTCTACAATAGAAGAATTAGATAAATGTATTGCTAATCAAAAGCAAAAAGATAATGTTGAGATTGATTCTAAGGTTTTTTATGTTCTGAAAAAAACTTATGGTGCTTTTGAGATTTTGATTTAATTTTTTTGGAGTAAAAATATTGTATTTAACATCGGGGATAAGGAGAGTTCGCGTAGCGAATTCGGGAAAATCCTGCAAGG
>JABHMJ010000032.1 GCA_018693795.1 Candidatus Woesearchaeota archaeon | reverse complement strand
TTCAAAAATTCTTTTAATTCTTCAATTTTCTTAAAAATGTAATCAATAACTTCCTTTCTAAAATTTTTATACTGAGCAGGAATCCCCCCTCCGATATTAACATAATCTAATTTTGAAAAGTTTTCTTCTGAAATACTATCAATTAATTCTTCTTTTAAACTCCATTCAGAAACATTTTGAGTTTTTCTATGGAAATGTACTCCTAATTTATTTATTTTTGAGTTTTCTTTCAATTCTGGAATTAATTTATTTATTTTATTTGATGAAAATCCAAAAACAAAATGCTTTCCAGTGTGGATAGTATGTTCTTTTAATTTCATCCTTAATAGCAAATTAATCTCTTGATCAAGATTATCCAATAAAACTTGTAAATCATTTTCATTATCAACAACAAAACTTTTTACTCCTAAATCTAATAATTGTTTAATTAATTCTTTATTCCAAGCTTGTGCAAAAAACCAAACCTTTGATTTATCTTCTAACAACATTAGATTTTGTAATGAATGGACACTAAAATTACACTCTCCTTCTAAAACTTTAGCAACTTCAATATTAGTTTTAACACTATACGAAACTTCATCAGAAATATTTTGTACTATTTCTAATTGCTTCATTGCCTCTTCCTTACTTAAAATAAATTGAGCTTTCATTTTTAATCTAACGGGCTTTTTATATTCCTTAAATCATTATTCGCAACATGGGTATAGATTTGAGTAGTTTCTAATCTCGAATGTCCTAACAATTTTTGAATATATCTTATATCTACTCCATCCTCCAATAAATGGGTTGCAAACGAATGTCTTAACATATGGGGTGTTACTTTTTTGTTCAATTTTGCCTTCTTTGCCGCATTATCTACAATTTTTTGTGCAGTTTTTAAAACAATATGATTTTCTTTTTTAGAAAATAAATAAATTTCATTATCCCTCTTAGTACATAAATATTTCAATAAATCTGACTTTAATTTTTCAGATAGAATAGTTTGTCTATCTTTTGAACCTTTACCTTGATTAACTCTAATTAAATTTCTCTCAGCATCAATATCTTTTATTTTTAATTTTACTGCCTCACCAACTCTTAGTCCCGAAGAATATAAAACTTCAATCATCAACTTATGTTTCAAATTTTTTGTATTATCAATCATCGATATAATTTCTTTTTTGGATAAAACTTTTGGGAGTTGCTTTTTTTTCTTAGGAGTATCAATTCTAACAAAGTCAATATTTTTTGGAATTACAAAAGTAAAGAAAAATTTTAAACTAGCATAATTCAATCTTATAGACGCAGACATATATCCGTTATCTATAAGGTTCGTAAAATAAGATTCTATATCTTCTTTTGAGACCTTTTCAGGATTTTTATTTATAAATTTAAGAAATTGTTTAATATTATATTTGTAAGATTTAACAGTTTTAAGGCTAAATCCTTTTAATTTCATCCTATATTCTAATTTTTCAAGATATTCTTCCATAACAAAATATTTTACCATCTATTTATAAATTTTACTATCTAACATGGCAATCTAACGTATTATCAGAACCAAGATATAATCTAAGGGTTATCTAATACATGTTAATTGCAATTTTTGAGAACGCCTATAAAATAGAAAGGGAAGGGACTAATCAACATATTACTAAATATTTTTATACTAGTTATTCTATGATTATACTATGGCTAATAAAGGAAAAATTATAGAAGATATAAAAGAGATAGTAAACCGTGAAACAAAAGCTTGGGATACACAAGATGTTGAACTTTTGCTCTCAATTTTCCATCCTGATTTTGTTTGGGTCTGGCCGGAAAACAATAAAACTCATGATCCAATGAATTGGAAGATTGAACTCGGGAAGTTTAATCATTCAAGATGGGAAAAAACTTATCAAAATTTATTTTCTAATCACAAATTAAAACATAATCGTAGAGAAATAAAGAAGATTGTGATTTCTAAGGAAAATGATGGTGCTTTTGCAGTTGTAGATATAGATACACTATGGACCCACAACAATGGCGATAAGAATCATTGGAAAGGAAGGGTTTGTAAAGTATATGCAAAAGTTAACAAAGAATGGAAATTAACAATGCATACTGGCGTTCTTGATTATTCTCTTATAAAATAATTATTTTTTACGTGCAATAATTTCTGCAACAGCATGTCTATGAAATTTGTTATCTTTTGTATGCCTTTCAGGTTCTCCCATATATTCTTGATAATGAATTATTTCCCAATCTTTATAGAACTTTTTTAATTCTCCAAGTTTAAGAAATATCCTGTCTTTACGTTTTTTATATTGGGGATCATTTACTGTTATGGTTTTAATAACATTAATACCCCTCTTTAAAGTATTGGATTTCATTGAATTAACAGTATTTTTTAGTTCTTTTCTTTCCATAAATTCTAAGGTATTTATAGCAAAGATTGCAGAATATTTCTTTGAATAAGAGAATTCTTCAAGAGAAATCCTTTTAATTTTTACTTTAATATCAAATTCTTTTAATTCTTCAATTTTCTTAAAAATGTAATCAATAACTTCCTTTCTAAAATTTTTATACTGAGCAGGAATCCCCCCTCCGATATTAACATAATCTAATTTAGAGAGATTTTCTTCAGAAATACTATCAATTAATTCTTCTTTCAAATTCCACTCAGAAACATTTTGAGTTTTTCTATGAAAATGAACTCCCAATTTGTTTACTTTTTCTTTCAATTCTGGAATTAATTCATTAATCTTATTAGAATTAAAACCAAAAACAAAATGTTTTCCAGTATGAATTGTGTGTTCTTTTAATTTCATCCTTAAAAGCAAATTTATGTCAGAACTTGAATTATCTAAAAGAACCTTAAGATCATTCTCATTATCAATAACAAAACTTTTTACACCCAAACTTAATAATTCTTTAAAAAATTCTGCATTCCATCCTTGACTAAAGAACCAAACTTTAGATTTATCTTCCAATAACATTAAATTTTGTAGAGAATGAACGCTAAACCAACAATTTCCTTCTAAAACTTTAGCAACTTCAACATTAGTTTTAACACTATAAGAAACTTCATCAGAGATATTTTGAACTACTTCTAACTGTTTCATTGCTTCCTTTTTATTTAAAATAAACTTTGATTTCATTAAATTTGAGCTAAAAATAAGGCTTTTAAAGCTTTTTATTTGATAAAAAAACAAAAGATTTATAACATAAAAAACTAAAATCAAATTAGGTGATTAAAATTACTGCAAAAGTATTCCAAGAAGAAAATAAATTAATAAAGAAATTAAAAAAACAACACGAAGATATATTATTTCTATTCAAAAATCTAAATTCTTTCATAGAAGGAAAGGATATATCAAAAACAAATTGTATGTTAACATTATTAAATTTAAAAAGTGAGTTAATAAAACACCTCACATTAGAAGATAAAAAATTGTATCCAGAATTAGATAAATCAAAAGATGAAAAAACAAGAAAAACATCAAAAAAATTCTCAAATGAAATGAAAGGAATTTCACAAGCAGCAGTAGATTTTTTCAATAAATATTCAAATTTAAAAGTAGAAGAAATAGAAAAACAAAAATCATTCAAAAAAGAAATAAAAGAATTAAAAGAAGTAGTAAAAGTTAGAATAGAACTTGAAGAAAAAGTGCTATATCCACTATATGAAAAAAATCCACTAAGCACAGAAAACGAAAAAGATAAAATAGAAGAATAATTCTCTAAAGCACAATAGATACCCTTATATACTCCCCAAATGCCCAAATCTCATGGTTAAATTTGAAAATTCAAAAGCAAAGAAAAATCCTTCAAAAAGAAGAGGTAAAAGTTTTGAAGGTAAGTTCTCAGAGAGAAACAGTTCTCCAAGAAGAAATACTAGAAGAAATTCTGATGATAGGAGATCTTCAAGTAGAGATTCAAGAGGCAGAGATAGAATAGAAAGAACTAAAGTTACTTGTTCTGAATGTAAATCTGAATGTGAAGTTCCATTTAAGCCAACATCAAATAAACCAATATATTGTGACGATTGTTTTGCAAAAAAACCAAGTAAATCATCTAAAGATTTTGACATAATTAACGAAAAACTTGATAAAATTATGAAAGCTCTTAAAATTTAACTAGATATATTTTTAAATCCCAATTATAATATATTATTATGAATAAATCAATATTAATTGTTATTGTTGTGATAATATCAATTATATTAATTACTCAAAAAGATGCATCAACTTCTCAAAAAGAGCAATTATGTTGTGAAAATTGTTTAGGTTTTGGTAACTATGAAGACACAAAAGATTGTTTAGAAATTATTAAAGAAAATGGTGGAATAAGAACTTGTTATTTAGTTATGGAAAATTATCCTCATACAGTATCTCAATGTAAATCATTAATTGGTAAATAAAAAAAATAAAAAAAGAATTCTTTGAAAATAAACATTAATTATAAATTAAATTTATTCTTCACTTGGTTGGACATTTACTGCTTTTGGTCCTCTGTCGCCTTCCTCTACATCAAATGTAACGGAATCATTTTCTTGTAATCTTACATTTTCAGCAAGACCAGAAATGTGTACAAAGTATTCATTTCCATCTTCTCCGGAAATAAAACCAAAGCCTTTTCCTTCGTTAAAAAACTTTACTGTTCCTTTCATTTATTTTTCTCCTGATAACCTTACGATTATCTATAATAATTGAAAAATTTACACTTTATAAACCCTTGCTTTTAATGATATCCTACGACTAATGTGCCTTCTTTATAGGGCAAATGAGTTGTATGGTCTGGTGCAAAAGGCCCTTCTTTATCCAAAAATCTTGGCAATCCATCCACCATACAAATATGGTCCGGAACGTAAGCAACATATGAAACATTTGCCATAGTAGAATCTCTTTCAATTAACTCAAACACACTCTCGGGAACATTAATTGCTCTCCAAATTAACATTGTATTGCCTAAATCAATTTTTCCTTCTAAATCTAATTTATCCATCAAATAATAAACCAATATAAATATATAAATCTTTTCAGGAAATTATATAAACAAATAAATTAAATAAATAATATGAAAAAATTAAATAAATGTGGTCCAATGGCAGGAGGATCTCCTTGTATTTATGGATTAGGATTTATTGGAGCAGTGATTTATTACATTTCAACTGCAACAGGATTCTGGTCTGGAGTTCTAGGAGTTTTAAAAGCGTTAATTTGGCCAGCAATGGTAGCTTACAAAATATTAGGAATGTAATTTTTTTTCTTTTATTATTATTTTTTCTAAGTATTCGTCACTCATAGCAAATCTTCCGCTATTAGTCTGGACCATCCCTGATCCTTGGAAATATCTATAAACAACAATTTCTCTTCCAGGAATAATTCCCCTTTCATAAAGAATAGATTTGCCCTCCCAGCCATTTTCACAACTAGAAATAATATAAACTTTTTTTTCTTTAGCTTCAGATAATTTCATCTTTCTTTAATTCTTCTAATACAGAAATCATAACCAATGGAAAATTAATAGATACATCTCCAATAACTGTAATGGCATCACTATCATCTTTAACTTTTCCCCAAGATTTAGCTTCATTAGTAGTGGCACCACTCATTGAGCCACTAGTATGTCTGGCAGTTGTCATGTAAACAGCATAATCTAATCCTCCATTCAATAAACAAGCTAAAATGGCATGATGTTTAGAAATACTCCCACCTAAAGAAATTAAACCTTTTTTCTCATCTTGAGAAGTACTAAATAATATATTTTGAAAATCTTTAACAACATCTACAATAAAATCTTTGTTATTCTGTTGAAACATAAATAAATGAAAACCAAAAGCACCATCAGTTATTGCAGGACAGAATATTGGAACATTATTTTTAGCAGCTTGATATAATATAGAATCTTCATCTTTTAATCCCAATCCAATTTCCTTAAAAATTTCAGAAGGAGTAACTCTTTTTTTCTTTGAATAAATTCCTTTTATGATTGGACTAACCAAATCTTCAAATTTAGAATAACTTTCATTTCTAATAAATAAATTTCCTACTCTATTTACTCCTTTTTCATATAATTCAACATCATTTGCTTGAAAATCCCCAATAACAAATTCTTCACCATAGGCTTTCATAATATCTTCTTCCATGCCGCCAACAGTTGTAACTATAACATCTGGAATCCCCAACTTAATTAATTGTGCAAAAAATCCTCTTAATCCAGAAGTAACCATATTTGAAGTAAAAGTTAAGTAAATTTTTGCTCCATCTTTCTTCATCTTAATTATATTTTCTTGAGCTTTTTTCAATTCAACACTCTGAAACCCAACTTTACCTAAAGAACTAACTAATTCATTAACATCCATTCCTTCTTTCCACTTAAGATCTTTAACAAATTCCATTAAAATTGAGCTAAAAATAAGGCTTTTAAAGCTTACGATTGCTTCATTTTTCCATTAATCCAAATTTTTTACGATTTCTATTAACATAATAATTATTCACAAAATCTTGATTTTTTTCACGATAAACATCTTCTACATTTTTGAATAATCCTTTATAGGCCCCTTTAAATTGTTCATTTGGGTCATTGCTCATATTTATTTTTTCTTCCCAATGGACATCTTGATGAAAGTATAATCTATTTATAATTCCAGTTTCAGGACAAATAAAATGCAAATCCCCTTCATTCCAATAATCTCCACCAGTACAACCTGCTGGAGGAGTATACCAATGTGTTTGAATAGCATCAAGATCCTTTATCTTATGGGATCCATCACAACCATTACATTTTATAGTTCTTCTAGAATTTCTTTTATCAATTTTTTCGAGTATTCTACTTTCTTCTTGATTAACGATTTCTAATTGTTCTTCTAAACTAACCATAATCAATAATTAATTTTATTTTTTTAAAAGATATATATCCTAAGAAAATAGTTTTCCAATTTATATTTTCCCATAATGCTTCAAAACTTTCTTCCAACTCCAAGGTTTAGCATCAGACATTGAAAATCCCAACATTTCAACAGTTTCTTCTAATTTTTCTTCACTTGGTGCTTCAATTTCCAAAAAAGTAGGAATTCCGTCGTAAGTATCTATTTCAAAACGAACATCCACCAAAACATAAGAAATTCTTTTTTTGTGCAAATCAATTTTATCTCCTAACCCAATACTTTTTAAGAGACTATCCATCTTATCAAAATCATCAACTTCTACTTGAAATTCATCTCTAATTTTATATCTATCAGAATCTATTTTTTTCTTAGAAGTAAATTCTACTTTTTCTCCAATTTTTCGCAGTCTCAAAGAAACCCCCTCTTTATCAAAATCATAATGAGATGCTTCAATATCAAATTCTCCTTCTTTGACAGCACCAAGAGATTCTAACTTTTTAATAACAGAATCAACATCAATTTCTAAAATTTTCACCTCAATTTCTTTCATATAAGTTAATAATTAAACTAATTTATAAAATTATATGGTTTAAGAAACCTTTATAACACACTATTTTCTCCGAAATTTTATGAAAACGTTCATGAATTTACCCAATTTTGAAGAAGCTAAAGTAGCAATTTTGCCAGTTCCATTTGAATCAACAACTTCATACAAAAAAGGAACCAAAAATGCTCCAAAAGAAATAATCAAAGCTTCTAATGAATTATATTTATATGATCCAGAATTAAACATAGAACCCTATAAAATTGGAATAACAACATTAAAAGAAATAAAAACATTAAAACAACTAGAAAATCTAAAAACAAACAAGTTTGTAATAGCTTTGGGTGGAGAACACACAATAACATATCCATTAGTAAAGAAATTACCTCAAAAAGATCTTTCTATTTTACAAATTGATGCGCATGCAGACCTAAAAGACGAATTTGATGGAAATAAATTAAGCCACGCCTGTGTTGCTAGAAGAATTTCAGAATTTAATAAAAATATAACTCAAGTTGGAGTAAGAGCATTAGATAAAGATGAACATAATTACATAAAAAAACACAAAATCAATACTTTTTATGCGCATAATAAACTAAACATAAAAAAAATCATAAAAACTTTGAAAAAAAACGTTTACATAACAATAGATCTAGATGCATTTGATCCAACCGTAATTCCAGATGTTGGAACACCAGAACCGGCAGGATTGCAATTCAAACAGGTTACTGATTTATTAAAAGAAGTATTCAAACATAGAAATGTTCTTGGTGCAGATGTAGTAGAATTATGTCCTAAAGAAGAACTTTCTTCTTATACTGCAGCTAAATTAGTTTACAAATTAATTGGCTATAAATCAATCTAATCCGAAATATTCTTTTCCTTTCGGAGTCAATCTATATTCTATTGTAGTACATTGATCTTCAATAATTTTCTCTCCCATTAACCACCCATTATTAACACCAAGATTGATTCCATCACTTAAAAATTTGCTTCTGTTTGTATCTCCATCACAAACAATATACTCTGCGTTTTTATCAACAAATACGTTTCTTAATGAATTTTCAAGATCTCCATCTGTATAATCTACTAAATCTAATGGTGTTCTTTCTTCCATATAAAAAAACCTAAAAAGAAATATTTAAAGTCTTATATACCAGAAACTAAATGTTTAGTACAAAGATAAAAATTCATTTGAAATCCTTTCATTAATTTCTCCTTTCAAATTCTTGGAAATCAAACCAACATCTCGTTTAGTACTCAACAACCAAGTTAATTTCATAAAAGCAGTTTCTGAAGTCATATCTGAACCAGATAAAACAAATTCTTGTAATTTTCTCCCAGTTGAATAAACATTCATATTAACACGACCAAAAACAGTCTGACTACACATAATAACTGGAATTTTCAAACTTTTCAATTTATTAAATATTTTTGAATCTAAATTAACTGGCATATGTCCTAGCCCTGTTCCTTCAACAATTAATCCATCCATTCCAGAAGGAATTTCATTAACACTCATTGAAGGGTGTACTTTTAACATACCAATTTTCAATTTTTCATTAAATAAATCAACATTAACTATCAATTCTTGTTTTTTTCTAAAATTATTATCAATTATCTTAATTTTCCCATCAATTCCAACTAAAGCATAAGGTTTAGCATTAACAGCTTGAAAAGCATCTCTTCTAGAACTATGAAACTTTCTAGACTTTAGCCCAGGTAAAATCCAACATTTATCATCATCCATTGAAGAATGCATGCATATACCAACTTCAGCAAACTTAGAATTTACAATAAATTTAGCAGCACAAATCATATTTACTCCAGCATCTGAGCTTCCCCTATCAGAACTTCTCTGAGATCCAACCAAAATAACCGGGAATCCTAACCCTTCTAACATAAATGATAAAGCAGCAGAAGTATAATGCATTGTATCTGTCCCATGAGTAATAATAACACCAGAATAACCTTTGGCTTTCTTAATTTCTTTAGCCAAATTATTATAATCTTTAAATCCCATATCTTCAGAAAACACATTTGAAACTAATTTTGTATCAATATTTGCAATTTTTCCTAATTCTGGAATCAATTCCAATAACTCTTCAGGTTTAAATTTAGCAATAACTCCCCCCGTTTTATATGAAACTTTAGAAGCAATTGTTCCTCCGGTATGTAAAATAAGAATTTTAGGTAATTTTTTGTTAACTTTAACTTTAGAAACTTTAGAAGATTTCTTTAAAGATCTTTTCAAAACTTTCTTTGATTTTATTTTCTTTTTATCAATCCCAACATTATATCCAGAATCTAATTTCAAAACTAATTTTCCTGCAATAGAATCCGGCATTAAAATCCCTTTTAAATTATCAGAAGAAGTTTTTATTTCAACATAATCTCCACTTTTCATAAGAGAAAACTGAATTACTAATATAAAAACTTATCCCAAAAATATCAATCTATCTACTCAAACATATACTTCTTAATCTAAAAACATTTATAAACAATCAGAATTAAAATACTCTTAGGTCTTAACATTTTCAACGGTTTTTGGCGATTCCGAACGAAAATACGTACATTAAACATCAAGTCTTAGTTTGATTTATCTTAAAAAAGCGTTTTAATTTGGCGATTAAACAACTTTTTCTTAAAGAGAAATTACATTCACACATATATAAAATTTGTTGTGATACAACATATAAAAAAAAGGGGGAAAAAATAAAAAAAATGGAATTTATAATACAAGATGCATTGAAAAACGTAGACACAAGTACAAACGACGATGATTTACAAGTAGGTAAAGCTAACATGAAGGTAATTGGTGTTGGTGGAGCTGGCGGAAATATTGCTTCCTGGCTATATAAAAAAGGTGTAAATGGCGCTGAAGTTATAATCTCTAACACTGATAAAGCACACTTAGATATGTGTCATGGTGATAGAAAATTACTTCTTGGAAGAGAATTAACAAGAGGACTTGGTGCAGGTGGAATGCCAAATAAAGGTAAAGAAGCAGCTCAAGAAAATAATCATGAATTAAGAGAAATCTTAAGAGATACCGATATGGTATTTATTACTGCTGGAATGGGTGGTGGAACTGGAACAGGTGCAGCACCAATAATTGCTCAAATGGCAAAAGAATCTGGAGCAATAGTTATTGCTAATGTTACAATGCCTTTCAATATTGAAAAAGCAAGATGTGACAAAGCAGAATACGGATTACAAGAATTAAGAGATGTTTGTGATACAGTAATAGTTATGGACAATAATAGATTATCTATGATTGCCGGACAATTGCCATTACAACAAGCATTTGCAGTAGCAAATGAACTACTTTCCACAATGATTAAAGGAATAGTAGAAACAATTGCAGTTCCAAGTTTAGTAAACTTAGATTATGCTGATGTTAAAACAATAATGACTGGGGGAGGAGTTTCAGTTGTTGGAATAGGCGAATCAACCACAGAAAATAGAGTTGAAGAAGCTGTAAAGAAAGCACTTTCAAATCCATTATTGGATGTAAGTTATGAAGGTGCAACTGGTGCATTAATCAATATATCTGGTGGTACAGACTTATTATTAGATGATATTGAAAAAATCGGTAATATGGTTACTGGTTCCTTAGATGAAGACGCTTTAGTAATCTGGGGAGCAAGTGTAGATCCAGCAATGGATGGAAAACTAAGAGTAATGACCATAGTTACAGGTGTAAAATCACCATATATTCTTGGTAAAATCGATAGGGCGCAAGCGAAAGCTGAAGAAGCAACCCATATGAAAGATATGCTGGGAATTGACATGCTCAAGTAGTGGGATTAACTCCATTCATTTTAACCCCCATAAGTTGAACCACTACTTTAGAATTTTTTTGGGAGGGAGTTACTCCTTCCCTTGTTTTTTTTAAACTATACATCAAACTTACTAAATATTTATAAATCTTAATTCTAAAAAATAGCTTGTTGTGCATAAAACACAAGATATTGTGTCAAAAAACATAAAACAGCCACAACATGTTGAAAAATGAGGTGTCCATTCTGCAATAGCCAATCGATGAAAGTAATTGATAAGAGAGATCATTCTGAAGATGCTGTAAGAAGAAGGAGAGAATGCATTGATTGTGAAAGAAGATTTACAACTCATGAAAGAATAGAAACAATAGATCTTAGGGTTGTTAAGAAATCTGGAGAAAGAGTGGCATTTGACAACAATAAATTAAAAAAAGGAATAACAAGGGCATGCGAAAAAAGACCAATCTCAACAGAACAACTACAAGAAACATTCACACAAATAGAAAATGAGCTAAGGAGTAATGATACTCCAGAAATACATTCAAAAATAATTGGGGAATTAGTCATGAGAAAACTAAAAAAATTAGATAAAGTGGCTTATGTAAGGTTTGCATCTGTGTACAAAGATTTCACAGACATAGATTCGTTTGAAGATATGGTTAATAATTTGAGAAAGGGGAAATAAAATGAGTAAAGCAAAAGTAAATTCTAATGATAATCCGATGTATGATCCCTCAGGATCAAAATTAAATATATATGATCCAGAAAGACATATTAGCTTAGATGATGCAAAAAAACTTATTTCTTCAGAAAGTACAACAAATTCATACTTAACTAATGGTGTTTTAAGACTAGAAGACGCAGTGAGTTCTGGGGACATTATTACTTTAGATACCGGAAAGGATCTTTATGTAGATAGATTGGCGTTAGGAAGATTATTTCATCAAAATAATGAAAATCCAACAGGAATGAGTTTTCAAAGGTACAATACTGATGGTCATACAAATCCATTAGATACTGTCGGACCATATGAAATAAGACATTTGCAAACAAAAGATGAAAATGAAGATATAATATTTAATATGACTGATGCAGAGGTCCCTTCTTCTTGGTCTGAAAATGATGCAACGGTGGTAATGAGTAAGTATGCTTATGTTCCAAAAGGAGAGGAAGAAACAAAAAAATTAGAAGAAATAATAGGAAATAATCATGAAAATTCAGTGCAACACATATGGACAAGAGTGGCAAATTATATATCAAATTCGGGAGAGGAATTTGGATATTTTTCATCTTCAAAAGATAAAGAAATATTTAGAGATGAATTATTATGGTTAATGGCAAATAGAAACGCAGCATTCAATTCTCCAGTACAATTTAATGCAGGATTATACTCTGAATATGGGATTGAAGGAAATGGAAATACAAAATATTGGAGAAATCCTAAAACTGAAGATGTAGAAGAAATAACAGAAGGAGGGAACATTAGGCCTCAAAATCATGCATGTTTTATTGCCGGACCCCAAGATGATCTAAAAAGTATTGAACAACATGCAGTTCATGAAATAGACATTTTTGAATCAGGATCCGGAGTTGGACAAGATCTCGGAGTATTAAGGGCAGAGGGAGAATCTTTATCTTGCGGAGGAGAATCCTCTGGACCATTAAGTTTTTGGAAGGGATATGATGTTTGGGCTGGAACAATAAAATCAGGCGGGAAAAGTAGACGTGCAGCCAGGATGACAACAATGAGGCAAGGCCACCCAGATATAATGAAATTTATTAGGTCAAAAGTGGGGGAAGAAAGAAAGACCCTAGCTTTGATACGTGCAGGATACAAAGGGGGGATGGATGGAGAAGCAACCACATCAGTAGATTACCAAAATACAAATATTTCTATTAGACTAGATGATTATTTCTTTGAACAATTAGATTCTGGTGGAGACATAAAATTAAAAAATGTTAAAGATGGAGAGGTGGTGGAAGAAGTTTCTGCAGATAGGATGTTAAAAGAAATATCATTCGGGATTTGGAGAGTTGGGGATCCAGGAGTACAATTCGAAGATACAATTCAAAATATGCATACAGTAAAAAATGCAGGAAGAATAAATTCGAGCAATCCATGTTCTGAATATATGTCTATTAATGATACTGCATGTAATTTGGCTTCATTAAATCTTTTAAGATTTACAGACAAAAAAGGAAACTTTGATGTTGATGGTTTTCAACATGCTGCAGAAGTGATTGCGGTTGGACAAAATATATTAAATCAATCTTCAGGATATCCAATAAGAAGTGTAGCCCAAATAAGTCCAGAATTAAATAATATTGGGTTGGGCTATGCAAATATAGGGGCAGTATTAATGAGAAAAGGAGTGCCCTATGATTCAGAAGAAGGAAGACAATTTACCGCATCAATAACTGCACTATTAACTGGAACAGCATATCAGGTATCCGCAAATTTAGCAGAAAATATAGGCACATTTGAACACTTTGAGTTTAATAAAAACCCTATGATGGATGTTATTGCTAAACATAAAAAAAGTTTAGATGATATTGTTTGGGATTTTGTTCCAGAAAATATAAAAGAGGCAGTGTACAGTTCTTGGGATGTAGCAGAAACAAAAGGAAGCAATACTGGATTTAGGAATTCTCAAGTTTCTGTTCTTGCTCCAACTGGCACAATAGCTTATATGATGGGTTGTGAAACTACTGGAGGAGAGCCGTATATAGCGTTTTCAATAAAAAAAGATCTTGCTGGTGGAGGAAGTTTAAATTTAGATGCAAACAGAGAAATTCCGACAGGATTAAGAAATTTAGGTTATAATGATGAAGAAATAGTGAGAATATCTGAACATATAGCAGATAATGGCGCTACATTAGGATCTGAAGACTTAAAACCAGAACATCATAAAGTTTTTGAAACAGCACTCGGCAATGAGAATGGAGATGGGAGTATGCCTTTCTTAGGTCATGTAAAAATGCTTGGGGCGATGCAACCATTCATATCTGGAGCAATTTCAAAAACAAATAACTTTCCAGAACAAACAACTGTAAAAGATATTTATGATGGATTAATACAATCTCATGCATATGGATTAAAGGCAGTAGCTGCATTTAGATCTAACAGTAAATTATCTTATGCTTTATCATTCGGAGAAGATAAAAATCTAAATCAACCAGTTTGGGGAGAAAAAGTTGATTTACCAACAAGAAGACAAGCATATGAGTGGGAGTTTAAAATAGGTGAAACGCCAGTCCATTTACTTGCAAGCGAATATCCAGATACTGGGTTGCCAGGTCAAATTGCTTTGTTGGCATATGATGGGGGTACAACATTAAATAGTGCATTAAAAATTGCTGGAATTCAAGCCTCAAAATCATTAAAAACAGGGACTCCATTAGAAAAAATATTAGATTCTTGGAAAGGCCATACAATGGAACCACATGGATTAGTATTTGATAATGAATATGTAAAGCAAGCAACCTCCATTTTTGATGCAGCTCAAAAAATATTAAGATTAGAATATCTTGGAGATACATCTGTTGCTCAAGAGCCTGAAAAAGTAGATTTAGATAATTTAAGGGGCGAAGAGAGCGGATCATTTAGATATTTAGAAAGAAAAAATGTTAATGAATGGGAAATAGATGACGTTTTAGAAGATTCCGAAACAGGCGGATTTGTTAAGGGAAAAAACAAAAAAGGAAAAAAACAAAAAAAGAAAACAACAGCAACAGGAGTAACTTGTAATTGTGGAAATCTAATGGAACAGACTGGACCAGGGTGTTTTGAATGTAAGGCACCAAATTGTGGAGAGAAAATTGGAGGATGTGGAGGATAAAAATGACAAAAATAAAATTTCAAAAAATACATCAAGACGCAATAATACCAAAATTTGCTAAAGAAGGTGACGCAGGATTAGATATAACTTCAATAGATAATTATGAAATAAATCCTGGAGATCATATTTTAGTAAAAACTGGATTAAAAATGGAACTTCCAAAAGGGTACGAAGCACAAGTACGACCAAGATCTGGATTAGCATTGAAAAATAAAATAACAGTTCTAAATTCACCAGGAACAATTGATGCAGGATATCGTGGAGAAGTAGGGGTAATACTAATGAATCATGGCAATGAAATATTTAAAGTAAATAAACTAGATAGAATTGCTCAATTAGTTATTGCAAAACATGAAACTCCAGAAATTGAAGAAGTTCATGAACTAGAAATTTCAGAAAGAGGAGACGGAGGATTCGGTTCTACCGGATTATAACTCACTATTTCCCCATTCTCTAAAATAAACAACATTTTTTAATTCATTTACTCTAACCTTCTCTTCTCTTTTTTTAGCATAACCTAATGTAATCAAAGCATCAATTTTAATATCTTCGGGGATACTTAACAAACTTCTAATTCTCTCCGCATTAAATGTTCTAATCCACGCACTATCGATTCCTAAGGAAGTAGCTCTCAATAACATATTTTGAATTCCAGCTGCACAATTTTGTGTAGAATAAAAATCAGCTTTCCCTTTGAACATTCTTTTAACTTCAGATTGATCATTACAAACAACTAAAACAACAGAAGCTTTTGAAACCCACGTTTGATCATAAGAAAATTTAGCTAGTTTCTTCTTATTTTCTAAATCATCCACAACTACAACCTTCCAATTTTGTAAATCTCCAGAACTAGGAGCATATCTTATTGAATCTAGAATTTCAGTTAGTTTATCCCATTTAATTTTTTTATCTAAATAATTTTTAGTTGTACCTAATCCTTGAATGATTTTTTTCATATTTTTACTTCCTTTAATTTCTTTAAAAACTCATTGTTTTCTTTTTTAGTAATTTTCTTTTCTCTTTTCCAACCTAATGAATACCCATCTCCCTTATATCTTGGAACTAAATGAAAATGAACGTGTGGAACAGCTTGTCCTGCAACTTCTTTATTATTTTGTATAATGTTCATGCCATCTGCAATAGTCATAATCCCCTTACTAATTTTTAGAATAGCTTCACTTAATTTATCCAATTCTATTTTATTCATCTTATCAATAGTTTCAAAGTGTTTTTTAGGAATAACTAAAGTGTGGCCCACATTAGCAGGATTAGCATCTAAAAATGCAATAGCATGATCATCTTCATAATAAATATCTGCAGGAGCTTCTCCTTTCATGATTTTACAAAAAATACAATCCATAATAAAAATAACATAAAAATACTATATAAATATTTCCTAACCAAAACTTTTATATCTAAAATAAATAATCAAAAACCATGGAATATTCTAAATTAGTTGAAACATATGAAAAATTAGAAAAAACACCAAAAAGATTAGAAAAAACTAAAATAATTTCTAGACTATTAAAAGAAACTCCAGAAAATTTACTAGATAAAATAATTTACTTACTTCAAGGAAAAGTTTTTCCAAAATGGGATGAAAGAAAAACCGGAATGTCCTCAAGATTAGTTCTAAAAGCAATTAACTCTTCAACTGGGGAAACAATAACTAAAATAGAAAATGAATGGGTAAAAGAAGGAGATCTTGGAATAGTAGTTGAAAAATTAATTAAAAAATCGAAACAAACATCATTATTCAAAATAAAATTAACAGTAGAAAAAGTATTTGAAAACATACAAAAACTTTCTGAACTTGAAGGACAAGGCACAGTAACAAAAAAAATACAATATATAACAGAATTATTAACTTCTGCTGAAACTAATGAAGCAAAATTCATAGCAAGAACAGTTATTGAAGATTTAAGAATTGGAGTTAAAGATGGAGTAATAAGAGATGCAATTGTTTACACATATTTTCCAAGAATAAAAGGAATAAATGAGGAAGAAGGTTTCAAAACAATAGAACCATCAGAAAAAGAAGCAAGAGAAGTATACAACGAACAAGTAAAAAAAATAGAAGAAGCATATAACTTAACAAATGATTTCGCAGAAGTGGCCAAAGCAGCAAAAAAGAACAATCTAGATTCACTAAAAATGCAAATTGGTAAACCAATAAATCCGATGCTAGCAATTAGAATAGAATCTCCAGAAGAAGCATTTGATGCGGTTGGAACTCCAGCTTTAGTAGAGGATAAATTAGATGGATTCAGATTACAAATTCACAAAAATAAAGATGAAATAACATTATTCACACGTAGATTAGAAAATGTAACAAAACAATTTAAAGAAATTCTTCCAATAATAAAATCAAATGTAAAACTAAAAGAAACAATATTAGATGCCGAACTAGTTGGTTACGACCCTGAAACAAAAAAACATTTACCATTCCAACATATTTCTCAAAGAATAAGAAGAAAATACGATATAGAAAAAACTGCAGAAAAACTACCGGTGGAAATACAAATTTTTGATATATTAAACAAAGAAGGAAAAGCCCTTCTACATTTAACTCAAAAAGAAAGAAGAAATATTCTAGAAAAATCAATAAAACAAGAAAAAACAAAAATTATGATTACAAAAAAACTAATTACAACTTCTAAAAAAGAAATGAAAGAATTCTATAAAAAATCACTAAAAGAAGGAAATGAAGGAATTATGATTAAGAACTTAGAATCAAAATACATTCCAGGAAGAAGAGTTGGTGGCTGGGTAAAATTAAAGCCAATAAAAGAAACTTTAGATCTAGTTATAACTGGAGCAGATTGGGGAGAAGGAAAACGTTCTGAATGGCTAGCTTCATTCACTCTTTCATGCAGAGATAAAAATGAACTTCTAACAATGGGAAAAGTAGGAACTGGCATAGCAGAAAAAGATGCAGAATTAACATTTGCGTCACTAACAAAAGAACTTAAACCACTAATAAAAGAGCAAAAAGGAAAACATGCCATATTAAAACCAAAAATAATTTTAGAGATCGGATATGAAGAAATTCAAAAATCTCCTACTTACAAATCTGGTTTTGCATTAAGATTTCCGAAAGTAGTAAACATAAGAAAAGACCTAGGATTCACAGATATCGACGATATAAACAGAGTAAAAAAAATATTTATTTCTCAACATAAAGTAAAATAACTACTCCTTCATTACAATAATATTTATATACGGATGGATTACTATTTGATAATAGTTTATGTTATTCATTAGTAATAAACTAAAAAAAGGAGTTTCCTTAATTGGGGGGTATATATATGATAGTTAAAGATGAATTTCTTACAAAGCTAAGACAGTTTTTTGGACTTAATTTATATGAGGTTAGAGTTTGGACAGCCTTGTTATCGAGGGGAAAATCAACAGCTGGAGAACTTTCAGAAATTGGTGAAGTTCCAAGATCAAGAGCTTATGATGTTTTAGAATCTTTAGAAAAAAAAGGGTTCGTTACATTAAAAGTTGGAAAACCAATACAATATTTGGCAGTTGAACCAAAAGAAGTTGTTGAAAGATTGAAAAAAACTGTAAAAGTAGATGCAGATAAAAACCTACAAAAATTAAAAGATTTAAACAGTAATGATGTTTTAACAGAATTAAATACTTTATTTAGTCAAGGTATAGAATATGTTGAACCGGCAGATCTTTCTGGTGCAATTAAAGGTAGACATAATATCTATGATCATTTAGAAACAATGATTAAAAGAGCAAATGATTCTGTAACAATAATGACAACATCCAAAGGAGTTCTAAGAAAAGTTGAAGCATTACAACCAACTCTTGCAAAATTAAGTAGAAAAGGAGTAAAAGTTAGAATTGCTGCACCTTCTGAAGGAGCAAATCATGAACAAATGAAAGATGTCAAAAAATTTGCGAAATTAAAAGGAGTAGATAATCTTGATGCAAGATTTTGTATAGTTGACGGAAAAGAAGTAATGTTTATGGTAATGGATGATAAAGATGTACACCCAACCTATGACCTTGGAATTTGGGTAGATGCACCATACTTTGCTGGAGCATTGGATAATTTATTTGGATTAGTTTGGGATAAATCCTAAATTTTCCTTTTTTCTATATATCTTTTTTATCTACAAAATCTTTATAAAACAAAACAATGTCTAATCATTATTCACGGAGGTA
The DNA here is from genome assembly GCA_018693795.1 of Candidatus Woesearchaeota archaeon. GTDB lineage: Archaea > Nanobdellota > Nanobdellia > SCGC-AAA011-G17 > PNOQ01 > JABJPM01. Next base: position 4,745 of record JABHMJ010000032.1, on the reverse strand, counting down.
GATTATAAAATGGAAGAAAACATGAACGAGAATTTAGAAGAAACTAAAGAAGAAGAAACTACTGAAGAACCTGCTACTGAAGAATCCAAAGATTCTGAAGAAGAATCTGAAGAGTCAACTGAAGAAGAAACTAAAGAGGAAGAAAGTTCTGAAGAAGAACCTGCTGCAGAAGAAGAGCCAGCAGAAGAGGAAAGTTCTGAAGAAGAAACTACTGAAGAAGAAACTACTGAAGAAGAACCTGCTGCAGAAGAAGAGCCAGCAGAAGAGGAAAGTTCTGAAGAAGAAACTAAGGAAGAAGAACCTGCAGAAGAAGAATCTGAAGAGTCAACTGAAGAAGAATCCAAAGAGGAAGAAAAATCTGAAGAAGAACCTAAGGAAGAACCTAAGGAAGAACCTAAAAATTTAGATGAAGAAGAAGACGACTTCTAATTTTTTCTTTTTTTTCAGTTAACTTTATAAAAATATAATCCAAAATTCTATACATGCAAGAGCGCTTAACAAAAAAAGTAAAATCTGGTTTAAAATATTCTATTCTAGATGGCGCCGCACATTCATCAATGTTGGGGATAGGAGAACACTATCTTTTAGCATATGCAATTTTTCTAAGTGCTTCTGATTTACAATTAGCACTAGTAGCAACATTCCCTATTTTCTTAGCAGCAATTGCTCAATTATATTCTGTAAAATTAATGCATAAAATGCGAACAAGAAAACACGCAACTGTCGCATTTTCAGCAATACAAGGAATCATTTGGATACCAATAATATTAACCTATTTCTTGAGTTCAAGTAGTATTCCAAGTTTGATATTTTTCGTAACACTCTATTGGGTATTTGGTTTAATGATAAATCCAATATGGACCAGTTGGATTGGAGACTTAGTTCCATCAAATATTAGGGGAAGGTTTTTTGGAAAAAGAAGTTTAGCAACATCCTTTGCATTATTTGCTTCATTTGTTCTTGGAGGATTAATCTTAACATATGCAAAAGGAACTTTAGGAAATGAATTTTTAGGATTTGCAATGATATTTGGACTAGCATTAATTGCTAGATTTGTTTCAGTATTATTCTTAACGAAACAATATGAACCCCCATTAAGAGTTAATTCAGAAAATGAATTCAGAATCAGAGATTTTTTATTCCACTTCAAAAAGAAATTCAAAAAAGGCCATTTCAACACTCTTGTATTATATTTATCTTTCATGAGTTTTGCATTATACCTTTCAGCACCCTATATAGTGGCTAATTTACTAAAATCACTTAATTTTACATACTTACAATATACAATTTCAACAGCAGCATTCTTAATTGTACAAATGGGTTTTTTCATAGTTTGGGGAAAATTATCTGATAAATATGGGTCTCTATCAATATTAAAATTAACTGGAATAATGATGACATTAAACCCAATTTTATGGATGATTCCTAGAGATTTAATGGGGGCGGTTATAATTCAAATTTATGCAGGTTTCACAATGTCTGGATTTATGTTATCTTCATTTAATTTTATGTTAGAAGTTACTGAACCAGAAAAAAGAGTAACCTCAAAATCTTATTTCAATTTAATGGTTGGAACCTTTACATTCTTAGGGAGTTTAGCTGGAGCAGGGTTAATTAAGTTATTTGAAAATGTAGATTTTAATTCAATTCCAATCTTATCAGAAGTATTTTTCTCCCAATATATACCAATCTTCTTAATAGGTGGGATCCTAAGGTTAATAATATCTTTATCAATACTTCCAAGATTAAAAGAAATAGAAAAACATGAGAAAGTAAGTTCAGAAAAATTATTTGTACAAGCAATATCTGTACTTCCAGGAAAAGGAGTAAACATAACCGCCCACCATATGCATAAACATTAAAATCCATAAAGCTTATAAATTAACTATTGTTAACTTTTTCTATGAAACTTATGCCGCAAGAAATAGAAGTAAGGTACATTTTACCTGCATTAAGAAAAGAATTAGCTTTAGCTTTATCAAAAGATCTTAAACAGAAAGAAATAGCATCTATACTAAACATAACTCCTGCGGCGGTTTCACAATACATAAAAGATAAAAGAGGACAAACAAAATTAAATATAGATAAAGAAATAGAAATTTCAAAAAATAAAATAATAAAAAATAGATTTTCTGCACAAACTGAATTATTAAGATTATTAAAAATAATTAAAAAAACACATGCAATATGCGACATACATAGAACTTACGATTGTATTCCAGAAAAATGTAATATTTGTTTTGAAAAATGATAACTAAAGATATGATAATCGGAGAGTGTATTTCAAAATACCCAGAAACTGCAGATTATTTACTAAGCATTGGATTCCATTGCATTGGATGTTTTGCGGCAGGATTTGAAACAATAGAACAAGGTCTTAAGGCTCATGGAAAATCAAACAAAGAAGTAGAAATAACCCTAAAAAAACTAAATCAGATAATAAAATGACAATTTACTTAGATGCATCTGCATCAACAAAAATAGATAATGAAGTTCTAATAGAAATGAGACCATTTATAGAAGAAGAATATGGTAACGCTGGAAGCATGCACACTTCCGGATTAAAAGCTGCACACGCTTTAAACTTATCAAGAAAAAAAATAAAAGAAATATTAAATGTAGATGAAGTAATTTTCACCTCTTCTGGAACAGAAAGTATAAACCTGGCATTAAAAGGATACGCATTAAAAAATAAATCAAAAGGAAATCATATAATCACAACAAAAATAGAACATCACGCAGTTTTAGATACTCTAGAATATTTAGAGAAAAATGGTTTTGAAATCACATATTTAGATGTAGAAGAAAATGGAATAATAAATCCAAAGAAAATAAAAGAAGCGATAAAAGAAAATACAATTTTAATTTCAGTAATGCATGCTAATAATGAAATTGGAACAATTCAACCAATAAAAGAAATTTCAAAAATAGCAAAAGGAAATAACATTATATTTCATACTGACGCTTGTCAAGCGGGAAATTCAGAATCACTAAAAGATTTGGATGTTGATATGTTAAGTTTAAATGGAAGTAAAATTTATGGTCCAAAAGGAATAGGGATATTATGTAAAAAAAATTCCATAAGATTAGAGCCATTAATTCATGGTGGAGGGCAAGAAAATAAATTAAGAAGTGGAACAGAAAATATTCCAAATATAATTGGATTAGCAAAAGCCTTAGACATAGCACAAAATAATATAGGAGAATACAAAAAACTTTCAACTTTAAGAGATTATTTTATACAAGAATTACTAAAAATAGAAAATACGATTTTAAATGGAGATAAAAATAATAGACTTCCAAATAATGTAAATATAACTTTTCTAAATGTAGAGGGAGAAGCAATTTTACTTATGCTGGATGAGAAAGGAATACAAGCATCTTCTGGGTCTGCTTGCACATCTAATTCCTTAGACCCCAGTCATGTAATATTAGCGTTAGGAATGCCTTATGAGGCTGCTCACGGAAGTATTAGATTCACACTAACAAAAGATACAACAAAAGAAGATATAAACTATGTTCTAAAAGAAATTCCAGAAATAATAAAAAAATTAAGAGGAATTTCTCCAGTAAATTTAACATTAGAGGAAATAAAAAATGTATGATGTTCAATCAAAAGATGGGAAAGAATGGTTTTACACTGATGAAGTTAAAGATCATTTCTTCAATCCAAAAAATTTGCTAAAAACAAGAGAAGAAGCAGAACAATGTGCTAAACAAGCATCTGGAATTGGAGAAGAAGGTTCACCCGCTTGCGGGGATTTAATGAAGATGTGGATCAAAGTTAAAGATAATAAAATAATTGAATGCAAATGGCAAACATTTGGTTGCGCTTCAGCAATAGCCTCAACATCAATGTTTTCAGAAATGGTTAAAGGAATGAAAATTGAAAAAGCCTTAGCAATAAAACCTCAAGATATTTCAAAAGAACTTGGAGGATTACCTGCAAGAAAATTCCATTGTTCTGTTCTAGCAGATAAAGCATTAAGAGCAGCAGTAAATGATCATTACAAAAAAACTAATCAACTAGATAAAATAAAAGAAGATAAAGTAAAAATCATTGACAAAATTCTAAAAATCACTGATCACGATATAGAAGAAGCAGTTTTAGAGGGAGTAAGAACTTTTGAAGAATTACAAAAAAGAACAAAAATTGGTGTTCAAGACAAAACTTGCATTCCAGAAGCTGAACAATTACTAAGATTTTACTTAGAAAAGTATTTTAATAAAAAACAATAATTATATTAATCAACTATTTTCTATAATAAAAATGAAATGTTCAAAATGTAAAAAGGAAATAGAACAAACTTTTCTAGGTAAAATAAAAGGAACATACGAAAAGAAAAAACCAGTTTGTTCAGAATGCCAAAAATGAAAATACTTTCTGTAGAATCCACTGCACATACTTTTGGAATAGCAATAATAGAAGATAAAAAAGTATTAATCAACTTAAAAAAATCTTACACAACAGAATCTGGTGGAATAATTCCAACAAAAGCAGCAAACCATCATAAAGAGCATAAAGATGAACTTCTAGAAAAAGCATTAAACGAATCAAATACAAAAATAGATGAAATAGATTTACTAGCTTACTCTGCTGGCCCTGGATTAAGTCCTTGTTTACATGTAGGAAAAGATTTCATAAAAGAATTAAATGAAAAATATAAAATTCCATTTATAGAAGTAAACCATTGCGTTGCACATTTAGAAGTTACAAAAATACTAACTGGTGCAAAAGATCCAGT
>JABHMJ010000031.1 GCA_018693795.1 Candidatus Woesearchaeota archaeon | reverse complement strand
ATTTGAGCTCCCCAAATTATTCTTGCTTCTTGATCTAATTTATCAGAAACAGTTTCAACAACTTTTCTTGCTTCTTCAAGCGTCATATCTGTTCCACCTGCAACATTGATTAGAGCGCCATTTGCTCCACCTACATCAACATCTAATAATGGATTAGTCAAAGCTTTTTCTACTGCTTCAAATGCTCTATTTTCAGTATCTGATTCACCAACACCTATAAGTGCGACTCCTCCTCCACCCATAATTGCTCTTATGTCAGCAAAGTCAAGGTTTACTAATCCTGCTTTTGTAACTAGTTCAGCAATTCCTTTTACTGCATTTGTTAAAATTTCATCAGCTACTTTAAAAGCAGTATGAAGTGGTAAATCTGGTGCTAATTCTAATAATTTATCGTTTGGAATAACAATTAATGTATCTACACTTGCTTCTAATTTTTCAAGTCCAAGCATAGCATTTTCATATCTTCTTTGTCCTTCCATACTAAAAGGAGTTGTGACGATTCCAACAACTAATGCTCCTTGTTTTTTTGCCATTTCAGCAACTACTGGTGCACTACCTGTACCTGTTCCACCACCAAGACCACATGTAATGAATACCATATCTGCTCCAGCTACTGCTGTTTTTAATTCATGTTCGCTTTCTCTTGCAGCTTCTTCACCTATTTTAGGGATTGAACCTGCACCGAGACCTTTAGTCAAATCTCTACCAATAAGTATTTTTTTATCAGCAGAAGTGTATAATAAATCCTGAGCATCAGTATTTATAGCAACTGTTTCTGCACCTACTACACCTACTTCGACGATTCTATTGATTGTGTTATTACCTGCACCACCACAACCTACAACTTTAATTGTAGCTCTTTGTTTAGATAATAATTCTTCAAGTTCAGCATCTAGAACATTTTCCTTTCTCGGATTACTTATTACTTTTGGAGAAAAAGGTGTTTCTTTTTTTTCTTGTCTATTAAAATTGTTTGGTATACTATTAACGTATTCTTCCATAATTAAATCTCCCCCACCTAGGTTTGTTGATAATTCTCCCTCTTTTTTAAGTAGATAAATATTGTACTTTATATTTAAGCTTTTCTCTTTGTTGAGATATTTAAAAAAAAGGATTTTATAATTTTTTTATTCTTTTTGATAAATTTGAAATAATAATTAATGATTATTTAAATACATAGTAAGCTCCTTTGTCGCTTACAAATTTTAAAAATATAAACCAAAAATCACGTATGAAAATAAAAAATTAAATTAAAAAAGAAATTATTCTTTCTTGTCTGTTTCTTCTTTAACTGGTGGAATTGCTTCTTTTTTTGATTCGACATTTTCTACTTTTTTAGAAACAGCTTTTTCAGTTTTTTCCTTAGGTTGTTCTTGTTTTTTAACAATGAATTTAACAGATTTTATTTCAGGAATTAAATCAAGTACTCTTTTTTCAAGCTGAGGGTGTATTTGCTCTGGCAGAACTGAAGTAATAGTAATTACTTTTGCCTTTTCATCATATTTTGTAACAATGTCTGCAAAATTTAGTTCTAATTTAAAAATAGATTTTACTTTTTCATCCATATCAGTTACAATTCTTTTGACTTCTACATCATATTTAAGATCCTTGCTTGATAATGGGTGATTGAAATCTACAATTATTCTTCCGCCACTCACATTTCTTACTAATCCTCTTTTACCATCGATTTCAACTTCAAGACCTGGATAAGGTCTAATTTTTTCTTTTATAAAGAATTTCATAGGAATTAATTTAAGTAATTTCGCGGATTTTTTACCAAAAGCATCTACGTCTTTGATATCAACAGAATATTTTCCTTCTTTTTTTCCTATAAGGTATGCATCAAGTCCTTTTAATAAATGTCCCATCCCTAAACAAACTACAATAGGGCCATATTTTGCATTTTCAGCAAATATTTCATTGTCTTTTGCAATTTTTTCATCGGTAGTATCAAAAACTACATTATCATCAACAATTGTACCTGTGTATTCAACTTCAATAAAATCTTTTTCTT
>JABHMJ010000030.1 GCA_018693795.1 Candidatus Woesearchaeota archaeon | reverse complement strand
AATTATTGCTAGAAAAATTGAAGAATTAAAAGAGATAGAAGCAGGAACTAGTTTTTTTGGATTTGAAAAGAGTATTGAAGAGAAAGATAAAATGCCATTAGTTTGGATTTTAATTGATGAAGCACATGAATTTTTACCTAGGGAAGGAAAAACTGGGGCCACGGATGCTTTAGTGCAATTACTTAGAGAAGGTAGACAACCTGGAATTTCTTTAGTTTTGGCTACTCAACAACCTGGAGAGATCCATAGGGATGTTATCACACAATCGGATATTGTTATCAGCCATAGAATTACTGCTAAGAAAGATATTGAGGCATTAAATAATATGATGCAAACATATGTTTCAGCAGATATTCAAAAACATATTAATGATTTACCTAGAATGAAAGGTTCTGCTTTAATTTTAGATGATAATTCAGAAAGATTATATCCGATGAATATTCGTCCTAGAATTACTTGGCATGGAGGAGAATCTCCGGTTGCTTTACATTTAAAAGCCACAGAATTATTAGATCTTGGGTTGTAAGTCTAAACATACCCTATATTTTCTTGGTGCAGGTGTTCCAGCTTTCACTAATTTTACTTTGAATTTTTTAGAATATTTTTCTTTTAATTTTTTGAAGTTTTCTTCTTTTTCGAAAACGTATAAATTGATTGTTCCTTTTTTCTTTAGATGTTTTAATGCTAAATTTAAGTAAGATTCTGCATCTGAAGGGTGAGGCATTATTATTCTGTTAAACTTTTTATTTGGAATTACTTTTCTTACATCTCCTTGAATTGGAATTATATTGTTTATTTTATTTAATTTAATATTTTCTTTTGCGTATTTATTCCCTTGTTTATTTAGTTCAATTGCATAAATTTCATTTGCTTTTGAGTGTTTTGATATAATTAATGGGTATGGAGCAATTCCAGAAAACATTACTAAAACATCTTCTCCTTTTTTTACTTGTTTAGCGACTCTTAATCTTTCAGTTCCAGACCTAGGTGAGAAATAAACTTTTTCAGGATTAACTTTTAATTTTATTCCAGATTCTATGTGTAATGTTTCTTTGTTTTTGTTTCCTGCTAAAATTTTTAATTTTGTGGTTCTTAATTTTCCAGAGTAATTTTTTGTTTTTTTTGTTACTGTTTCTATGTTTTTAAATTTTTTAATTAAATATTCTCCAATTAATTTTTCTTTATTTTTTAATTCTTTAGGAAAATCTGTGAAAATTAAAATATTGCCAATTACATCAAAAGACTTTGGGATTTTATTAATATCTTCCTTTGTTAATTTTTTCTTTTTAAAAAACATAATTATATTTCTTTTGTAATTGTTTTAAAGTTTTTGGAAATATTTAAATAGTAAATAATTGATACTTTACCTAAGATGGTGATAGGAAAAAAAGGTGATTGGGATAATCATCACGGAAGTTGGTGGTATTTTATTGGTGGAATAGTATTTTTATATTTAGGTTTAATGCCTTTTTTGAGCGTTTTTCCCTTTAATTTTGATGTCAGTGGTTCTTTATTAAGAATATTTGTTGCCGTATTGGGTGTAATGATAATGATTGAATCTTTCACAATGGATCCAATAGACAAAGGTAGAAAAGTTATTATTGGATTAGTTTTTGCTATTATTGGATTATATTTCTTTTTTATGCATCAAGGAGCAACTTGGATTCCTTTTGTGTTTAGTTTAAACGATATGGTATTCCAAATATTGTTAATTGTTTATGCTACTTACTTATTCTTTGGAGCGTGGAGGCAGTGAAGAAACTTGGTTTGTTCTTAATTGGTTTATTATCTATGATTAAATCTGTTAGTGCAGCTGATTTTTACGATTTTTATAAATTAAATATTAATTTTGGTTTTATAAAAGATGTTGAATTATGGGTATTTGTAATAACCTGGGCGATATTATTTTTAATTCTTAATGCTGTTGCTAAGAAAGTTCCATTATTTAGAGAGGATAATAAAAATGCTGCGATATTTTCCGTATTGGTTTCTATTGCGGCCATGGTGGGATCTCCGGTTTCTACATGGATGATGGCAACTGTGATTGTAAGCCCAATAATAATTTTCTTTTTATTTTTTATAATATTGGTCTGGACTGCAATTAGTTATTTTTTACTTGGTGGTGCAAAAGCCTCTGAAACTTGGGGAAGAGCTTCATCTAAATTTAGGATGCAAAAAAGAGCTTCAAAACAAATAAAAGATCTTACAAATAAAGCTATGAATTTAATTGGAATTATAAAAGATAAATTAAATCATATTCCAGATCCTTCAGATGGCGCTTATGATTCTGAAGCCAGAGAGGCCATAAATACCTTAAATGAGTTGATAGATGAATTGGACAATACAAGAATAAGGATAAAAGAAGAGGACCCTGAAGGGGAATCTAAATCTGGAGATGATGTTAGAAAGGCGATAGATGCAGCACATAATGCTATTGATGAAGTGCAAAATGGAAATGTCAAAAACGCAAAAAAGGATATTGGTAATGCAGAAAAAGAACTTAAAAGAGCTTTAAGAAGGATGAAGGGCTTTTTTAAAAAAGCAAAAAGGAGCCTTGGTTCTGCTAAAGATAGTTTTTTGGCTCCAGGAAAACAGCTTAGAGAAGATGAACAACATTATGTGGATGAGGGTGTAAAAGAAATTGAAGAAAAAGCTTCTCAAATAATTGCTAAATATAAATCCGATTATAATGAAATGATTAAAAGATTGCAAGAGGGTGTATACACACAAGATCAAGCAAAAGAATGGCAAAAAAGAGCCTATGATGGATTTAAAGAAGATTTGTCTGGGCTAAATTATTCTGAAGAACAAATAAATTCTTATTGGGAAAAAGAAATTTGGTCTCAAGGAATGGATAACAAAATTGAAGAAGTAATATACTCAGATGAGTGGAAAAAGTTTATTCAGAAAAAAATTGACAAAACTAAAACAGTTCTTAAATCAAAAAGAAGATTAAAGAATGTAAAAGAAGTAAAAGATAAAATAAGAAGAGAATTAGATGATGATAATTTACTTCAGTTAATGAATCATTTTGGATACTCTGATGCCGCAGATACTTGGAAAAATTATTTCGATGAATCAATTGCTTACTTTGAAAGTGATGAAAGAAATAGAAGAGATGAAAAAACTTGGAGAGCGTTTGAAGAAAACGTTCAAAAATATAAATCTTTTTTAGAAAGCGTTAGAGATAAGCTTTAATTAAACCATTTATCTAGATTTTTTTGTGGTTTAGGTTTTAATTTTTCTAATAATTTATTTATCCTATCTTCTGAGAAATCGTGTTTTTGTAAAATATCTTGTACTTTATCTACATTAGGTTCTTGCCATTTTAATTGATAATCTTTCATTATTGGCATGCTTTTGAATGTAGCATAAACCTTTTTCCAATTGAATTCTGCATCTACGTTAGCAAATATCTTTTCAAAACTTTTGTGCTCTTGAACAAGTTTTAAAGCGGTTTTAGGTCCAATTCTAAATACTCCTCCAGGATTGAAATCTGTTCCAACTAAAATTGATAAAGCTAAAAGTTGATCTTTGTTTATGTCTAGTGTTTTTAGAACATGATTTAGATCATAAATTTCTGGATTAATTTTTATGTAAGTTCCACGAATTCTTTTTTTTGATGAAACTGTCAAATTTCTTATTAGAATTGGAGTTGAATATAATAATGAATCAATATCTTGTGAAACAACTGCAAATACATCTCCTTTTTCTGCCATGAATGAAGCTTGTGCTTCTGCTTCAGAAGGTGCTTGAATTACTGGGATGCCTAATGCTTTTATGAACTCTTTAGATTCTTCTTTTATTTCTTTTGTTAGTTTTATTGTTTGTCTTGAATATTTGAACATATTTTCTTTATTATCTTCTTCTTTT
>JABHMJ010000029.1 GCA_018693795.1 Candidatus Woesearchaeota archaeon | reverse complement strand
TTACTATCATAATATCTTGCATTAAAATAATATAAATCAGAATCTAATTCTTTTCCAGTAAAACTAAACCTTTCACCCTCTTTTAATAATTGTCCAAAAGGCAATGACTTAGAATCAACATCACTTCCTAATCTATCTTGATAATGATAAGTAACAATATCATCATTTTTAGAAGCAATTAATTTAGAACCAGCATAAAAATAAGTAGTTTCACCAGAACCATCTTCTAAAACAACATCTTCAAAAGTCTCTAGAATAACAACATCTTTAGCAAAAGCAATATTACTAACTAAGATAAGTAGAACTACAAATATCACCATACTTTTCATAATAAGAATAAATAAAAGATATTTAAAAAATTAACTAAAAACGTAGGCATCCTAATATCGACAAAAACCTCAACCATTAGTTGAACCTTAATCTTTCCTCCCCTTTGCGATCCACAAGCATCAATGTTCAAGGTAAAAGCTGCTTCCTTCCGGATCTGACTTGATTCCCAAAAACATCAATCCCATGGGACAAAGGATCAACGTCCAGATTAAGACCAATAGCCAAAGCTAAAGCCTCAATCAGGCATTCAACTTCACCATATAGCTCATTTGTGATGACAAGCGAGAGCTAACCGCCCAGTCTAGCCTACAATAAAACAACAAATCCACAACTTTTAAATATTGTGATTTTGGCCCAAATCCATGGAAACCCAAGATTTTTGTAAATTGATGGCAAAAGAGATAGAAAGAGATAATTTGAAAACTAAAAAACAAATTGCAGACCTAAGAAATAAACTAACAAAAAAATACAGACCATCAACAATTCCTAGCTTAGTAGAAATATTCACGCACCTACCAAGGGGGGCATACAATTTCATAATAAAACCAACTAGAACCATGTCTGGAGTAACTCCACTAGCTTTAATGACAAAACCAATTCCTTGCCCACACGGAAGATGCACATATTGCCCAGGTGGGCTCAACTCAAAATTTGGAGACGTTCCCCAATCTTACACTGGCGGAGAACCAGCAACAATGAGGGCAATAAGAAATAATTACGACCCATATTTACAAGTTTTTAATAGATTAGAGCACTACATATTACTAGGACATTCAGTAGATAAAATAGAAATAATTGTAATGGGAGGAACATTTACTTCATTCAATAAAAAATACCAAGAAGAATTCATAAAATACACTTTCAAAGCAATGAACGATTTTTCAAAATTATTTTTCAAAAAAGATGGAACATTAAATTATAATAAGTTTAAAAAATTCTTCAACTTACCAACAAAAGATTTCCAAAGTGAAGAAAGAACAAAAATAATTCATAAAAAACTTTTAGAATTAAAAGGAAATTGCAAATTAAAAGAAGAGCAAGAAAAAAATGAAACAACAAAAGTAAGATGTATCGCTTTATGCATAGAAACAAAACCAGATTGGGGATTATTAGAACATGGAAATCAAATGCTTAAGCTTGGTTGTACAAGGGTAGAACTTGGAATCCAAAGTGTATATGAAGATGTAATAAAAAAAATACATCGTGGACACACAATAAAAGATACAATAAATTCAATAAGAAATTTAAAAGATCTTGGATTTAAAATTTCTGCACATTACATGCCAGGACTTCCATTAACAAATAAAAAAAGAGATCTAGCTGGGATGAAAGAATTATTCTCAAATGAAGATTATAAACCAGATATGTTAAAATTATATCCAACTATGGTTTCTAAAGGAACACCATTATATCAAGATTACAAAAAAGGAAAATTCAAACCACTAACCGCGAAAGATGCAGCAAAATTAATAGCAGAATTCAAAAAATACGTTCCAGAATATTGTAGAATACAACGTATTCAAAGAGATGTTCCAACAAAACAATGGGAAGCCGGAGTTGAATTAACAAATTTTAGACAATATTTATTTCAACAACATAAACCAAAATGTAGATGCATAAGATGTAGAGAACCAAGAAAAAGAGAAATAAATTGGAATAAAGTAGAAACAAAAATAATTGAATATAAAGCTTCAAAAGGAAAAGAATTTTTTATTTCAGTAGAAGACACTGAAAATGATTTAATAATTGGATTCATACGAATGAGATTCCCTTCAGAATCCTTAAGAAAAGAAATAACACCCAAATCCGCAATAATAAGAGAATTACACGTTTATGGGGCTGCAACAGGCATTGGAAAGAAAGGAAATGTACAGCATAAAGGACATGGAAAAAAACTATTAGAAAAGGCAGAAGAAATAGCGAAACAACATAATAAAAATAAAATGATAATTATTTCTGGGATTGGAGTAAAAGAATATTACAAAAAATTAGGTTACAAAAAACAAGGACCTTATGTAGTTAAAACTCTAAAATAACTAACTAAAAAAAGAAAAAATTAATTCTATTCGCAAATATTATTTATGCATGCACAAGGAAATCCCATACACTCTGCATCACAGAGATATCCAGGTTCAGGTGTTGGGGCTACAAAATCTTTGTTATAACACCCACAAAAATTACCAGATAAACATTCACAATCTTCATCAACTTCACAATATTTATCTCCTTTTTCTTGTAAAGAATTAGCACATCCAGAAATAAATAACAATAAAACTAATATCAACAACTTTTTCATAATAAAAATAAAGTAGAACTAGTATAAAAAATTAACGTTAAAATAGAAAATATTAAATACATTCTTAACAAAAAAAGACCATGAAAGAAAATATAACAATAAAAGGCTTAGACCAATTTGAAGATAATGAAATAGCAAAAATAAAAGAATTAACATACTCTAATTTTGAAAAAATATCCAGAGACATAAAAGGAGATTTAGTCTTACATGCAAAAAAACATAATAAAGATGGAGACAGAGCAAAATATTCATTCCATGCAAAAATACAAACACCAGATAATTTAATAAATGTGGAAGACACAGATTGGTTATTATCAACTGCATTACATAAAACTATGAATAAATTAAAAAATAGTGTACACCATAAATTAAAAAATGAGTCAATATAAACAAGTAATCTTAGTTAGAAAAGATTTAAAATTAAGTAAAGGGAAGTTAGCAGCTCAAGTAGCTCATGCTTCAGTAGAAGCAACATTAAATTCAAATAAACAAAAAGTTCTTGCTTGGAGAAAAATTGGAATGAAAAAAGTAATTCTAAAAGTAGATGACCTAAAAGAATTATTAAAATATCAAAGGTTAGCTAAAAAAGAAAAACTAGTTGCTTCAATAATAAAAGATGCCGGTAAAACAGAAATTCCTTCCGGAACAATAACCTGTTTAGGGATAGGCCCAGATAAAGAAGAAATAATAGATAAAGTAACAAATAAATTAAAAATCATATAAATATTTATTAATCAATTTTAATTCTTAAATTTATGCAAATAGATTATCAATCTCTAGAAAACTTAGTTGAAGAAGAAAATATTAATGGAATTGGGGCTTTATTCACAAATTTAAGTTATTCTGTTGAAAATGTACAAGAAGAATTTGGAGAAGAATCAAGAGAAGTACAATATTATGAAAGATATCTATCTAATCAAATAATAATAAACAGAGAAGATACACAACAAAAACCAAGAAAAAAAAGAAAACCAAATGGAGTGGGATTCAAAATAGATAGTTATAAACACGCAGAAAAAATATTAAATTGGCCAACAGATCATAGATCATTAAAATTATTAGTATATGACGTAACGGGAGATGGAAATTTTGCAAATTCTTTAGATGAAATAGGCCTAAGGCACCAATATCATAGAATAAGTGGCCTAGCTAAAACTATACTTAAAAATAGAAAACAATAACTTTATAAATACAAATTATACCCAAATTTTAGGACGGTCAAAGCGACCTGGTTATACCCGAACTCGTTCCGATCTCGGAAGTCAAGCAGGCCTACGTTTTATGTTGTACTGTATTTTATACGGGAACCATAAAAAGCTGTCCACCTTTATTTTTCAAAACCTTTTTAATCAATTAATAATAATAAACAATATGAAGAAACAAAAAGATATTCAAATAGCTAAAGAAAGAATAAAAATTCTATTTGAGCAAGCAGAAAAAACAGAACAAACTTTAGCAAATAAATATATTCAAACAGCAAGAAAAATTGCTATGAAATTTAATTTAAGATTACCGAAATATTACAATAGAAAATTTTGCAAACATTGTTACAATTATTTTAAAAACCAAAATTATAGAGTTAGAACAAAAGATAAAAAAGTAATTTACACTTGTAAAAATTGCAATAAATTTACAAGATACCCAATACCTAAGAAATCAAAATAGAATGCAATTTAAACCAATTCTTTCTAACCCAATCTCTCTCCAAACTAAACAAAAAATCATATCCTCTTTTTTTAATTTCTTTATCAACAATCCCTCCTTTATGGGGATGTCTAAATTGTTGTTCATATGGACTTTGAAAACCATGCATATAATGTATTAACTCATGTGCAATAGTTGTCTCTAAAATAAAATCAGGAATATCTGGATATCTAAATAAAGAATTAATAGCTATTTCAGTAGAACCATTCTTTAACATTTTAATATGGGCAAATTTATTCTTCCATTTACCTTTAAATCTAATAACAACTTCATTCTTTCTTTCGACTTCAGGAATAATTTTATCCCAAACAATATCTAACCTATTCCTTAACCATAAATCATCTCTCATTATAATAAAAATAATTAAGAAGAATTTAAAGTTTATTATCTTAGAGCGCGATGATCACTATATAAACAAGCCTCTAATTTTCCTAATTTGTCATCCTCTCTTGAAACAATAACAGAATTTTTTTCAAAAGAAACATCATATTCGTCTCCAAGATTATTGAATCCTGAATAAACAACTGAACTATCACTATCGGGCATAAAATATACTTCAGTTAAATTTTTATCACGATATCTTATATGAATATCAACTTGGGTCTCATTTTCTAGATTTTCCAGCCTGCCAAAAAATGTTAAATCCAGTGGCAACTCATCAATTAATGGCATAATAATTCCATTTAAATCCTTAATGTTTGTTCCGCTCATCAAATTTAATTTAACATTATTGTTTACTTTCATAAAAAAAGAATAAAAGAGTGCTATAAAAACCTTTCGTTAAAACTTTTTAAATTGTGAAACATCTTCAAGCATGTCTACATGTCCCATAAACAAAGCTCTGCAACAATATCTATCCAAACCAAGCTCATCCATAACTTTTTTAGGATCTTCTCCAGCTTCAACTTTTTCTAAATATTTCTCCCACAAATGCCCTACTGGCTTTCCACAACTGAAACATCTTATTGGTATTATCATTTTTCTATCTGTACGATTTCTGCCTCTTTGCTCTAGCTTTAGAATCATTAGGTTTGCATGCTTCTTTTCTTCTAGTGTCTGCAACTACTAAGTTTCTATCATATTCCAAAAATTTATTCTTCAATTTTCCATCTGCTTCCATTAAACACCTTGATATAGCCAATCTAACAGCTTCAGCTTGAGATTGCCATCCTCCGCCATTAACACTAACACTAATATCATACTTTCCAGAAAGATTTCCAGCAAGCAATAATGGTTCAGAAATTTTTAACTTAGCAATTTCTGGTTGATAATTTTCTAAAGTTTGATAATTAATTCTAACAACGCCTTTTCCAGCTTTCATAGTAGCTCTAGCTATTGCAGTTTTTCTCTTTCCAGCTTTATGTATTACTTTCATTTTTTCAAATGTTTACAAAGATCGCCAACAGTAACATAAGATAATGCTCTACTGCCAGAAACATCTGCATTTTTAATTGTTTCCAATTTTTTATCATTAAATTCTCTTGGTACTCCAAGATAGCACATCACTCGCTTATATGCCATTTCCCCTTTATTTTGTTTGTAAGGCAACATTCCTCTAATAATTCTTCTGATAAACCTATCTGCCATTCTTGGAAAATAAGGTCCTTTCAAAGCATCTCCAATTTGATATTTTTCTCTATATCTAGTTAAAACTGATTTTTTCTTTCCAGTTATAACTGCATTTTCACAATTAACAATATTAATTTCTTCTCCTAATAATGCTTTCTTAGCTACCCAAGTAGCCATCCTTCCAGCAATTAAATTTGTCGCATCTACTACTATCATCCTAAGATCCTCGCATCTTTTACTTTTGGGTTTTTTTCAAATAATTCTTTTATTGTTAATTTGTCTTTTAATTTTTCAGAAGCACTTTCACTAAATTGAAAAGCAACAACTGTAACTTTATGATCTAAATCTCCTTCACCTAAAACTTTTCCAGGAACAATAACAGTTTCACCCTCTTTACTACAATCATTTATCTTAGTAATATTAACTTTTCTTCTATTTCTAGATGGTTTTTCTAAATCTTTAACAATCCTTTTCCAAAAAGCAGAGTCCTCTTTACCTGCATACTCTTTCAGATCTTGTATCAAAGACACAAGATGTTTGTTTGTTGATCCAGTTTTTTTCATTTTTCTTTTATCCTTATGCGAGAGACAGGACTCGAACCTGCGTAGGCACTAAGCCACATGGGCCTTAACCATGTCCGTTTGACCGCTCCGGCACCCCCGCAACAATTATCCTGATTATTTCTTTATTAGTTTTTTAGCCATATCTGTTATTTGTTTTTCTTTTCCACCTTTCATAGCTTTCTCAAATTCATTTAATTTATCATTAAATTTCTCAAGAGCAGCCACAAATACTTCGTTTGCAGTCATTTGACCAAACGATTCTAAATAAAATATAAACTTATCTTCTTCATATTCAACTTTGAAAAGTTCATCACAAACTCCCTCACAAGCATCATATAATTTTTCATTCAATAATGTCTCTTCATCAAATTTTCCATCTTTAATTGCCGCCTCAGGATATTGATCTCTAAATTGATTTATTTTAGCAGCATCATTATTAATAATAAATTTTGGTTTATGATGATAAAAAGCAACACCAGGAGCATATTTCATATGTTCTTTTCCCTTACCTAAAATTGATATAGCATTAAATTTTAATTCTTGATCTTCTAATAATTTAACAATAGGCATTTCATCAAAAACAGGTTTTACTTTTTCATCTTTTGAAATTATTTCTGAAGCATAAACAGTACAAGGGCCTTTTGCTTCTAATGAAAATTCAACTTGACATAAAGGGCATCCTTTGCCAGAACATTTGCAACTTTCTTTTTCATTGTATGTATTCAAATCAGTAGTCAAAGGAATTAATCCTAATCTATTAGCAACAACTTCATCAAACAAAGCAGAATCATTTTTTATGAATTCGACTTCTTCAATTGCCATTACTGGAACTCCAGAAACGATCATTCTTCTAAATGTATTCATTTCAGATCCACTTGCATTAGTAAATTCTAACACTAATTTTTCATCAGTTTTATTGATTATTTTAACTTCCATCTTTAAACTCTTCTACCTCTCTTTCCTCCTTTTTTTCTACAACCGTCATGTGCAATTGGAGTTACTTCTTCAATATCTCCGATTCTCAATCCTGCCCTAGTCAAAGTTCTAATTGCTGCCTGTGCACCAGGACCAG
>JABHMJ010000003.1 GCA_018693795.1 Candidatus Woesearchaeota archaeon | reverse complement strand
TTTTTACAGTATTTTTTACATTTCAAATATCTCTATTTTAATAAATATAAATTCTTTATGTTAATAAATCTAGACGTCCCTGAGAGGTTCATATTCTTCTGCCCCTGTGCAATTCCTTCATATCGTTCAGGGGCAGACCTCTTTTTGAGTTACTTAAAAAGGTTATTTTGAGATAACCTGAAAACGAAAGTTTTAGGAATTAATTTAATGAATATAAAAGAAGCCGAAGACCTTGTGCGAAAGCATCTTTTCGATCAAATCGGGATTGAATATCATAAGGAGCTCCTGTTTCAATTTATTATTTTATTCCTGAAGAGAATT
Source organism: Candidatus Woesearchaeota archaeon (assembly GCA_018693795.1). GTDB lineage: Archaea > Nanobdellota > Nanobdellia > SCGC-AAA011-G17 > PNOQ01 > JABJPM01. Next base: position 3,893 of record JABHMJ010000003.1, on the reverse strand, counting down.
ATCTGTTTCCATTTGGCCTGTTTGGTCCACCGATGGTGTGGGATTCAATTATTATGAAGTGTCTTTGAAACAATGAGTTTTATCTTATTTTATTATCTTATTGAATATACCTAATTCAGACTACATCATTGTTCTACCATGTGTTATTCTGACGATACTATCCTGAATTTATTGGAATGGGATTGAAGTTGATATATGAATCATACCTATTTATATTATTATGCTATAATCATATTATTATAATAAATTACATAATAGCTCTAGATGAATGATTGTTATTTTCAATATTTTGTGAACAAAACAATTAAATTTACAAACTGAAAGTGAAATCAAGATAGCTAATTTATATATAACAACAAGAAAAATACGGAGGAAATATGTTTAAGGTAATGTTATCAGTAATTGGATTGTTTTTACTAACATCATGTGCTACAATTACAAAGGGAAGCACCCAACTAATCACTATAAATTGTAATGTGACCGGAGCACATGTTTTTATTGATGGAGTTGAAATTGGTGTTACACCATTTGTTGGTGAAATCAAAAAAAATCAAAAGATGCTGACAATTGAAATGGATGGTTATCAAAACTACTCAGTTGCTTTAAGCAAAAATCTTGAAGGTATGTTTTGGGGGAATATTATCACTGGTGGAACAATTGGAAGTATGACTGACTTTTCTTCAGGAGCTGCATATGCCTATGCCCCAGCAAGTTATCATGTTGAACTAATTGGACTTGATACAGGGTACGAAGAATTTGAAAAACATTTGAAATTGAAAAAATTTGCTATGATAAATATTTCCAATATAGCATTAGATTTGTCTAATAAAGATGGGCAATATTTAAACTCCCTATTTTCATTAGCTGGAATTGAAAATAATGATGCTAGTGTTCAAATGGTTTTAGATAATTTAAATCAAGCAAAAGGAAATCAGGTTGTATTTGCAAACTTAATGTGTGAAAATTTATAAATGTAAATGAAGTCAATTTTATTAAATGAAAAGACCTTGCTTTTGCTGGGTCTTTTCTTTTTAAATACACTTATTGCTTCCGATTATCATCCAACAAATAGATTAAATACTCAGGATTTATTCGCTAACAATAACAATCCTCTAAATTCTTGGAAGTCCTTTCAAAATGAACATGCTTTTCAAAATGTATTTTTAGTTTTTGCCGGTCCATATCCCACCAGTCCTTCATCAACATTTGGACATTTATTTCTACTATTAGAGCCGGTTCAATCCAATGATAAACCAATGCTTCTTTGGGATAGTATCAATTTTTCTGCTAATGTTGAGGGTATTAATTCATTTGTTAAATATTATAAAGGAATATTTGGAGGATTAGTTGGTTACTATCAAATAATGCCTTTTTATGAAAAACTAAGAGAATATACATTTATTGAGTCGCGTCCAATTTGGATATTTCCTCTGATTCTTGATACTATAGAAAAAGATTTACTATTGTATTATTTGTATCAGGAATATTATAAAAAGTACAATTACAAATTTCATCAGACAAATTGTGCAAGTAAAATTGAGTCAATTATTAACAAAAGCATAAACAAAAATATTACTGAAAATCCGCTTATAACCTCCCCGAGACTTGTTATCATGAATTTAAATGAAAGATTGAAGATTCCATATTTTATTGATAGCACCGAGAACACATTAAAAAGCAAAAAGTCTAATAAAATTATCAAATTCGATTCCGAATTCTCAAGTGAGAACAAAAATACTCCTATAAACTCAGAAGCCAGCATATTATTAAAAATATTAGAATGGAAATATTTTCAAAGAAATACTTTGTTAAATAATGATGAGCAAAAACTACTTGAGGATTTGCGAATAATGGCCTCAGAATCGGAAACTTCAAATAACATCGAGCTTGTTAAACAGAAAAAACTATTTAGAATACATGCACCAGTAAAATATGGAATTGGCACTCAAAGTGGAATTCATAATGATCATGAATTAGGATTTCAGTTTAGATTAGGATTGCATGAATTTTCTGACAACTATGACGTATATCCAAAATATGACTTTATAACCCTCATGAAAGTCCGCATGGCGATAAGAAAAGACCATATTATTTTAAATGAACTCTGGCTTTTCGACCAATTGAGTTTAAATCCTAATAATGTAATTTCTTCTTACATATCTTGGCGATTCGGATTAGGATTAGTAAGAATAGCTGATGGAAATAATGAATATCTATCAAAAGGGATGTATTGGGGTATTGGTAAGACCATTTCGCCAATAAATGAAAAGACATCGTTTTCATTTCTAATTAATCTGAATACAATATTTGAAGAGAAAAATGATTATTCAATGTACTTTGTACCTGAACTAACAACTCTATTATTCTTTAATAAGATTTTAAAAATGAATCTTGCTATTAGCTCATCACAGAATATTTCAAAGAATTCTCAAGCTAAAACATTCTTTAAAACGAATATAGTTATTGATTTAGACTCCGAATATCAGCTAGATTTCAATTCAATTGGGTCTTCGATCGGTCTATCATTTCATTTATATCTATTAAAATATTTTAATTAATTTCGATGGCTTAGTTCAATAGAGGAAGTCACGACTAATAACTGATTTAGTTATATAATCGTTGTAATTCGAAATTTTGATTTCGAGATGAGTTTTGACACTGATTATAATAGTTTTTAACGCTACATATTAAGTACATTATTTTAATAATTTAATTAAACATACATAATCTATCTAGTAGTTATTCCCCTGTTCTTTTTTTTGAAATATCGTCTACGAATTTTCTTTCTTGCTCGATTAACAATAGAAGGCCCCTTCAAATTATCACCATATAACCAAACACTGCATTCCTTTTCATCCACAACCACATCAGCCAATTTATTATCATATTTTTCGGAAAGAATTTTACAAATTTCTCTAAATCGCCCTGGGTCTTCAAAAAATGATGGCTCTTTCCAGCAAACAATATCATTATAAATTAAGTGAATATCAACCGGGATCTCTGTTAATTCACCCTTTACCATTGTAAATGTGATTATTATATCGTCAGAGTGAATATCAGGCAATTGTGAACAGTCATTTAGTTGAATTTTAATTACTTTTTGAATTAACTTTTCATTTGTCATGATTAAAATTTGAGTTAAAAAAATTTAATAATATGATTTTTTGCCAATGCTCATTCTAAGATAGATTCCCAATGCTCCCATATCATCACCATTGCTAATGTGTCGAGTTCACAATATTGGAGCAACGCTTCTCTTAATGCTTTTCTTTCCAAGTTAGACATTTCAGTGAATTGCATTTTGGCAAATGCTACAGCTGCTGCACCACCTTCGGATATCTGGCCATCCTCCAAAAATAACTCATCTGTCTTCAAGTCAATATCTTTAAATTGATCGGGAAGAAGTTTGTATGGGTCCGAAACAATGGAAGTGTAAGAATCCTTTTGCCAGAGTCTCATGCCTTTCAGACTTGTCCCAAAATTAAGCGGAGTTGAATATTTATTTTTAATTGTAGAACTAGTTTGAAAAATGGCCGGCAGCACTGCTTTTATTGAATTAGATCCTTTCATAAATGGATGATAATAATTCTTCTTTAAAACAGCCAATAAATCTACCATATTGCGTTCACCACAATGTAAAGTTCTACTATCGTCCTTCCATTGTGTGATTGTATCAATCCACTCAATCAATTCACCAAATTCATAATCTTTATGATCTTCCATTTGTTTTTGGATCTGCCTCAATACGGTATTCTCATGTGCGGCATATCTGAATATGGTTCCATCATCATTCTCTAATTCCCGCTTTAAGGCTTTGACAAATTCAAAATTGGGGAATATACCAGGTTCAGCACAAATCCATTCTGAGTGTTCTATTTTTCCATTTTGATGAA
>JABHMJ010000028.1 GCA_018693795.1 Candidatus Woesearchaeota archaeon | reverse complement strand
CAATTTTACGCCTTTTAATTTCCCACTTTTCCTCAAAATAAAACTAGTATAAATTAACATTCCAAAAATCAATCCAACCAAAACTAAAAATGGTGTATCTGAAGTTCCAGAACCAGAAGATCTAACTGCTTGACCAGTTATACCTTCAAAAAAATCTCCAAACTTTTCTCCAAAATTTCTATTATCAATAATCTCTAAAGAAAATGTTTCATCATTATTTAAAACTTTAAATGTTTGTTGCCCTTCTTCAAAAATAGCATATAAAATTACACTCATATTTTCCCCAGGAGCAAGATTTGTTCTCTTTTCAACAATATCTCCGCTTTCATCTTCTAACATTAATGAATTAGAATAATGCACATTTCCAATATTTGTTATTTCCAAGGTCTGTCCAGTTAATATCAATCCTAACTTTTCAACAACTTCCACATCAAAATATTTTTCTATTTTTAATCCTGCAGCTTTAATACTAACTCTCCATTCTCCAGGAACAGAATATCTTTCTAAAAAATAATCAAAATCATCATTAGACAAAACAGTTTCTTTTGTTTGTCTCTTTCCTTTTCCATCATAAATTTTAAGCTCTACTTCTTCAATTATTTCTTCCCCAGCTTGATCAACTAAAGAAGGCATTATCGAAACAACTTCATCAGGCAAATAAGAATCTTTTTCAAAATTAATATTTAATAATTGAGCAACCCCAACAACAAAAAATTGTATTGTGGTTTCACCATAATTTCCTTGAGAATCAATAATAGAAACATCTAAATCATGATAACCTGAAGTAATATCTCCACCAGTAATAAATTTATAAATAAATTTTTCACTACTTATAGAAGTTTTATATTCAACTTCATCAAATAATATTTTTACATCTCCACTCTCTAAAATTTTAGAATCAACACTTCTTTGAACACTTCCTTCTAACTTAATTTCTTCACCAGGATTTATTTGAACACTTTCTAACCCGATAACAATATCTAATTTATTATTAACTCCTAAAATTCCTGGAACAAGAAATTCTTCTAATTCAACTAAACTAGCATCTAACAAAGAAATTCCAATACTATAATTTCCTTCATTATCAGGAAAAATACAATCATGTTTACAAAATCCTGCATTTTGAGAAAAATACCCATCCACAATTTGAGTTAACAAAACATAATCATCATTTGGACCATAAAAATTAATCATTGCATTTCCAGTAAAATCAGAACCCATATACTTAACACTATCCCCTTCAATTGAAAAACTATCTCCTAATTGAACATTATAAGTGCTTAAAGAAATATCATTTTCAGCAGAACTAACAAAAGGAACAATAAATAGAACCACCAATAACAACATCAATCTCTTTTTCATATTGATTAGAATCTGATTTCTAATATATAAATCTTTTCATAGATAGCTTTAAATATTTATTAAAAAAACAAAATACTATGGAAAAAAACTTAGAGGCATTAAGACATTCAGCATCACACTTATTAGCACAAGCAGTCTTAGAATTATTCCCAAAAACTAAATTAGGAATTGGCCCATCAATTGAAAATGGATTTTATTATGATTTTGACATGCAAGAAGAATTCTCAGAAAAAGATTTAGAAAGAATTGAACAAAAAATGAAAGAACTTGCTAAAAAAGATTTAAAAATAGTTGGAGAACCAAAAACAAAAGAAGAAGCTAAAAAAATCCTAAAAAATCAACCATACAAACTAGAATTATTAAAAGAACTAAAAGCAAAACCAACATTTTACACACAAGGAGATTTCACAGATTTATGTGCTGGCCCTCATGTAGAATCAACTAAAAAAATAAAATATTTCAAATTATTAAAAATAGCTGGAGCATACTGGAAAGGAGATTCAAAAAACAAAATGCTTCAAAGAATTTACGGAACAGTATTTTATGAAAAAAAAGACCTAAAAGATTACTTATTTATGTTAGAAGAAGCAAAAAAGAGAGACCATAAAAAATTAGGAGAAAAATTAGATTTATTTTCATTCCATGAAGAGGGACCAGGATTTCCATTCTTCCATCCAAAAGGAATGGTATTGTATAATGAATTAGTAGATTTCTGGAAAGAAATTCATAAAAAACATGGTTATCAAGAAATCAAAACCCCAATAATACTAAATAAAGAATTATGGTTAAAATCTGGGCATTGGGATAATTACAAAGAAAATATGTATTTCACAAAAATAGATAATAAAGATTATTCTGTAAAACCAATGAATTGTCCTGGGGGGATATTAGTTTACAAAAATAAATTACATAGCTACAAAGAATTCCCATTAAAATTGGCAGAATTAGGATTAGTACACAGGCATGAGCTATCTGGTGTTTTAAATGGTTTATTCAGAGTAAGAAATTTCACTCAAGATGATGCGCATATTTATTGTACTGAAAAACAACTAGAAGATGAAATAAAAAAAGTTATTAATTTATCCGATGAAATATACAAAACATTTGGATTAACATATGAATTAGAACTATCCACAAAACCAAAAAAATCAATTGGTTCTCAAACAATGTGGGATAATGCAGAAAATTCATTAAAAAACGCTTTAGAAAATTTAAAACTAGATTATCAATTAAATCCTGGAGATGGTGCTTTTTACGGACCAAAAATTGATTTCCACATAAAAGACTCTTTAGGAAGATCATGGCAATGCGGGACAATACAAGTTGATTTCTCTATGCCAGAAAAATTCGATTTAGAATATGATGGGAAAGATAACCAAAAACACCGCCCAGTTATGGTTCACCGAGCAATACTTGGAAGTTTAGAAAGATTCATGGGAATAATGATAGAGCATTATGCAGGAAAATTCCCATTATGGCTAGCACCAGTTCAAGTAAAAATAATGAATGTGAATGATGATGTATTAAAATATTGTAATAAAATAAAAGAAGAATTAGAAAAAAACAACATAAGAGTGGAATTAGATGAAAGAAATGAATCAATTTCTAAAAAAGTAAGAGATGCTCAAAATCAAAAAATAAATTATATGATAACAATTGGCGAAAAAGAAGTAAAAGCTAAAAAACTAGCAATAAGAACAAGAGATGGAAAGGTTTCTTTTGGAGTTGCTCCAACTAAATTCATTAAAGATCTAATAAAAGAAATAGAAGTGAAAAAATGATCGAAGAAATAAAAAAATTCTTACAAGAATTAGAAGAATCTAAAGTTTTTCAAGAATTTAAAAAAAATAATCCGATAGCATATAATTCTAGTGTAAGTAAAATACAAAATCAATTACAAATTGATTTTTATGATCCAAATGAAGACAAAATAACTTCTTTCACAAAAAAAGATAACGAAATAGTTATGCAAAAATCAGAAATATTCAGAAAAGAAAAAATAAAAATACCAGAACTAAAAATAAGCAAAGTAAAAATAACATCAGAAGAAATAGAAAAAATAATCTCAGAAAAATATCAAGAAATTCCAACAAAAAAAATATTCATACTACAACAAACTGAATTTCCAATTTGGAATATAACTTACTTAACACAATCTCTAAATATATTAAATATAAAAATAAACGCAGAATCTGGAGAAATTATTGAAGAAAAAATGGAATCAGCTTTAAACTTTCAAAAGAAATAAAAAAAATTAGATACAACAAATGGTATCGAATGCAATCGTATTAAATGCTGGCCCTTCATAATTATAAAAAATATTTTCATAATCAAAATCATCACCACAATCCATAATCATTTGTGAATCCATAGTTTCATTAACAATAGAAAAATCTACCATTGATAAAACACAATATGCCCTGTGTCCAAAATCATATTCACAATGTTCTCTACCGGTCACAACACCATCATCATTCAAATCTCTTCTAGCATAAAATTGCATGGGATCACTAGGGCCTTCATTCCAAAAAAAAGCCATACCATCTGCCATACTACAACGGGTATCTTCACTATCAATATATGTGTCAATCGGGAGTTGCATAGAAAATGAGTCCTCAAATCTCGGAGCAAAATCCGGATCTTCTTGCATTAATTCACATCCAGAAACCATAACAACAGCTAAAAGCAAAATTCCAAACATTATTTTTTTCATCTATTATCATCTCCTTTTTTAATTATAATATAAATAAATAATAAAGTTCATATATATATATATATCTTTCTAATTTTCAAAAGAAATAATTAAATCTCTTTCAACAACTTAATCTTAGATTTAAAACCAGAAATAATTTTTAGTTTCTTCCCAAAATGCTTAGATAAAAACTTTTCAATTTCTACGTTAGCTTTTCCATCAACGGGCTTAGCTTTAATTCCAACTTTATAACAAGAGCGAGAATCATCATAATTAATTTTATTCTCAGAACAATTTGTTTTCACAATAACCTTCATTTTTTATAAATATTTTTTCTATGTCCAACTTCCAAAACTAAAATAATTAATTTACCCTTAACAATATCCAAAATTATCCTATAATCCCCAACTCTTAAACTATATTCAGGAACTCCAATAAGTTTTTTAACATATGAAAATGGACGAACTCGAATACGCCCTAATTTTGAGATTATTCTTTTCTGTAACGATTTATCTAACTTTTTTATTTGAGCTTCCGCTAATTTGGAATATCCTAAAGAATAACTCATTATAACCCAAGCTCCTTCATTAAATCTTCATGAGATATTACTTCTCCTTTTTTAACCTGCTCTCGAGCAATTTCAATTCCCATTTTGGTCGCTTCACTCAATTCTAAAGTATCTTCTATTAAATCCCAAATAACTTCTTCATAACTTTCTTTCTCACACATTTTCCTAGATTTAAGTTCTTCCAATAATCCATTGCTAACTTGTATAGTTGTTACCATAGATAGTATATAGAACGCTATAGTTTATAAATATTTCTATTTAAATCTCTCTAAAAATTCTTCCTCGAGAAAATGCATTTTCCCGGGAATAATTAAACATTGTGGAGTTTTCTCAAATCTAAAATCAACAAAATCTTTCAACTTAGAAACTTTGATTTCTTGATCAACCCCGCCCATCCTAGCACAACCAACACAAATCAAATCTCCAGAAATTCCTTTCAAAATTAAATATTTAGAAACTTCAGAAACTTTCAGAAACTTCTTTTCAGAAGGATTCAAATCAAATAAGAATAAAGTGTGGTATCCCTTCTCATAATTATCATTAAAAACATCAACAGGAACTTTAACATCAGAATAATTAAATGGAATAGAAGTAATCTTTCCAAATTGATATAAAAATAATCCAGTTTCCGTAACAACATTTAAAATCGAAGTATTATGGACAATTTCTACAGAAACTCCTTTCTCTTTAGCATCCATTAACATTCCAGCATGGGTTGTAGCACTAAATACATCTCCTATAACCAAAAAAGCAACATTTTTAGAAGAAGCCTCTTCCAAAATTTTATCAACCCCATTTTCAACTATCTCACGATCAGCCAAAATCACTTTTTTACCATAAAATTCTTCTAAATTAGAAATAGGAACATTCAAAGTAGACGTATAACTCTCTAAATAAACTATATCTGCAGACTTAACTAATTCTAAACCTTTCACAGTTATATCTTTTTCATCATTTAATCCAATTCCAATCATGAATAATGCCATAAAAATACTCAAAAATATCAATTATTAAAGGTTTTGGTGTAAAATATCTCAATACTTAAGCATTATATAGCTAATCAACCTACAAATTAAATGATAAAGAAACAAATATTACCGATAATTGCAGCATTTTCAATATATGCATCCCCAGTAACTTCAACTGAAATATACAGTCAAGAAAATATAGAAACACACTTATCAAATGCATTCACAAATTATATGTTCGCACGTCAAGAAAATTTAGAAAAAATAATACAAGAATATGAAACTTGTTTTACCACAAATGATAGTTTAAATTTACACCTGGATTTAGATGAGCAATTTAATTTTAGATATCATAGATTAACACTAGCAAAATCATATTTAGAAAACGGAGAAACAGAAAAAGCATTAAAATTAATGGATGAAACAAGATGCATATATATTCTAGATAAAGAAATAAAAACATTATTTGAATTATCAGCTCAAGAACATAAATTGACATTAACTTCAAAAGATCCAGATACACAATATGAATTAGCAAAAACAAATTACATATTAAATGAATTAGAAAACTCGAAAGAAATATTATATGAATTATTAAAAAACAATATTGAGGATTCTAGAATTACTAATTTATTGGCAGAAATCTCTTTCACAGAAGCTACAAAACATAAAATATTAGAATCTAATCATCCAGAATATATGAGAGATATAACAATAGCAAAAAAATATGCAGAAAAAGCATATGAACAAGAAAATAATATGAAAAACAGAACAACATTATCATACATATATCAAGAAATTGGATTTCCAGAACAATCAATTAAACTGCTTTCAGAAGTAGAATTAGACCGAGAAGCCAAACTTAGTTTATCAATAGCATATATTTTATTATCGAAGAGAATCAATTACTTAGAAACTAATGAAAGTGTAAATTTTCTAACAACTCCAAATCAATGCATAGAAGAATCAAAAAAATTACTAATGTCATTAAATTTAGAATATCCTGAAAACCCAATATATGGTTCTTTTTTAAATATAATTAAATGACTTTTCTCAAAAAGAAACTAAATAAAGCTCCTGCAATAAAATAATTTATACCTGGAAAATCAAATAATAAAATTAATGCGGATAATGCAAAAAATATAAAACTATATATTAAATAATTCTTCAAATTTTTCCTAGAGTATAATAAAGTTCCATATGGCAATCCCAACAAAAATACAAAAAATGAAGTATATAAACTAACACTTGAAAATACTGCTAATCCTAAATAAAAATACAAATTACTAAAAAACAAAGTAACTACAAATCCTAAAATAAAACAAAGCGCATACCAATCTAGAGTTATAAAATACAATAAATAAACAATTAATAAAAATAACATTAATTTATAAAAAGTTACAAAATATTTTCTTCCTGGCTTTAATTCTTCTTTAGTATATTTGGCCAATAACAAGCCTACAAAAACACCTACGAAAGCTAAAACATATTCTAAAACCATAATTAAAAATAGAATCTCTAATATAAAAACCTTTTTAATAAAATAAACTAAAAATAAACTAATGAAAATATATAGAATAAAAACAAAAGATCTACAAGTTTATGAAAAAGAGAATTTTAAATGGAAAAAATCTAAAAAAACTTTTCCAAATGCAATAAAAGTAATTCAATTATTTAAAGATCACAACAATTTCAAAATATTGATAGATAAAAAAGATAAAACTTTCTTAAAAGGCCAATTTAGTGAAAAACCACAAGGGGCAAGAATAAATGTTCTACCCAATAATAAAAAACTAGACAAAGCTTTTTCATTATTTGTAGAAGATTTAACAATTCATGACGAATCTTCAAACATACATTGGGATGTCTTATACAAAAATCCTTCTAGTAGTTATTCCTATGTATACACTTTAGAAAAAAAACAAAAAGCTAAAATTAAAAAATACAACATAGAGAAAGACTTTGAAAAATACTATCCAACATTAAAAAAAAAAATTTCTAAGGCCTTAACAAAAGATGATATTGCCTTGCCAATGTACACACTACTTAAAACATATATGAGAGTGGGAAGTGAGATTTACTACATTTCTCATAAACATAAAGGCCTTTCAACTTTAAAGAAAAAAGATATTACAATAAATAAAAATAATGTTACTTTCAAATACAAAGCAAAGGATGGAGTGCCATTAGAATTATCAAGTGAATTTCCAAAAGAATACATAAAACAATTAAAACAAAGAGTAAAAATTAAAAAAGATCATGATTTTATATTTGTAAATCCAAATACAAATCATCCTTACTCAGATATGCATTTCAAAAAAGCTTTCAAACAATATTGTGGAAAGGAATTCTATCCCCACATAGTACGTTCATATTATGCAACAAAAACAACAAGGGATTTTCTACAAAATAATAAATCTCCAACAAAGCAAGAAGTAGATGAATTGTTCACCAATATAGCAGCAAAACTTGGTCATAAAAAATATGTAAAAAAAGAACATGTTTGGAAAAATAATCCAACCATGACTATGAATTTTTATATTAATCCAAAATTAGTAGAAGAAGTAAAATCAAGATTAAAATAATTAATTAAGTCTAGATAATTGAGTAGATACATTTAATTCGAATAATTTATATTCTAAATCTAAAGTTTTTCGTGTATTAAGTTTATTTCCATTACAATGAGCTGTATTTTTTAAACTAATCAATTCTTGTTCTTGAGATTCTAAATAATTTTCAACATTATCTGAACCATATCCAAAAAATAGGGACCTAATCCTGGCTCCTCGAATAGTTTCTCTTAACAAAGAATTATATTCTTCCATAAATTTCAATAATAAAACACATAATATAAATCTTTCTAATCAAAACTTCCCAGATAGTCTATCTACCGTCCTACCCATAGTCTCTTCACAAGGAAATCTTCTCCAATCCCATTTATCAGAACCCATTTTATCTGCAACCAATCTTCTCAAATATTGCGAAGGAATATGAAAATTAACATCAACGATAACTCTTTGTCCATAAGTAGATTCAACAATCATATAAGAATTTTTTTGAGCATTATAAATCTCTCCAGCCCGCTTAAAACTATCAATTCTTTCAGTCCTAAAAAGCTGACCAATAGTATCTAATCCTGCCATTAATTCTAAACTCAAATCACTGATAACATCAATTCCAGGGATAACATGTAAATGGGCATGATCTAAACATCCGCCACCCCTAATGCTACATATCTTCGGACCATGCTCGAACAATTGAGAATTTAACCCATATTCTGATTTTATAACTTTTCTAGTAGTTTCAATAACTTCTTCTAATTCTTTATATAATTTTTCTGGAATGTCGCCAATTCCCCTATCACATTCTTTAGATAAAATCAACAAATATCCTTCAATATCAATTTGTCCTAAAGTTGGAGCAACAAAAAAATTATCAGTTTCATACAGAACCCTATCCGATTCCTTTGTTAATATCTCCCCAAGTTGACAACAATTTCCCATAAAAAAGGAAATATAACTTCATTTAAAAAATATTCGTCTCCACATAACATAAAGCATTAAATAAAATATTATTGTTTTATCTTTATCTTTATTTTTGCATTTTTATTTTTATATTGAGAAACAATGGATTCATAAATTATAGATGTTATTAAAGATCCCTCCCTGTGAGTTAGAAAATCTGACGTCATCTCTTTTCTTTTTCTTTTTCCTTCTAAAAATTCTAAAAATTCTAAAAAACATTCTTCCTTTGCTCCTCTTCGGCCCTTTCTATCTAAATCTTTGATAATAATTTCTTCAAACTTTTTTCCTCCAATCATTTTAGAATTTCGGAATATATAAATATGAGAATGATCTTTTCCATCAAAATCATACAATTTATAATTTTTTTTAGTATCAAAATCACTAGATTGATACCTATCATAATGAATTGCTTGAAAAGGCCCTTGTTGAATAATATGTGTCTCTTGTCGCATACGACCATTTCCCTTATATAAATCTCTTCCTTTAGCTGTAACCCAATCCCTCTGAGAATATCCTGTATGAGTTAAATTGATATTTGCAAGAGTAATTACTCTATTGTTTTTTTTAAATTCCAAATTAGAAAATACATCAATTTCACCAAAATTTTTCATAATTTTTTCATATTCTTTTTGAGAATATTTGTTATATTTGTTAAATAATTTTTTACCAAATAATTTTTCATAATCTTTTAGAGTTATCTGTTGTAAAAAATCTAAGGGTCTAACGACTGTAGAATACGCAGTAATCTCATCATAAAATTTATCTTTTGAATAACTTGTATTAATCAAAAAAGGAAGAATATCAAAAAAATGATACCCCGAATGTGAACCTTTTCCATAACCTTGAAAATAAGGATGATATAATTGATCTATAATTTCGGTTGGCATTCTCCACTGGCCATCTGTGTGAAAAGATTGTATTGAAGTAACAGGACAATTTGTTTTTTTATAACAACCTTCAATTAAAGATTTAATTTTTTTAAAAGCAGGATGAAATCTTCTTTGAGACATTAAAGAAAGAGAAATTGATTTTTTCTTTTTATAAATTTTAGCTAAATCATCATAATCTTTTAAAATTTTCTTTGCAAGAGATTTTTTTGTAGAAATATTGCGATATGTTGAAACAGGTTTATCAAGTAAAATAGACAAATTATTTTTTAGTGCCCATTTAGTGTACATGATGTGTGTCAAAGGCTCTGTTGCAATTATTACTCCTTTTATTTTCCCTTTAATTATAAAATTATTTAATTTTTTTTCAACCATTGGATGTAATTTGTCATAAGTCATATGTAGTTTATCAATAAAATATGTTTCATAATTAGTAAATTTCAAAATATTTTTTACTTCTTTTTCTTTTTCTTTGATTTCTACTACATATTTCAAATTGATTCTATTTTTATATTTTTTAAGAAAGGGAATATAAATTTTCTCTGAATGTGGCCCACACCCAATTAAGAGTATATTTGATTTTTTATCTGACATTATTTAAAAATTAAATTAAAGATTTATAAAATATATGTTTATTTCCATTATACAATAAATAAAAAACGCCGAGACTGGGATTTAAGAATAAGTTGAATGCCCTTTTTATTCCTTTAAGTATTAGTGTTATATAAATATTTATGTAAGGGGATTTATTAAATAGTAATTGAAAGTATAAATCCTAATGCTAAAAGCAATGTTGAAATTATCATAAATATGTTAATCTCTTTGGTTTTACCTTTAACAATCATTCCCACTATATATATCAAGAAACCTGCCAATAGTGCTTTATCTATCGCGAAAGTTAAAATAGTAACTGCAATCATTACTAATACTGTAAATATATCTAACTTACTATATGTTTTAATTTCTTTTTTACTTGGGAATAAATGCAACCCTACCCAGAACAAAGCCCCAGTAGTTGCAATTAAAGGAACTAAATTCAATAAAGGTGTTAATGCTAAGAATAAAAGCATTAAAATTGAGATCACTACAGCAGTAAATCCAGTTCTTCCACCTTCCGCGATTCCAACTCCACTTTCAACATATGTAGTTAAACTAGTTGTTCCAAGTCCTGCACCAATAACTGTAGCACCGCCATCAACAGATAATGCCTCTTTCATTTGAGGCATATTGCCCTTTTTATCAACAATTGTTGTTCCTCTTGTTAATCCAATAAATTTGGCTACGCTCCCATAGAAATCAACAAGGAATAATATTAAAATTACGCTCCACATCCTTGGATCTAAAATTACGCTCAAATCCCACTTTAAGAATGCACTAAACATATCTTTTGAAATTACAAAATTTTCTCCAGCATTTCCCAATCCAACAAGATGTGCAAGAATAGATGCCAAAACAATACTAATTAAAACTGCTCCAGGCACTTTTAATTTTCTTAATATTAATACTGCAATCACTCCAAAAGCTAATACAGCAAAAAGGGGAGTTAAAATACTTCCAAAATGGCTAAATGTAATTCCTTCATATGCAATAACTCCCGCAAGACTTAGGGAAATAAGCATTAAGAAAACACCAACAGAAAGGGCTAGACCAGATTTCATTTTATCCGGAATAGCTTGAATAATTTTTGTTCTAACATTAGTTATAGTTAAAATCATAAATATAATTCCTGACCAGAAAACAGCACCCAATGCTTGAGGCCAAGCAAACCCTAGTCCAGCAATAACAAAGAACGCTACATATGCATTCATTTCCATACCAGGAGCTAAAGCAAATGGTTTTTTTGCCCAAACACCCATAATAAATGTTGCAAGGAAAGAAACTAAAATTGTGGCAAACAATACTGCGCTCTTATTAAATCCTCCCTCTGCAAGAATAGAAGGATTAACTACAAAAATATAAGCCAATGCCATAAATGTAGAAAATCCTGCAATAATTTCAGTTTTATAATTTGTTTTATGTTTATCAAAATCAAAATAATCAGCAATCTTATTAAAAAACCGTTTATTTTCTGGAGTAGTCAATACCTTATCCTCTTTAATTTTGACGGTCATCTTTTTATTTTTTAGATAGTCTTATATTTAAATCTTTTTATTTTTTTAATTTAAAAATAATGAAATCTATTATTTTTCTCCCTTTAAGTTCATATTCTGGAGTGTGTATAATATCAACCAAGGTCAATCCTGCTTGTTTATACACTTTTTTATACCATTCAATCGGTCTGTGATTCTCAATTATCTGGTAACCTCCTTCTTTTTTAGTTTTCTTGTAACTATGAACTTTTTCATACTTGTGCTTTGGTCTTGGCCTTAGGTCAAGATTTGATTCTGAAACATCCAGTAGCTTAGGATTGCAAAATCCAATATATGCAAAGCCTTCTTTGTTAAGTGATTTTTTTATATTGTTAACTATTTTCTTAACTTCTTCTTCAGGAACTATACACAATACTAAATTACAAATTATAAAATCAAAATAATCATTAGGAATATCCTTAACTTTTTTGTAGACATTCTCTTGCCCAATTCTCTCTCCTGCCCTTATTCTCATCTCTTTAGATATGTCAAATAACTTGACTTCTGCACCATCTTCCTTAAGATTTTTTGCTAGTATTGCAGGGCCCCCTCCATAATCAAGAACTCTTTTGTTTTCGAGCTTACCTAGGAGAGGAATAATGGTGTTATCATAAAAAGCTAGCTTTATTTTCTCATCCTCAAGATCTTTTATAACCTTCCCCCATTGACGTTGTCCTGAAACTAACAATTTTCTTGGGTTCCACATAATTTTCCAAAATTTATCATATGATTCTGCAGCAACTTTATTTGGGATAAGAATTCCAATGGGATTTTTAGTCCATATTATTATCCCTATTTTATCATTTCTTATTATTGTTTCAGTCAAAGGTTCAAAGGATTTATTAATAAATTTATATTCAGATTTAGGATACCTATTATGTTGTGCCCATTCTTTTAGAGAGTTATTAAAAATTAGTTTAGCTTTAATACCTTTGTCTGCTCTTTTTTTATGATAATCCATCCAAAACCCTTCCCCTAACATAAGGGATTCTTTGGCTGAACCAAATGTATGATGTTCTTTTCCTCCAGCATTAAGTAAAATATCCAACATCTTCTTTATTCCTTCAATCCCATTGAAATGGTTTAAAGGTCCCAAACTACTAAGAATAACTGATTCAAAGGTTTCTCCTTCTTTTTTTAGTGCGTTTAATCTTTCTTTAGTTTTAGCACTAATCTTGATTGCTGTCTCTTTAACCATGAGTTAACTCCAGTTAACTGATATATAAATCTTTCTTTTTAGTTAATAATTTTTCTCGCAAATCCTACATAAAACAAAACAAACAAGATCAAGAACCGCTAATATAAGTATTGACTCTTTTAGGTCTTAGTTATTATTTTTCTGTCAGAGTACCCCTCCTATATCCTCCCCTACTCTTAACGTCGGATATATCGGGCGCGAAGCGCCCGAGGAGCCAAGCGACGAGGGCGCATCTACCAAATATATATTGACCCATAATTTAATTCCATGCTGCCATCATCATCCACACAGAGGATTATACTAAAACATATTTCATCAACATACAACCCAATTTCTAAATCCATGAAAGTAATTGACCTCTCTTGCCAATCTGTTGCTATTCCATCAACAATAACCATATCCAATACATATTCATTCATATTAAGGCAGAATTAAACTAATGTGAATATAAACAATATCCTGGTGGTTGGCAAGCTAAGAAATCTCACGTCTTATTTTATAACATTTACTACAGGTGAAGATTTTTTTAAATTGTCCTCCGCCTACATTAGTAGAACCCCCTCTTTGTTTCCAATCATGAGAGCACCCACCAAAACCGCCCTTAAATAAAATATACACTAAAATTATTGCACCAATCCAAAAAACTATTTCAATTGGACTCATTTTTATATTCCCTATATTTATTGATTAGTGTTTGTGCTGAATGAGAAATTGTAATTTTAGATCCAGGTTTCCAATAAGCTATTCTTTTAACTTCATGTCTAGGTCTAGCCCTACCATAAGCATTAACAATAAAAACTTTAACATGATTTTTTACAATCTTGCCTTTGTAATCTTTCCAGTGTGCCCCCATGTATTCAATAAAGAATTTAGATGATTTAGTTTTTAATCCTGTTTCTTCTCTAAGTTCTCTTGAAGCAGCCCTTCTTCGTGATTCTCCTTTATCTGCCCCTCCCCCAGGTAAACCAAATATTTTTTTATTATTACCTGAAACAACTAAAATTCCTTTTCTTGTTTCAACAATTGCAATTCCTTTCTTTCTTATTCTTGTCATTTGTTACCAAAAATTCTGGGTAGCCATATAATAGATTCCATCATAAGCTACACCAACACCTAACCTATCATAGCCAGGTTCCAAGATATTGGCCCTATGTCCTGGACTTTCCATCCAAGAATTAACATGTGCTTCTGCAATAGAATCTGCATCTGAAGAAACATAACCGAACCCTTCAACAGATCCTGTTGGCATACTACCTATATTTTCCCCAATACCTTCAGAATACCATCCTCCACTAAGTTCTTTATGTACATTATAATCTGCATCAATTGCCCTTGCAGTAGGATCTTCACCCTCAGGGTTGTTATGCTCAAAAAAATCTCTTTCTATCATATCCAAACTATGATCTCTTGCAATATCTCCTAAATGACTATCCCAAATAAGAATTGATAAACCCCTTTCTGCCCGTTGGATATTAGTATAATGAAGAATTCTTTTCTCTACCTCAAAAGTTTTATCAGATATTGGCTCTGAACTAAAAAAATCATCAATCCTTTCTTCTGCTTCTATAAAAAATTCTCCAGTTATCTCATTACCTTTTAAATCGTCTTTAATCTCATCTTGATTAATATAATCGCTATTGTAAAGGAATACTAATCCAATAATTATAATTAAGGCTATTGCTGTTTTTCCCATTTTTATCCAACCATATACCCTTTCTTTCCGCAAACATCGCAGATGAATTTTTGTTTATAATCTCCGCCACCTACTTTTACTGGGCCACCTAACTTTTTCCATTTATGGTGCCCTTCCTCACACATAGTTTTGGTATGTCCTTCTCCTTCTAAACCAAGAGGTTCCCCTGCATCTACTTTTGCCTGCAGTTCTTCTAAATATTTGTCTTCATCCATTTTCCAATCAGTTTTATATTACTCCCAATAACTTTAATAAAGTAATTATTATTAATATAATAATCATTGCAACCATTATTTGTTGAAATTCCTTGGATCTTTTTGCTTTTCTTCTGTGTTTTCTACTTCTTCTTATAGAAAGATCCACAATTGGTTTAAATTCGTCTTTATATGCGTCACTTCCAAAATATGTTTGTACCCAATCCACCACTTTGTATCCATTAACATAATAAGGCCTTTTTCCATAATTTCTATATACTCTATTTATTAATCTATAGCCTTTCCTTGGTTTAATTCTAATGCCTTTGGGCATTGGTCCATCAGTCAAATAACTTAATTTTTTTAAATCTTTTAAATTCTTTGGAGAGCCAATTACTTTATAATATGATTTTCTTTTTTTGCGTTTATTTTTTTTATTCACTATAAAAAGTCTATATCTTTAATATTTAAAAATATAACTAAAAAAAGAAAAAAATTATGGTTGTATAAAATAACAACACATTTTTTCTACACCCTCTTCTGGTTGATTTCCATCATCCAGATGAAAACATCTTCCAGAAGCGTATGCACCATGATAATTCCAGCCACCAGATTCTCCTGCACTTTCACTCAAAGTCCATCCTTCTGGTGCAACAGGACATTCACCATTACAAATTACTTCACAAGTAGCTGCCGGATAACTTAATCTAGTAACTACAGGAACTTCTCTTGTGTTTAATTCTTGTGCTTGTGTTATAGCCATAATAGAAATAAAAGCCAAAATCATTAAAACTAATACTATTTTTTTCATATTAAACTTCCTCCATTTTCATAGGGGAGGTAGTTAAGAAGTTTATAAAAACTTAATCTTTCCACCGACTCTTCCACCCTTGTTCGCTAGTTAATGGACAGAGAGAAATAGGTGCACCTTGGGTAAGGCTACGTAGTAGCCTTAATGAAAGTCACAGCTATTAAAAGTCGGCCATTGGAGGAGTTGCAAGGGTGGAAGTACCATCCCTTTCACAATTTATTTCTGGGAGGTGTAAATTACCACACTTATCACATAAATAATTAGAAAGTTCATCTTGAATTTGTGTTTCATTTACTTCTTTTACTTCTTTTACTTTAGTATTTGAAGCAATTGAAGCAATTGTATTATTTGTTTCTATTGAAGTATTTGAAGTAATATAGTTATAATCTGGAATTTTAAAAGTTGGACTATCTACAAAGGTATACATTATAACTGGTTTATTAATACCTAGAACACTTTCATTTTCTCTAGTGAAATAACCTAAATCAGTTAATTTGTCTATATTGCTTCTTAACGCCCGATCAGACATAAATGTAATTTTAGGGACCAAATCATTAATACTAAATTTGTCTTTATTTGAAAATCTTCTTATTTTCTCTAATATTTTTTTCTGGTTTTTTGTTATTGGAACTAAATTTTTACTACTAATAGTTTTAGTAAGACATTCTCTAGCTATTGTATAGTCCTGCTCTGTAGATAAATAGAATCCTTCCTTATCTTGAGTACGTTGTTTTTGATGGTAGGAGCAGCTAGATTTGATATAATCTAAGAACCTATTATAATTGGTTCTCATGATTATATGATCTATTGGAAAATGTTTAGCTATTAAATCTGCAAAGGGTATTTTCACTTTAACTCTTTTAAGGTAATTGTGCGCTTCCATCACAGAATTATTATAATCAGTAGAGTAACCTTTCATAGCGTACTCAGATTGCCTTTTCATTATCTCTTTAGTTTGATTAATACTTTCATCAAGATCAACTATGGGAAATCTTCTCAAATTTTCTGACTTTGGGTCTGCTTCTGCAATGGTTATAATCATTACGGGCTTACCCTCAATCTGTATGTCTACTGCTTTTTGGTTAATTACAATTGTAGATGTGGCATTTCCTGAACTCGCCATAACTTTAAACACATCCTCATTTAAAACAGAGTTAGGAATATCTTCACAATAAAACAATTTTTTATCCCAAGTCCATTCTGGTTCAAATTTACTATTGTGCCAATATGCAAAAACCTTCTTAGTTATTCTCCTACGCTTAACCACTTCGCTTTTCGGCAATATCTTTAATGTGTTAGATGTGACGTAATCTTTCCCTGCTCCGCTTTCAGCATTAACCATCAAATTATAACTAGCCCTCTCAGAAGGATTATCCACATTACGCCCATTAGCAACTAATAATATGACTTTTCTTGTAGCTTCTTCTCCTACAATTTTTTTATCTAACTCCTTGTTTATTCTGTTAAACAAATCCGGATCTTCTAAAATTAGTTTTGGAGCTGCGGCCTCTGCAAGAGTCTTGTTTTTAGGATTTTCTTTAATTTTTCTTCTAATCATCTTAAGATTTTCCTGTTTTTGCTTTTCAGTTATTTCAGGTAGCTTCATAATCATCTTTTATCACAACTCCATGTCCAGCAACAATTCTAATCATATTAAAATCTCTAAGAATAAACAAAACTTCCCATACTTCTCTTTTTTTTATTGAGAAAGATCTGCACAATTTACTAAATATTTTTGGAAAAGGAATAATTTCGTTTATTGATGATCCACATTCTTTAATTCTGTCTAGAGCTAAGTTGTAAAGCCCCGAAGATCGTTCTTTATTAGTTATTATATCTTCTTTCATCTTGCATCCTAGAAGGTTTTACCACCTTCTTTTTTATTATATCATTAATTTTTTCAACCCAACAAGGGATTTCACTTGAATATTTTTTTTCCATAGAATTCTCAAGAATCTTTACTATTAAAGCAAGACTCTAACATGCTTATGTTAGGCGGATAATTATTTAAATACCAAAGTACTACTTCTTTTATGGGGGCAAGTCGTTCTAAACAGGTTTGTGAATGTTGTAAGACAGATATAAAAAACCAAAGATCAGATTCAAGGCTTTGTAGGGGCTGTAGAGCTTATATGAAGAATCAATATGGCGCATGGAAAACTAATGAAAGTAGAGATATAGAAAAATGTGAAGATATACTAAAGAAATGTGAAGATATACTAAAAAAGGTTGAATCATTTGATAAAGATATAATAAAAGAAGCTTACGCTGGTGCACTAAAAGAAGATCGTGAGGAAAAACAAAAAGATGAGGCAGCAAGGGACATTATCAACAGATTCAAAGTCAGGCCGTAGATATAATCTTCTTCTTAATTAATTCCAATATTTCTGGATCATTAATCAAATTATTCATAACTTCATCAGCTTGATTCCTTTTCAAATCATTTTCAATTAACTTTTGAGACTCTTTCTCATCTAAAGACAATCCACAAATCTTACAATATTTATTAGTAACTTCATTTATTGTTTTACACTTCCCACACTTTTTTGGTTTCATAATTGATTCAGATTTATCTTTTTCAATTTCAATCCCACTCGCTTCTAATATCGCCCTATCAGTATCTTTTCCAGACATGTGGATATAGGTGGCAGCCATTTTGCTAGATTGAGTCCAACCAAAATACTGTTTCATAGAAGCTTCACTCATTTTGCTTGCTAGAAAAGTTGCCCTAGAGTGTCTCAGCAGATGAGGATATACCCTTTTCCTAATATTAGCCTTCTTTGCCGCATTCTTCAATATAGCAGATATCCTTGTATAACTCAAAAATTTGCCATTAGATTTAATCCAAAGATAATCATCACCACACTCGCCTGTGTGATGATTAATCCACTCTTGTAAATATGGGGTAGAATTAATAACTAATATCTTTCTCATACCAGTCTTACCATTTACAGTTAATCTAGCCCCATATTCTTCAAAAGAAATATGTTTTACTTTTAATGTTCCAATCTCAGAAATTCTACATCCAGATTCAGATAAAACAGATATCAAAGCCCGGTCCCTAAGATTATTACATTTTTCAATAATAGTTTTAATTTCTTCTTCCGTTAGTAATTCTTCAGGTAGTTTTTTATGATTCTCTTGAATATTGGTAGAAATCCAACAAACTCTTTCTGGATACTTTCCTTTTTCTTCTATGCCTTCAAGAAACCTATAAAATTTCCTAAGCAGAATTTTGAATCCTCTTTTTGTTTCTTCAGCTAAATCTTTTTGATTTATCTCTCCCACAATTCTTCTTATGTCGTTCTTAGAAGCGTTTGCAAAGGACTTATTTAACATCCTGGCATATTTCATTAAGTCAAATAAATATCGTTCTATCTTGGCCGTTCCTATGTTCTCACTCAATAAATAATTTTTAAAATTAAACATACACTCTTTATTTTCTTTAGAAATATCTTCTGCTTTTTTTATTCTCTCGACGGTTCTTTCAAAACGTCTTTTGTAATTATGGATATCCATATTCGTTCTTTGCCCCCTGTGGCTATTAAACCACGATGTTTGGGCATCGAACAAATTCTAAACGCCGAGACTGGGCCAAAGCCTTATTAAGCAAAAACTATTAGTTCTTAGTTTTTCCTCCTATTTTATTTTTTACAAATAATATTTTTTTAACTCCATTTTCATTTGTATATTTTTTTACTATTTTAAATCCAAGTTTTTTATTAATCTTTATAACTCCTTTATTAATGGCTTTACATTGAGCAAAGATTTTATTATATTTTTTTTGAAATGCATAATTAATTACTTTCTCAAGTGCATCAGTTGCCAATCCTTTTCCTCTAAATGAAGGATGGATCCATAAATGAACTCTGCCCTCATCAGATTTAGGATCCCAATTTTGATGTTGTAAAACTACATTTCCAGCATATTTTCCTTTAATTTCAATTGTAAAATATTCAGAATCTTTATTCTTAATTTGTTTCAAATACTCTTTGATTTCTTTTTTTGCTTCTTCAATACTGGATGGGAAAGATTCCATATTAGCCCTTGTATCTTTATCGCACATGGTTTGATAATAAGGTTTAGCATCAGAAATTTTAATTGGTCTTAAAATAAAATTCTTACATTTTAAAATTGTTTTAATTCCCATGTTAATTAATTTAAATTAAACTATAAAAAACTATAGGCTTTTGCTTAATAAGGAATACGCCGAGACTGGGATTTGAACCCAGGAGTCCCAAAGGACCTGGATTAGCAATTTCACCTTAAGGAACCGTTAAGTTACCTCAAACCAGTGCAATAACCAGGCTATGCGATCTCGGCATAAGAAATTAAATCATAAACTTACTTTTAAAACTTTCCAAAAAGTATTTAAAACAAAAAAATTAAAATAAACTAATGTTAAACATAACAATCTGGATAGTAATTTTCATGGCAGGATTATATACATTAATTAAAGCTTCAGATTATTTTACAGATTCTGCAGAAAAAATTGGGTTACATCTAAAAATGCCCGCATTTATAGTTGGAGTTACAATTGTTGCAATTGGAACATCACTACCAGAATTAATTTCTTCTCTTTTCGCAGTACTAAATAACTCATCAGAAATTGTAGTTGGAAACGTAATTGGTTCAAACATTGCGAACATATTCCTAGTACTGGGTATAGCTGCGATTATGGGCAAAAAACTAAAAGTGCATTATAGTTTAGTTCATGTTGATTTGCCAATTTTATTTGGTGCAACAATGTTATTTACGATAGCAATATGGGATAAATATTTTTCAACTTTTGAAGCAATACTTTCACTAGCACTATTATTTGTATATATGAAATATACAATTTCAACTTCAAAAAAAGATAAAGAAATAAAAAAAGAAATAAAAAAGAGAAACAAAATTAAAAAACAAAAACTAGACAAAAAAGTTTGGTGGACTTTAATATTAAGTACAATCTTTATATTTTTCGGAGCAAAATATACTATCGATTCTGTAATCCAAATCTCCGAAATACTTAATATCGCAACAGAAATAATT
>JABHMJ010000027.1 GCA_018693795.1 Candidatus Woesearchaeota archaeon | reverse complement strand
TCTTGGATAGCAAGTTTTAAAAACAAAAATAGATATTTCTTATTATGCCCATGTTGTCCAATGGTTAAGACACCTGCCTGTCGCGCAGGAAACCCGGGTTCAATTCCCGGCGTGGGCGTATTGTTCTTCTGAAGTAGTAACATAATAGAAACATTTAAATATTAATAATTAATTAGATTTTTATGGGAGATGTAGAAAAAGCAAAACAATTTATTGAAAATACTTTGAAAGATTACGCTAGTAGTGATTATGGTCCAGATGATCCTCTGTATAATTTTTTTTGCGCTGTTGAAGATTCACTTAAAGAAAGAATTTCTTATGAAATGATAAAAAGGTTCGAGAATGGAGAAAACCTTTCAGCAAATTATGATTTTGGAAAGAATAAATCTAAATGGGGAGGAATTACATTTTCATTTAATAAAACTCCTTCTAATATTTGGATTCCAGAAAATTATATAAAAAAAGTTCAAACCCATAATCCTTCTCTTGAAGGATTTGAAGTTTTTGATCAAGACGAATATAATTCTTTTATAGAATCAAAAGCTATAAAATCAAAAGAAAATAAGAATTTAGTTGTAAGAGTGTTATATTGTGAAGATGAAAATAGACAGAGCATAGGAGATAAAAAAACACTTTTCTTAAAAGATCCAGAATGGAGGGAAGATGCAAAAAAATACTCTAAATTATTATTGAAAACAATTAATGAAAATTTTAAAGATGAGGGATATTTGGATATGTTTGAGAATAGTGAAAGGGCGAGAAAAGGGTTTAAGGCCGTAGAATTGGCGACAAGATTATATTTATCCGAAATGAAAGATTAATGAGGTTATAACTATTAATCAAACAACTCCCCACATAAATACTATAAACTACGCATTGCTCGGCGTGGGCGTCAACTGTTCTGCCCGGGTGTTGAATGTAGACAAAATAAGAAATATTCAAATCTTGTAGTCACCTATTTTATCTAAAAGAGATTAATATCTTTTTAGTAAATCTAAGATAAAATCATAACTTTTGTTTGTTTGTTCTAACATAAACTGGTAATATTTTTTCCTTCTCCCTTCCCTTGCTTGTTTAATGGCATTAAAATACTTATCTTTATTTTCTTTGTATACAATTAAAGGAGGATATCCATTCTGAATTAATATCTTATTTAAAATTAGCCTTCCAGTTCTCCCATTTCCATCTCTAAATGGATGAATGCTTTCATACCTTAAATGAAAATCATAAGCTAGGATTAAAGGATGGACCTTTCCTTTATTTTTCTTGTACCAATTAATTAATTCTTTTAACTCTTTTTCCACATCTTTTGGAGAAGTAGTGGGTGAATCACCCACAATTAAACTAACTTTTTTGAATCCTTTGGGATAAGAATTACCATTTTCCATTAATAAGTTATTTGTTGAAATATAATATAATCTTTTTATTGAAGCAAAATTAAAATTAAAATCTTTTAAATATCCAAAAGCATCAATTGCATTAAGGGCTTCACGTGCTTCATTTTTATTTTTATAATTTAGATTACCGGTTTCTATTATTTTTTTAACCACTTCTTCAGGTATTTTTGACCCTTCAATATTATTTGAATTAAAAATAAATTTGATTGCAAAATCTGTATCTACTGATTCAGGATATTTTTTTATTTCTTTTATGTTATTTATTCTAATTGTTTTTTCTTCTATTTCTTTAGGAAGCTTTTCATCATAAGATAATTCATTATTAATTGATTTTAAGAAGGATAATTTGAATTTTAATTCTTCTTTTGTTATTTTATCTAGATTTTCTAATAAATATTTTTCTTTAGTTATTGCTTTTGTATCTTTTCCGATATGTTCTTTATATACAAATTTCTTACCCATAAAAGTGGCTTTTTTTATAAATTTAAGATAATTTCCACTTTTGTTGTTTACTTTTTCTATTGAACTCATAGAAAGAATAAGAAGTAACTATTTATAAATCTTTTGACTTCTCGGGCCCTAATTTCTCCATAAGAATTGCTTTAATTTTTTTAGATATGCTTGGTATTCTTCGATAATCTGTATAGAAGAGATATAAAATTAATCTTCTTTTGAAATTATTACCTTTTGGTCCCTAATTTAGCCTTCTTTTTTTACTAATTGGTCTTAAAGAAGATAGTATGTTTTTTCCCCCTTATTGTTCCACAAGGGTAGACTAATCGGGGTGTGCGTTTATCATTTTTGACTATTTTTCCAAATGTTGAAGTTGAGTACAATAATTCTTATAAATAACTTTAATCTATTTTTATCATGACTGAATTAAAATATTTGTTTCCAGCAAAACCTCTAATTGGAATGATCCATCTAGCAGGAGGAAGTAAAAAAGAAAAGATTGAATTAGCCTTATCCGAAATGAAGATTTACCAGGAAGAAGGAATTAATGGAGTAATTATTGAAGATTATCATGGATCTCCAGAAGATGTTGTTTCAGTACTTCATCAAATCTCAAAATATAATTTTAAAATTATTAAGGGAATAAATCTTTTAAGAAATCCTATCAAATCTTTTGATCTTGCAAAAGAATTTGGGGCTAAATTTGTGCAATTTGATAGTGTTCAAACTCCAAATCTAAATCTTGAACTTTATCAAACACAAAGAAAAAAACATAAACATATGACTGTGCTTGGAGGGGTTGGCTTCAAATACATCCCTCCAACTGGAAACACCCTTGAAAAAGATCTAATTGAAGGAAAATCAAGATGTGAAGCCATTGTAACAACTGGAAGTGGAACTGGCATTGAAACACCTTTAGATAAATTAAGGGAGTTCAAAAATTTACTTGGAGAGTTTCCATTAATTATTGGTGCAGGAGTAAACTTGGAAAATATTCGTAGTCAATTAATGATCGGGGATGGAGCAATTATTGGAAGTTACTTTAAACCTCAAGGAAATACTCAACTTCCTGTTGATAGGATGAAAGTTAGATCTTTAGTTGAAGCTGTTAGAAGTTTTAGATAATTTTTCCCCCTTATTGTTCCACAAGGGTAGATTAATCGGCATAAATACTTACCATTACATATTTACTTAAAACAAAAGACTTATATAGTTTGTAAGGGTAATCTTTTTATGAGAGTTATAGCTAAGAAAAAAGGGAATAAGGAATATCACTATTTGCAACATTCATTTAGAAAAGGAAAGAAAGTTATAACTAAAGAGAAATATCTTGGATTAAAAATTCCAAAAAATATTGATGAAATAAAAGGAGAATTTAGTAAGGAATTAAAAAAAGATCTCTATCTTAAATTAGAAAAAATAAAAGATGATTTTCAGAAAGAATGGAAAAGACTTCCAAAAAGCGTAAAGGAAAAGGAAAAAGAAGAAATCTCAATTGATTTTACTTATAATTCTAATGCTATTGAGGGATCTACAATCACCCTTCATGAGGTAAGGGAAATTATTCAAGATAAAATTTCTCCTAATAAACCAATTAGAGATGTGAAAGAAACAGAAATGCATAATAAGGTCTTTTTGAAGATGTTAGATAGAAAAGAGAAAATTACAAATAAGATGTTATTAGATTGGCATAAGAATATCTTTGGTGAAACTAAACCAGATATTGCAGGAAAATATAGGGATTATTTGGTTAGAGTTGGTTCTTATATTGCCCCCCATTGGAACGAAATTAGAAAGACAATGAACCAGATTGTTGATTTCTCCAATAAATCTAAATTAAACCCTGTTGAGTTGGCCGCAAGAGTTCATTATAAATTTGAGAGTATTCATCCATTTGGAGATGGAAATGGAAGAATTGGGAGATTATTAATGAATTATATCTTATGGCATGCAGGATACCCTATGTTAATTATAGAGTATAAGAAAAGATCTTCTTATTATTCTGCTTTTCCTAAAGGACAAGAAGCTTTTGTAGATTATTTTTTAAGAAGATATTTAGCTGTTCATAAAAAGAGATTAAAATAATTATTTATTATTCCCCATCCCTAATTTTGCCACAAGGGTAGACTAATCGGGGTGTTGATTTTCTTATGGGAATTGAACTTTAGTGCAATAATTAACTAAAGTTATAAGTTTATTATAAAAAAGGTTAATTTTATAAAGATAAAAGAAGTAATTTCTTTATGCCAACAAAATATGATGTGTTTGCAGAAGTGGTAGAAAAGGCTCCATGCAAACAAAAAGATTTAGATTTTAAGAAATCCATCTATGCACAGGTCAATTCCTTAGTTAGAACGGGGTGGATAAAAAAAGATTCACAAGGTATTCTTAATCCAATAAAGAATGATGAAACGGAAAAGATATTTAGAATACTTAAATGGTCCCTTAAAAATAATGTTAATTATAATCCTTTTTTTTCAAAAAATATGAAACAAATTCTTTTGGTACTTTCTAAAACATTACCCAAATTAAACCCAAAAAAACTTGCAGGAAATAAAAAAAATAACGAAATTATAGATTTTCTTGAAAAACATCAATTTATCCTTTCTTGGAAAAGAAGCCCAAAACTAGGAGTTCTTTTGAACCATAAGATTCTTAACTTAATTTTAGGAGAAGAAATTAAAGAAAAATATCTTTCATCCAAAGAAATTACAAATAAAGTGAAGAATATCTCTAAAAAAGAAATAAATCCTTTTGACAGGAAAATTTTTGAATTTCTTGCAGGATCTGCACAGTTAGAAGGAAGCACTGTGAGTATCGGAGAAACTGTTGAATTAATTCTTAATGCGGTTTATCCTGACAAGCCTGCAAAAGACATACAAATGGTTAAAAATTTGAATGAAGCAATGAAATACATTCTTGAACATCTCAAGGAGGATTTAACTTTAGATTCTCTTAAAGAAATCAATAGGGTTTGTTTATTCTCTTTAGATAATCGAGCGGGACAATTTAAGAAAGTGCAAAATAAAGTTTTAGGAAATACTAATTTTAAAACAATTTCTCCTGAAAAAGTAGAAGAAGAACTTGAAAAATTTTGTAGGGAATTTAATAGCATAAAATCAAGAGAAGAATGTTTAGAAAAGATTGGTTTTATTCATAACCAACACCAAAGGATTCATCCTTTTGCAGATGGAAATAGTAGAACAACTAGGCTTTTAGTTAATTGGTTATTAATGAAGTTTAATTTTCCACTTTTAATTTTAAAAACTGGCGCCTTTGAAAGATATATGGATCTAACAAAACTTTCAAAGAAAAGAGATGACTCTTTTTTAAGAGACTTTATGTTGCATGTTATTTATCATGAAGAAGTTCTAAAGGATTAATTAATCAAAAGTCCACCCTTAATTATGCCCTGAGGGTAGATTAATCGGGGTGGGCGTATTGTTTTGGTTAAATTTATATATTATTATCCATTGGTTAGAAAATGGTGGAGGCTATAATATTTGATCATGATGGGGTAATGGTTGATACTGAACCCTTACAATCTAAAGCATGGATAGAGATGTTAAAAAAATACGGTAAGGAGCCAGAACTTTATGAAAATGGGCTAGTCCACATTGTGGGAATAAGTATTGATGAAAATTGGAAAATTCTAAAAGAAAAATATAATGTGGAAGAAGAGATAGATAGCCTTGAAGAACAGAGAGGCGAAATTTATTTTAATCTTTTAAAGGAGGCTCAACCAATTGAAGGATTGATGGATCTTTTAAAAGATCTTAACAAGGAGAAAATATCTAAAGGAATTATGTTGGCCATAGCATCTTCCTCTAATAAAGAATATATTGAAGCAGTAGTTAAGAAATTTGGTTTTGAAGAGATGTTCGATCTTATTGTTACTAGAAAAGATGTTGAAAAAGGAAAGCCGAATCCGGATATTTATTTAAAGGTAGCTAATGAATTTAGAGTTAAACCAAGTGATTG
>JABHMJ010000026.1 GCA_018693795.1 Candidatus Woesearchaeota archaeon | reverse complement strand
ATTTTGATCTCTTCCTTCAAGAACTTTACATCTAACTTGTGTAATTTCTCCTCTCATACCTGTTTTACCAACTATTTCTTCAATAGAGGCAGGAACAGCATAAGAAAATAAGGAAGCATCTTTTCCTTTCTTATCCTTAGTTTTTTTAATATCTCTAGGCGCCATCTTTATGATAATTCCTTAATAATTTTCTTGGATTCTCCTTCTTTAACTACAGCAACAGAAGCAGTACCTACTCTTAAACCTGCAGCCGCACCCAAATCATCTTTTACCGGAACTTCAACATAAGGTATATTTTTTTCCTTACATAAAGGTTCTAAGTGCATTATAATTTCTTTTGGAGAAACATCTTGAGCAATAACAACCAATTTTGCAGTACCTTTCTCTACAACTTTAGTAACTTCGTTAGCTCCTTTCTTTATTTTACCAGTTTTTTTCGCTAATTCAATAGCTTCATAAGCTTTTGATATTTTTTCTTTTGAAACTTCAGCCATTTGTAAACCCTCCTATCATTAGGTTACAATTTGTGAAAATCAACAGTTTATAAAACTTTCCCCATACTATGAACAAAAATCAAAACTCTTAAAAACTAAAAACAGGGTTTCTTCTTAATGGCAAAAGATATTCATTGGGCAGACAAAGCTGCAGAAAATTTAATATATAAAAACCCAAAAAAGAAGTTATTTACTTTAGCAGCAGGAATATCCCCAAGTGGAACAGTCCATATAGGAAATTTTAGAGATTTAATTACAGCAGAAGCTGTTTCAAGAGCTTTAAAAGATAAAGGAAAGAAAGTGAGATTTTTATTTTCTTGGGACGAATATGATAGGCTAAGAAAAATCCCAAAAAATATTTCTAAAAACTTTGAAAAGTATATTGGATTGCCTTACTCTGAAGTTCCAAATCCCTTTGAAAAAAAAGGAAGTTATGCGGAACATTTTGAAAAAGAATTAGAAAAAGATCTTCCAAAATTAGGAGTAACTCCAGAATTTATATATCAAGCAAAAATGTATGCTTCTGGGAAATATAAAAAAGAAATAATAGAAGCAATGAAAAAAAGAAAACAAATTGCTTTGATTCTAGCAGATTTCAGAACACAAGGTTTTACAAAAAAAGAAATAGAAAATTATTATCCATTAGAGATTTATTGTGAAAAATGTAATAAAGATTTTACAAAAATAGATTTATACAATGAAAAAACAAACGAAGTTGAATATTCTTGTAAATGCGGAAACAAAAATAAAGTAAACATAAAAGAGAAAAATATAGGAAAACTCCAATGGAAAGTAGATTGGGCAATGCGTTGGAAATATGAAGACGTTTGCTTCGAACCTGGCGGTAAAGATCATTCTTCTCCACAAGGAAGCTATCAAGTTGCAAGAAGAATTTCAAAAGAAGTATTTAATTTTGAACCTCCGATGTATCAACCTTATGATTTTATTGGTTTAAGTGGATTATCTTCAAAAATGTCTGGATCAACAGGAATAAATGTAAGTCCGGGAAGTTTACTAAATATTTACGAACCTGAATTACTACGTTGGTTATTCCTAAGAACACTTCCAACAAAACAATTTGATTTTTGCTTCGATTCAGAAATAATAAGGCAATATGATGAATTTGATAGAGAACAAAAAAATTACAAAGATTTGAAAGAAAGTAAAAGAAGAGCGTTAGAATTATCAAAGGTAAAAAATAATTTCGTATCTAAAGATAATATTTCATTCAGATTAATTGGAAGCATAGGCCAAATAACTCAAGGGAATATAAGGGAAGTTCAAAGAATACTAAAAGAAACTGGCGATAAATCAAACAAAGACTCAGTAAAAAGAAGATTAGTTTTATCACAAAATTGGATTAGTGAATTTTCTCCAGAGAATAAAATAGAATTAGTTAATAATGAAAAATATTTCAAGAAACTCTCAAAAAACGAGAAAGAGTCTCTAATTAATTTCTTTTCAAATATTGAAGATAATTGGAGTTTAGATAAATTAACAAGTTTAGCTTATGAAGTTCCAAAACAAGAAGGATTAGATGAACAACAATTGAAAAAAAGACAAAGGGAATTCTTCAAAAATGTTTATATGTTTTTAATTGGAAAAGAAACCGGGCCAAGGCTACCAACGTTTTTAATTTCTATAGGTAAAGATAAAATAAAAGATATTGTAAAAAGCATTATTTAATTACCTAAAATATTAAATACTAAAACAAAATAATTCTATTATGATAATAACTATTTCTGGCCCTTGCGGATCAGGTAAATCTACTATCGCAAAAGCAATACAAAAAGAATTCAATACAGAAAGAATTTATGTGGGGGGGATGAGAAGAGAATATGCAACAAAACTTGGAATGTCTCTAAATGAATTAAATAAATATGCCTTAGAACATCCAGAATCTGATGTAAAAATAGATAATATTGCTGCACAAAAAGCCAGAGAATTATCAAAAAATAATATAGTTGTAGTGGAGGGGAGAACTCAATATCATTTCCTTCCAGAATCATTAAAATTATACATAAAATGTGATATGGATGCTGGTGCAAAAAGAATATGGAATCATTTAAAGGAAGATAAATCTAGAAATGAAGGAAAAGCTGATTCATTAGAAGAATTAAAAAAATTAGAAATTGAGCGAGAACAAAACGATTTGGCAAGGTACAAAAAATATTATAATATAGATCATAATGATGAATCACAATATGATCATGTAATTGATACTACAAATATAACCGCAGATCAAGCAACAGAAAAAATATTAGAATTACTTAGAAATAATTTGAAATCTTAAACCTTTTTTAACTTTTTTTAACTCAAAATCTTTTATTCCTTGCTCAGCAGCGTATGCTTTAGCACTATCTTCACTTGGAAAAGTTTTAGGTCCCTTCTTTTTTGCAACAGTAGAAACGTTTCCACTTTTATGAGTACTGATCCCTAATCTTCTTTTCATCCTCGTGTGAACTTTTACCATAATAGAAACTCGTTAATTTAGTTCATTTATAAAGTTAACGGATAAACACCCTTAACAAAATAAATAAATACCTTTTTATATAGGAAATTTAACCTAAAGTTATAATTTTTACGGAGGAAATAAAAAAATGGTACAAGCATATTGCGTTAAATGTAAGAAAAAAGGACAAGAAATGAAAGACCCAGCAATTAATAAAACAGCTAAAGGTGGGTTTATGGCAAAGGGTTCATGCCCAGATTGCGGAACAACTATGTGTGCAATGATGTCAAAAGACAATGCTGAAAAGGCAATGGAAGATGGGGCTAAGAAAGCCTTTTAATTTTTTTCTTTTTAATTTTTTATTAAAGCATATAAATTACAAAAAAATTCTTCTGGAGAGTAAAGATATTTTATCCATCTTTTTTTTGAATAATTTTTTGGATCTCCTTTTTCAATAATATGGCCTAAATGTGATTCAAGAGTACTCTCTGAATGGATTGGAGGGCTAGCAATGGCATGTCCTATTTCATGAAATAATACTTTTCTATATATTTCATCTTCATTCATAGCAATATAGAATTCTCCTCCAGAAGAATATGCAAATGCCATAGTAGTATTTTTATCTGGAATTCTATGATCTCCATTTAATGGGATAAAATTAATTACTTTCCCATCTAAATAAAATTTTTCTTGTTCATCTCTTATTATTTGCCTGGCTTCAACAGTAGTTAATTTATCTCCAGGGGATTTGGTAGTAGAAACGTTTAATCTTTTTCCTGCAACACCATATAAAATAAATGAGGCAGATGCAATTAATGTATATTTTCTTGCTTTTTTTAAAAAAGGCCTCATCAAATTTAGGAATATATAATTAACTTATAAGTTTTGTTACTTATGTCCAAAAACAAAAACTAATTCTTTATCTGATTTAGAATCTAAACGAACAAACCCAAATCTCTCAAATTGAATAACAGATCCAACTTTCAAACCATTCAAAGCACTCTCGCCCAAACCTTTCTTAACTGAACCATCATTCATTAATATAGAAACATTAACATTAGTATCATTTACAGGCAACCAATGTATTAACTTAGCTTTCAAATTCTTATCCATTTCAGCAGAATGATATTTTCCATTTGTAAAATTAAACAAATGCATAAATCTATACAAAATACCTTTTTCAATTTTATCAGAAATATAAAAGTATTGATGTGTATTAAATTTACGTACACCCATATTTAAATCAGGATGTAATGGGGCTTCAATTTCCAAATCAGGAGCATCAGAAACTCTAATTTTTTGAGGATTCTCAACAAAGAAATACCTTTCAGTTTTAGCATCAATCAATTCTCGATTAAATGAAGCTAAAGTCTCAAATGAAACATTAATATCTGTTTTCTTTATTCCAACATCATACATAAATTTACGAACCGCCTCAGCTGAAAAACCCCTACGTCTCAAAGATTTAATTGTGCCTAATGAAGGATCATCCCAACCAGTTACTTTTCCTTCTTCCATTAATTTAACCGTTTCAGAAGTACTTTTTATTCCTTCAACTAATAATTTACCATGATACATAGTTTTTGGATATCTCCATCCAAAATAATTATACAAATATTTTTGTCTGTCATCAGAAATACTCAAATCAATTCCTCTAATAATATGTGTAACTTTAAATTCATGATCATCAATTGCAGAAGCAAAGTTCAACAATGGCCAAACAATAGATTTAGAATCTAAGGGGTGTTTATTCTCAGAAACAATTCTAAAAGCAGCCCAATCTCTAACTGCAGGGTTTGGAGCATTTATATCAGTTTTAACACGCAATACAGCCTCACCTGCTTTGTATTTTCCATCAAACATTCCTTTCCATCTTTCTGTTTGATATGCATCTTCGCAAGAACATTTCATACTTTTATGCAATAATTCTCTTTTTTTCTCACTTTTACAAGTACAAACATAAGCTCCTCTTAAATTAATTAATTCTTGAGCATATTTATAATAAGTTTTTAATCTCTTACTTTGAACAATAACTTTACTTGGTTTCACTCCCAACCACTTTAAATCCTCTTTAAACCAATCATAAGCATCTTTTACGGGTGGTTTTACTTGTGGATCAGTATCATCAAACCTCAATAAGTATTTTCCTTTATATCTCTCTTTAACAAACCAATTCCATAATGCCGGTCTACAATGCCCAAAAGAAATTGCCCCATTAGGATTTGGTGCAAATCTAACAACTAAATTCTTAACCTCTCCTAATTCTGGCATTTTATCTTTTTCAACCTTTTCAGGTTTTTCAACAGCGCCATACTCTCTTAATAATTTTTTTTGTTCTTCTAAATCCATAGAATTTACTTTTTCAACAATTTTTTTTATTTCTGGGGTTAATTCTTTAGCTTTATTTCTCAATTCTGGGTGTAATCCCATTAAAGCCCCAATAACACTCCCTAAATTAGCTTTGCCATCATAATTAACAGCATTATCTAAAACAAACCTCTCAATCTCATATGCATTCATAAGAAATATAATCTTGTCATAATTTATAAACTTTCTCCAAATTCATAACATTTAAAAAACTAATTATTATAAAGATTACAATGAAAAAGTGCAAATTTGTTTATGATAGAGAAAATTGCATAGGTTGTGGTTCATGTGCTGCTTTAGATTCAAAAAATTGGAAAATGAAACCAGATGGAAAATCAAGTTTAACAAATTCTAAAGAAATTGATGAAGAATTATTCGAAAAAGAGTTTCAAGAAAAAGATTTAGATAAAAATATGGAAGTAGCACAAGCCTGTCCTGTTAATGTAATTCACCTTGAAAAAGATAAAAAAAGATTAATTTAAGGTTTCTCAACAGTCCAATATTTAAAATGTGGTTTCTGCATCCAAGAATGGAATTTTAAGTTAATTCTTCCCTTAAAAGATATTTCTATTAAATGATCATCAATAATATCTCTTGCCATAGATCCACATGGTTCGGGCAAATTTAGATCATAGGGGTCTTTACCCTGAATAAACATCATTCGTCCATCTGCATCAATTCTTTCATATGCAATTGAAAAACCCTTGCCTTCCCTAGTTCCAACATCTTGAAAAGGAAAATGAAATACTTCATCAGAATCAATTAAAATATGCAAACCAGAATCATTTTTACGAAAATCTAATTTTTTCTCTTCAAGATCTTCTCTAACTTTTTTAAGGCCAGCGCAATGAAACTCTCCATCTTCTCTTATTCCCCCGCAATCTCTAATAAAAATAGAACGTGCAGTATACCAATCTAAACAATTTCTTAAGTTTTCTAAGTATAATTCACTTGTAGTGATGTATTGTTCCATAAATTAAACAACAATTTAAACTATAAATAGTTAACCTTAAAAAATAACAAAAAATCAAAATTAATATGAAAAAACCAGAAATTTTAGCTCCAGTTGGAGATTGGGAAACTTTAAGCTCAGCAATAAAAGCAGGAGCAGATGCAGTATACTTCGGAATAGAACAAATTAACATGAGAAGCGCATCAGCAAGAAACTTCAAAATAAGTGAATTAAAAAAAGTAATGGAAACTTTACACAAAAACAAAGTAAAAGGTTATCTAGCACTAAATACACTAATTTACGATCATGAACTAGAAAGAGTAGAATCAATATTAAATGAAGTTAAAAAATCAGAAGTAGATGCAGTCATAGCAACAGATGCGGCAATAATACAATTATGTAATGAAAAAAAAATAGAAGTACACATTTCAACTCAATTATCCGTTTCAAATTATGAATCATTAAAATTCTACGCAAAATTTTCTCCAAGAATAGTTTTAGCTAGAGAATGCACATTAGAACAAATAAAAAATATAAAAAAAAGAATAAAAAAAGAAAAACTAAACTATAAGGGAAGGGAAATAGAATTAGAAACTTTCATTCATGGTTCTTTGTGCGTTGCTTATTCTGGAAGGTGCTTTATGAGCCAATTTCATAATAGAATTTCTGCAAATAGGGGGCAATGCTTGCAAGAATGTAGAAGGAAATATAAAATAATAGATGAAGAAGATCCAAGAAGAGAATTTATTTTAGAAGGAGAACAAGTTATGTCTCCAAAAGATTTATGCACTTTACCAATCTTAGATCAACTAATCAAAGCAGGAGTAGATGTCTTAAAAATAGAAGGCCGTGCAAAAGGCCCAGAATATGTTTACACTGTAACAAAAGCTTACAAAGATACTATAAATTTAATAGAAAAAAATGAATTTACAGAAAAAAACATCTTAAAATTATTAAATGAATTAGAAAAAGTATACAATCGCGGTTTCACAACAAATTTCTTATTAGGAACCCCAACAAATGATTCCTGGACTAAATTTTATGGATCAATAGCATCAGAAACAAAAGAAAAAATTGGAACTGTAAATAGATTTTATCCAAAATTAAAAGTTGCCGAGATAATAATGGAACAACATAAAATAAAAGAAAAAGATACAATTGCTTTTACTGGAGACTTAACTGGATTTTACAAAACAAAAGTAAAAGAAATTTGGGTAAATGAAAAACCAGCAAAAAAAGCTAAAAAAGGTGATGATGTTACAATAAAAATAAAAGAAAGAGTAAGAAAGGGAGATCAAGTATTCAAAATAAAAGAACAAAAGAAAGAATTCTCAAAATTTGAAATACATAAACCTTTCAAACAATCTAAGAAGAAAGGAATGGTTTAATAAACATCCATAATCAAACAAAACAATGTTAACTATAATGAGAAACAAGGACATAAAAAACATCCTTAAACAAATAAAAGAACAATTTGATTGTGGAATAAAAGGAGAATATTTATTCTATATTGCAAAAAATGATAAAGTTTATATTACAAATCCAAAATTACAAGAAATCAACACAGAAAATCTAAAGATAAATAATACTGGATCTTACTTCGGGAAAATAGAAAGAGGAGGATTTAGATTATCCATAGAAGGTTCAGAATTACTGGACAATCCAAAGAAAAATGTTTTAGAATTAAGTGATGAAGATTTTCAAGCTTACATGGCAGGGGAGAATTTAATGTTAGATAAAAAGCAAGAAAATGCGTACAAGGTAGTAAAATACAAAAAACATTTCATAGGCTCGGGGAGAGTATCAAATAATGTCTTGTTAAATTACATTCCTAAGGCTAGAAGAGCAAAAGAAAACCTTTAAAAAACACTATTTCTCGTTAATTTATGATGAAAACAGAAGAAAAATTCAAGCAAGCAATTAAAACATATAATAAAATTGCCGGAATTTATGCAAAGTATAGTGAAGATCAATTAATGCAATTTCAATTATCAAGATTTGAATCATTATTACCTGGAAAAAGAATATTAGATGCTGGTTCTGGTTCGGGAAGAGATGTAGATTATTTTTTAGAAGATGGATTTAAACCAATAGGAATAGATCTTTCATTAGGACAAATAAAAGAAGCAAAAAAACGTTTTCCCAAAGGAGAATTTTTAAAACAAGATTTTAGAAAAACAAAATTCAAAGATAATTCTTTTGATGGAATTTGGTGCATGGTTGGATTTGTTCATCTCCCCAAAACAGAGATAAAAAAATCATTAAAAGAATTCCATAGATTACTAGACAAAGATGGAATAATATATATTTCTGTAAGAAAAGGCAAAGGCTCAAAAGAAATTAAACAAGAAAAATATAATAATGAGCCAAGAACATTTTATTTCTATGAAAAAATAGACATGGAAAAACTTGTTCATGAAGCAAATTTTAAAGTTATTTCTTCAGAATCAAATGATGTTTGGATTGAATTATTTGTTCAGAAAAAAGATTAATTAACAAAACTGCCTGCTTGTAAATTCCATAATTTCTTGTATAATCCTGTTCCTCTATTTAATAATTCTCCATGAGTTCCAGCTTCAACAATTTTACCTTTATCTACAACAATAATAATATCTGATTTCATAATTGTAGACAACCTGTGTGCAATAACTATTGAAGTTCTACCAATCATTAATTTCTCTAAATCTTTTTGTATATCTGATTCTAATTGAGAATCAAGGGCAGATGTTGCTTCATCTAATACTAATATTTTTTTATCAGCTAAAACTGCACGAGCAATAGAAACTCTTTGTCTCTCCCCTCCAGATAATTTAACTCCTCTCTCTCCAACAACAGTATTTTCTTTCAAAGGGAGTTTTTTAATTAATTTATCTAATTGAGCGAACCTAATTGCTTTCATAACCTCGCCACGAGATGCAGAAGGATTAGAAAATTTAATATTGTTATAAATACTATCATCAAATAATATTGCATCTTGTGGAACAATACTCATTTCATTTCTCAAAGACTCTTGTTTTACTTTTGCAATATCTTGCCCATCAATATATATTTCTCCACATTTTAAATCATACAATCTAAACAGTAATTTGACTAATGTGCTCTTACCAGAACCACTGGGGCCAACAATCGCAACTTTGCTATTTTCTGGAACAACCAAATTTAAATCTTTAATCATCCTTTTTCCATTATAAGAAAAATCAACACCTCTAAATGAAATTTTTCCTTTTTCAATTTTAATATCCTTGGCACCCTTTACATCTTCAATTTCATTGATAAATTTAGAATACTGGTATAAATCATTAAGATCAATAATGCCTCGTTTAAATCCCCTATATCCATGTACAAATTGGAATAACAATCCAACAAATGTAATATAAGTAGTATAAATGAATGCGAGAGTGCCAATCCCCATGTTCCCATTCAACAAAGCTAAAATTGGCAATGCAAAAATAAAGAAAGTCCCCATTCCTAAAATCAAATGTTGTCCTGAATTAAGCCACATATAATAATCCCAAAAATTAGTTAATTTTCTACAAGTATTATTACTCAATTGTTTATATTTTGCAATAATCCTTTTTTCTTTTCCAAAGTATTTTACTGTATCAACATTTGTGAAAACATCTCCAATAAAACCTTTTTCTAAATCTTCTGACCTGTTAGCTAAAATTTGTGACTTTTGTTGTTTCCCTTGCATCCAAATACTATACCAAATAAAAATGGAGCTAGTCAAAAGTAAAGCAATTCCTGTAGATAAATCAAAATAAATAAATGTTGCTACAACTAGGGAAAATCGAAATAACAAAGGTAAAATAGAAAATATAATCACATCTGTTATTATTTCTAATGCCCTGGAGCCTCTACTTAATCTGGAAATTAATGAGCCTGTTTTTTTCTCTGAATGAAATTTATGTGATAAATACAAAATATGGCTAAAAAAATTCTGTTTCAAATCCCTCATTAATTTTGTTTCTAATCTAATTATTGCATACTCTTTAAACCAAGCTCCAAAAACTTTGATTAAAAATATAGAAATAAATAATACTCCCAACAAAATCAAGGAATCCACAAATATTGCTTTTGTAATTGCCCCAGATGCTAATTGTTCTCCTTTATCAATTATTCCCTTAAATAAAAAATTCTCTCCAATGGATGCCAATTGGATCAACATAATAACTACTATGCCCAGAATCGCCATGCTCTTATAATTTTTAAATAAACTAAAATAATATTTCAGATTTTCCTTTATTGGAGCATTATAGTTCCTCTCAGTACGAGCCATGCTATAAAAAAAATAATTAACTTATTTAAACTTATTCCTAATCGGAGTAATTATTTCAACTAAATACTTAGACAAAGCATTTTTCAAATCTAAAGGATGTACATCTCCTTTACTAAAAGCCTTCTCCAAAGAACCATAATCAGAAAATTCTAAATTCCCTCCAAATTTTTCAGGACGTTCAATAACAAAATTAGAAACTCTTGGGAAAACAATTAATTGAACAATTTGTAAAATAGGATTTTCTTTAACTTCTCCTCCAACACAATGTGCTTTTTTAATTTTCTTAGCAATATCTTCATCACTATCTCTTATTGAAATAAATGATCCAACATCAGAACTACTCATTTTACCAGATCCACTTAATGAACTAATTAAAGGAGTATGTAAAAAAACAGGAGTGTCAAATCCAATATCCCCCAAAACTTCAGTTCCCAACATATGTATTTTTCTTTGTTCTATTCCACTTTGAACTAAATCAACATTTAAATGTTTTATATCTACAATTTGCATAAAAGGATAAATAACTTGAGAAACTTTAGCTTTTTCAATATCTCTCCCAACTTGTTGCAT
>JABHMJ010000025.1 GCA_018693795.1 Candidatus Woesearchaeota archaeon | reverse complement strand
TATTAATGTTAATGTATCTTGTGAATATAAATCTTTTATTGTGTAATTTTCTAAGTTTAAATCTGTGTATATTTCCAAATATTCTTTATTATTATCCGAACCTTCTGGATTGTACATTATTTCTGTTATTTCTAGAAATGCATATGATTGGGGAATTATTAATAAGATTAAAATCACTATTAAAATTTTCATTGAATTTTAAAGAATTGATATGTTTTTATAAAATTATAGTTTTAATTGTTTATATTTTCCAATTAATTCTTTAAAATTGATCCCTTCTACTTTAGAAAGTTTTAGAGAAATTGAATAATTGCCATTTTTATTTGTTTTAAGTTTTTTTGCATTTAGGAAAAACCATCCATGATTGTCAAACCTCATTCCTATGAATGGTTTTGCGTTTATTTTATCTGAAAATTCGAATAGTTCTTGAATTTCTTTTTTTGGAAAATATTGTTTGTTATTTTTTATTGATTTACATTCAATTGCTAAAAGTTTGTTTTTATTTCCTGCAAGGATGTCTGGTGCCGGCATTGTCGTGGATCCAGATCCAGCACTTCTTATTGCAGCAAAATTGTTTTTCCAGAATAAATGAAATAGTTCTCTTTCAGCTCTTGTTCCCTTTGCTTTACTCATAAATTTAATTATTAATTATTATTTATATTACTTGCTGGTGTTTGGCAAGCGTTTAAAGAAATAATAAAGAGATTATAAATCTCTTGCTTGACAAGTTTTTCTACCGTTTGCTTTACATCTCTCTTCTGCTTTTGAGATTAATGTTTCTACTTCTCTATTTAGTGCTTCTGCAAAGTCTCCAGAAACATTACAATCTTTTACATATTCTTTTATTTTTGATTTTACAACTAACATTTTTATTAATACCTCCAAAATATGATTTTATTGTTGAATATATATTTATAAGTTTTTTTATTAATAAAAAAAGAAAAAAAATAAATTTATTTTAACATTGCGTAACCTTTTCTTAGTGCAACTAAAACTGTTGCTGGTGTTAAGAACGCTACTAAATATGCAATTGCATTGTCAACGAATGGTCCAACATATGGAATTACCGTATAGCTTGATCCACCGAATAATGCTAAAGCAAGTGTTACTAGGATTAGCAAAGATATGTCTTTCAGTTTATACATGAAACCTACTACTAACCCAAGGATTACAAGAACTAGTGTCCAGAAAGGCATGGTAACCCATCCTCCCGCTAGTGCTCCTCCGAGAGCTAAAACTACCGCTAGGATCCATGCAAGATTGAAAGCCCACTTATCCCAAGCGCCTTGACTTTTCTTTTTTCTTGCCATTTGTAGTTTACCTCCTTTTATTTATTATAATAGTATAGAAATCGATTTTTCTTTATTTAAGTATTATGTAACCACATATAAGTTATGATTTAGAATATTTTTGATATGTATCTTTTTTCATGAATATTTTTTTTGTAATTATTGCAATTCCTTTTTCTAAATCTTTTATTTTTTCTGAATTTAATTTTGATATTCCTGTTGCAACTAATTCATCCTTTAAAGTTAGAATTGCAACTGTGTCATTTTCTTTTATATGGGATTCTAGTTTAATTATGCCTGGAATTGCTAAATCAGTTCCATGACAAAGGGGATCTACTGCGTGATCTGAAATCCATATTTTTGGTAAATGTTCAATTGCTGTTTCAACTGGCATAATTATTTTTTTTAATTCTTTTTCATTACCTTCCTTATATAATTCAAACGCATCTTTTAGCTCGTATAATGAATGCATTGTTTTTTGATCAAAAGGTCCAACTCTTGTTCTTATTAATTGTTGCATATGGGCCTTTGTATTTAATTTTAAACCAATATCGTGACATAATTTTCTTATATATGTTCCCGCCTCACATCCAACTGTAAATAAAACATCTTGATTATTTTTTATTTCATGGGTTTTTATGTAATAAATTTCTCTTTGTCTTTTTCTTCTTTTTACTGCCGATCTAACTGGCGGCATTTGTTCTATTTTTGTTACAAAAGAATTTATTGCTTGTTTTATTTCATTTTCATTTTGTTCTGTGTGAATGTGCATTAAACAAACATATTCTTTTCCAGCTTTTAACAAATTATGAATGACTCTTGTGGATCTTCCTAATGCTATAATCAATGAACCAGTTACATTTGGATCTAATGTTCCAGAATGTCCTGCTTTGTTTATTTGTAGTATTTTTTTAACATAATCAGTTACTTGGTGAGAAGATGGCCCTTGTGGCTTATTTATATTTATTATCCCATAATCTAATGATTCTTTTAAAGTTCTAGATTTTGGATTTTTTCCATAATTTTTATCTGTAGTTCCTTCTTGTTTTTCTAGAATTTCTTTTTCTTTTTTTTCGAAAGGAAATTTCATAAGTTTTGTTATTAGAAATAGTTTATAACTGTTTTTATTGGGTTATTTCTTTTTTGCTAGTTCAGCTGCTGTTGGAACTTTTTCTTTCTTTTTCTTGGGTTTTTCTTTAGTCACTTCTTTTACTATTTCTTTTCCTGATTCTTCTTTTACTTCTTCAGCTACTTTTTCTGCAACTGATTCTTTCATTCCTTCTTTTTGAAGTTCTTCCTTTACTTCCTCTTTAACTTCTTCCTTGATCTCTTCTTTAGTTGCAGTTTTTTTAGGTTCTTCTTTAACTTCTTCAACAGGAGCATCAACTAATTCCACTTTTGCAATGTCTTCTTCTTTTGTAACTTTGACATTAACTTTGTGTGGTGGATTTTTAGGCCCATTTTTCCATACTAATTCATTTAAGTATTTACCAATCTTTACTTCTTTTGCTT
This sequence comes from Candidatus Woesearchaeota archaeon, assembly GCA_018693795.1. Classification (GTDB taxonomy): domain Archaea; phylum Nanobdellota; class Nanobdellia; order SCGC-AAA011-G17; family PNOQ01; genus JABJPM01. The sequence goes on along the minus strand of JABHMJ010000025.1, from coordinate 24,801 downwards.
TTGTGTGTTTTAGGATAAATTCCTTTATTGCTCTTATTGATTTTCCAGATTTTTTATATCTTGGAGCTTTTTGAAATTCTTTTCTTAAAGGGATATTATAAATTCTTTCCATTTTTACGCTTTAGTTTTTGATCTTCTCCAATTTCTTTTTCCAGCACTAAATCTTGAAGGATGGATTTTTTTACCTATTCCTGCTATTTTTGGAATTATCCAAAATGGGGCCCATTTTGTTCTTTTGCCTAGTTTGCCTAGTCTTCTCTTTTTTGCTGGATGTATGTATCTTGTCATTTTTTATCTAATAATGATTTTCCTTTTGCTGTAAGGATTCTTCCTTTGTGAGCTCCTTTTTCTGTTTGCTCAATTAATTTTGCAGCTTCAAGTTGTTGTAAAATTGTTCTGATTATTTTTCCTGAACCTTTAAAGAATTTTTCTGGTTTATGGCCTCTATTTTTCTTTCCGCCATATTTTACTTTTAATTTATTTACTCCAATTGGTCCTAGTAAATATGTTTTTCTTAGAATTGAAGCGGCTCTTGCGTACCACCAATCTGAATTTGCAGGAGGTCTTTCTCTTGCTCTGCTTGTTTTTACGAAATTTGCCCACTCTGGCTTAGTAATTTCTTTGATTTCTTTTAGTTTTTTAGCAGTATTATTAATTAATACGTTTGTTTGTGTATCTTGTATTTTCATTTTTTAAACCTGTAGAATTTGTGACAATATTCTTTTTATAAACGTTTCTATTTTAATATCTTAAGTTTTTGGCCTTCTTTTGTATCTTTTACATCATATCCTAAAGAATTTATTTTATTTCTTAATTTATCTGATAATTCCCATTTCTTTTTTTTTCTTGCTTTTTCTCTTTCTTTTACTAATTCTTTTATTTCTTTTGGGATTATTTCTTTTTTTATTTTTGTTAAATCTAATGCAAGGATTTTATCAAATTCTTTAATTAAAGATAATTTCTCTTTTCCACCCAGTTTATTGGTTTTTATTACTTCTTGTAAAACTGCTAGTGCTTTTGGCATGTTCAGATCTTGGTTTATTGATTCTAAAAATTCTTTTTGATATTTTTTGATATTTCCTTTCGAAGTGTCATTTAATTCTTGTATTTTATTTTTTATTTTTTCTAATGAATTTTTTGCTGAATCTAATGCTTCCAATGTAAAATTCAAAGGCACCCTATACTTTGTTGTTAAGCATAAATATCTGAAATCTAATGGATTATAATTAAGTTCTTCTAATTCTGAAATAGTATAGAGTCCTCCTTTTGATTTAGAAACTTTTTTTCCTTTTGACAATAAAAATGCCCCATGAACCCAATAATTCACGAATTTTTTATCAGTAGATGCTTCTGATTGTGCTATTTCATTTGTGTGATGTATTGTGATGTGATCTTCTCCTCCTGTGTGAATATCAAAATTTTCTCCCAAGTATTTCATTGACATTGCAGAACATTCAATGTGCCATCCTGGGAACCCAATGCCCCAAGGAGATTTCCATTCTTGTTGTCTTTTTTCATTTTTTGGGGAAAATTTCCATAATGCAAAATCTGTTTTGTTTTTCTTTTCTCTAATTTCTACTCGTTTTCCTGCTTCTAATTTTTCTATATTCAATTTAGCAAATTTTGCATAATTAGGAAATTTAGAAGTATCAAAATATATTCCATCTGAAGTTTTATATGTAAACTTTTTTTCTTCTAATTTTTTTATTAATTCTATTTGTTCTTTTATGTGTTCAGATGCCTTTGTCCATTTTGTTGGAGACTGAATATTTAATTTTTTAAAATCTTCTTTGAATATTTTAAGATAATAGTTTGCAATGTCTTTTGCTTTTTTCCCTTCTTTTTTTGCAGCCTTTTCCATTTTATCTTCTCCTTCGTCTGCGTCAGAAGTTAAATGTCCCACATCGGTGACATTCATAATTTGTTTTACTTTAAATTTATTATGTTCTAAAACTCTTCTAAGAATATCTGAGAAAATATAAGTTCTTAAGTTTCCAATATGTTGGTACCAATAAACTGTTGGTCCACAAGAATATACTCCTGCTTCATTTTTTTTAATTGGTTTAAATTCTTCAAGTTTTCTTGATAAAGTGTTATAGATTTTCATATAAAATAAAAAAAAGAAAGAAGATATTTAAAGTTATGTTTTTATGGTTCTATTTCGACCGATAATGTTTTCTTTAATTGATATCCAGTATCTGCACTTGTTAAACTTGTAATTTCAACTTTACATCCTCCGTGCCCAAGAGTTGTTTCTTTTGTTGTATCTACTCTTAATTTCATTTTTGCATTAGCTCCAGATCTTAATGTAAATGCATCTGATGTGTCGGATTCTGTGTCTACGAATTTACAACCCAAATCTACTCCATTTTCTACTTTTATTGTTTTTGCTTGAAATTCAAGTGTTTCGCTTTCTAGATTATAAAATATTATCCCAACTTCTGCAGAATCTCCTGTTTCTAATGCGGCTGTACTAGGAACTATTTTTAATAAATCTGTTGAATCAGAGAATAAATTTTCTATTTCTTGGTTGGACATTGCAAATGCCTTATCTGTTAAATCCATTACATCTCCCAAACTAGTTCTTACCCATGTTAATCCTAATGTTAATAATGTTATTCCAATAACAATAACAATGATAGTGGTCATAGAAAGTTCAATTGCCCCTTTTTTTGATTTCATTTAATTATCACCTCTGTTTTATTCTTGAGATTATTTATTTATATATTTATTGATTATTTGGGACGTAGTGTATTATTAATTTTGGATCGTATTCTTCTCCAGGATATTCTTTTGAGTGTAAATTTAAACCAGAAACATTTGAAGTTAATGCAATGCCATGGAGGATATTTTGTATGTGTTGTGTTAGATCAATATTGAATAATTTATTTTGATTTTGAGAATCATAATCGAATTGGTCCACTTCTACATACATTAATTCATCTCCAATTTTTTCATATGAATTTCTCCAAGTTGCTGTTTCTTCATTCCAAGAAGAATTTATTTTATTACAGTATATTCTAAAATCACTCATAGACCCAACCATAAAATCTCCAAAAAGTTGTAGTTCTACGTTTGTTATTTCTGAATTTAATATTGTTTGTGGAATATTAAATTTTAATAATGGGTATCTTTCTACCCATGAAGAAACTCCTGCGCCAATATAATTGTGGTGCAAAAATAAACGTTCATGTTCACCATTTATATCATCTATTGATTCTTCTATTTCTCCGGGCCTTGTATACCTATGAAGAAATGTATCATTCGATGGAGATAATGTTAATATTCCTGTATCTTCTCCTATTGTGAAATTTTTTTGATCTTGAGTTGTATTTACTTCAGTATCATCTGTAACAATTAATTCTAATTTGTAATTGCCTTCTCCATGATTAAATGGGATTGTCCATGGAGGAGAATTTGGAATGTTTTGTACCAAACTAATTAATTCTTCTTGTCCATTTGAATGTATTTTTATTATTTTTCTTGTATATATTGGATCAAAATTTTCTGTTTGTCCCAAAATTCTGTTTGTTGGGTCTGGGATAAAATTGAAGTAAGTTTCTAAATCTTGTGTTGTTGCGTTAATTATTAATTGTGGGCCATTTATTGTTGGTTCATTCAAATTTAGCATGGGTTTGTTGCTTTGCATGTCTACAGAGAACAGTCCAAAAATTTTGTAAACATCCCATGTTGAATTTTCTCCATAAGATTCTTCTAAGTAATTTGCAATTGGCAAAGTTCCAGTTACAGTAGATGCTACGTTAATTGCTTGAGATCCGGTCAATGTTTGTGCTACAAATAATGATAAGTTTAAATCTGCCGCGTGAGCATCTGCAATTTCTTCTGAAGTTTTTGTTCCTGAATAAAAAATTCCTGCTCCTGCGTGTGTTGTTGATTGTGGCAAATGGTATTCTACAAAATTCATTAATGCTTCTTTTTCATCTGTTCCTAAAACTGTTCTTAGAGAATAATTTACTATTTCTTGTCCCATCAATTCAATAGTATGTGATAGTGATTTTGAATTGTGTTGGAATGCTTTTATTTCTGAATGATGATTTGAGGATGAAACTATAAAAATATCATATGAATTATTTTCCCCGTTTATATAATTTATAGTAGCATTAGGAATTGGATTGTTATTTTGATCTTTTATGCTTACATTTATTCTTGTTCCATCATCATTAAATGTTGATAATCCATTGTGATTTGTTGTTTCTTGTTGATGTTCAATATGTGTTGTTGGTAGGGTATCTTCTGGAGTTGTTGGATTTTCTCCTCCTCCGCAACTCATTAATGTTAACGCTCCTGCTGTTAGAATTCCAAGTTTATTTTTTATTATTTTTTCTAAACTCATGTTGTTTATGGAATTAGTGTTGCTTATTTAAATGTTTAGAATGGATACATTTTTATATTTTTATTGTTTCATTATTTTTATGGTAGAATTAACTAAAAAAGAAATTAATAATATGTTAGAGGATAGGGCTGGATATATGTCTTTGAGAGAAATAGAAAAAGGAACTTATATTATTGATGGTGCTTATGCGCGTCCTTATGATTTTTTTGAAATTGGGGCCGTAGAATTATATGACCAACGTGACCTTTTAGAAAGAGATTTATAATTTTAAAATGGGGCGAGGGGGATTTGAACCCCCGACCTCTAGATCTTCAGTCTAGCGCTCTCCCAGCTGAGCTACCGCCCCGGGATACTTGTTGGTATTATGTTGCCTTTTTAAATATTTTCTTTTGATTATGTTTGAACCACAAAGTATTAATAAACTGATTAAGTTCTATTTTATTGGGGTGAACATCAATTAATAGTAATGAAATAGTTTTTTTAGGTACAGCGGGCGGTCAACTTGCAGTAAACAAGCAATTAAGGGCTTCTGGAGGGATTATTATTAGATTGAAGAATGTTCAATTTCATTTAGACCCCGGTCCAGGTTCTTTGGTTAAAGCTAGAGAATATGGAGTAAGCTTAAGAGCAAATAATATTATTTTAGCAAGTCATAATCATTTAGATCATTGTAATGATTTGAATGCAGTAATCAGCGCGATGACTCATGATGGGCTGGATAAAAATGGAATTTTGATTGGAAGTAAATCTGTTATGGTTGGTGTAGAAGGAGAAAGGCCATTCATTACAAGATCTCATAGAAAATTTTTAGATAAATTTTTATCATTAGAGGCTGGAAACACAGTCAAGTTTGGAAATGAAATTGAACTAAGAACTTTAAAAACTAAACATAGGGATGCAAATTCTCTTGGATTTAAAATAAATTCTGATAAAATTTCTATTGGTTATACTGGGGATACTACTTTTTTTCCTGAATTAATTGATGAACTAAAAGGGACCGATATTTTGATTATAAATAATTTAGAACCTTTTGGATATCGTAGTGATGATCATTTATCTTCTGATGATTCTGTTAGAATAATTTCTGCTGTTCGTCCAAGATTAGCGATTATAACACATTTTGGCCAGAAAATTTTAGAACAAAATCCCATTTATCAAGCAAGAGATATCCAAAGGAGAACCAATGTGCAAACTATTGCTGCCAGGGATGGTTTGGTTATTGATCCAATTAGTTTGGCTGCTAGTTTGAGAAAGAGAAAGATAAATGTGGAATAGGAGAAAGTTTTATATACATATTTTTAGGTTTGATTCTAATGGTTTTGGCTAAGAAATACAATTTTAAAGAAGTTGAAGAAAAATGGATGAAAGATTGGGAAAAGAGCGGGATCTATAAATTTCAGATAAACTCTCAGAAAAAAATATATTCTTTAGATATTCCTCCTCCAACAATTTCTGGAAAGTTGCATATGGGCCATGCATTTGGAGATTCTTTGCAAGATTTTTTTGTTAGGTTTAAACGTATGAACGGATTTAATATTTTGAATCCATTTGGAACGGACAATAATGGGTTGCCAACTTTGAGATTAATTGAAAAGGAAAAAAATGTGGATTCAAAATCTATGAGTAGAGAGAAATTTATTGAATTATGTAATAAAACTATAAAAGAAGAATTTATTCCTATGTTTTTGAAAGATGCCAAAAGATTGGGGATTTCTGCAGATTGGGATTTATTTTATTCTACTATTGATGAAAGGTCAAGAAGAATTTCTCAAGAATCATTTATTGATTTGTATAAAAAAGGGAGAGAGTACAGAATTGAGTCTCCTTCATTATGGTGTACAGAATGTCAAACCACTATTGCTCAAGTTGAATTAGAAGATAAAGAATTTTCAAGTTTTTTTAATGATATTAAATTTAATGTTGATGGAAAAGATTTAGTTATTGCGACTACAAGGCCGGAACTTTTGTCTGCTTGTGTTGCTGTTTTTTATAATCCCATAGATAAGAGATATAAAAAATTAAAAGGAAAAATGGCTAAAGTTCCATTGTTTGGTTTTGAAGTTCCAATTATGGAAGATGAAAAAGTAGATCTCGAAAAAGGAACAGGAATTGTTATGTGTTGTACTTTTGGAGATCAAACTGATATGGAATGGCAGAAAAAATACAAGTTGCCAATAAAAGAAGCAATTAGTAAGGATGGAAAATTAACTAAAATTTCTGGAAAATATGAAGGATTGAAAGTTGAAGTGGCTAGGAAAAAAATTATAGAAGATTTGAAACAAGAAAAATTATTATTAAACCAAAAACAAATAAATCATGCAGTTAATACTCATGAAAGATGTGGACATCCTGTTGAAATTATAACTTCTAAACAATGGTTCATTAAATATTTAGATTTAAAAAAAGACATGATCAAATGGGGAAAAGAAGTAGAATGGTATCCTTCACATATGAAAAACAGATATGATAATTGGATTAAAGGTTTACAATGGGATTGGAGCATTTCAAGACAAATTCCATTTGGCATTCCATTTCCAGTTTGGTATTGTAAAGATTGTGATGAAGTTATTTTGGCTGATGAAAAACAATTACCTGTTGACCCTTTGGTAGATAAACCAAATATTAAACAATGTAAGAAATGTAAAGGAAAAGAATTTATTCCTGAAAAAGATATCATGAATACTTGGGCAACCTCTGCATTAACTCCAAGCATTGTTAAGGATTTGTTGAAAGGAACTCCAGCATATGATAAAATTAAAAATAAACCTTTTTCAGTTAGAAGGAGTGGGCATGATATTATCACATTTTGGAATTTTAATACTATTGTTAAAAGTAATTTGCATTATGGAAAAAAACCTTGGGAAGAATTATTAATTAATGGTTGGATTTTAGGAAAAGATGGTAAAAAAATGTCAAAGTCTCGTGGAAATGTTATTTCTCCTCAAGAAACTTTGGATGGTTTTGGAGCAGATCCATTAAGATATTTATCTGCTTCTGCAAAATTGGGAGATGATGTTTCATTTTCTGAGCAGGAATTACAAAATGGGAAAAAATTAGTTACTAAATTATGGAATGCTAGTAAATTTTCTCTGATGCATTTAGAAGATTATAAAGATGAAAAAATTAAGTTAGAGGCGATTGATAAAGGAATATTATCCAAGTTTAATTTTTTAATTAAAGAAATTTCTGAATCTTTTGAAAATTATGAAGCTTCTAAAGCACGAATGATTTTGGAAATGTTTTTTTGGGGACAATTTTGTGATAATTATTTAGAAATTGCAAAAGATAGATTATATAATCCAGATATTAGGGGAATTAAAGAAAGAAAAAGTGCACAATATACTTTAAATTATATTTTAACCAATACTTTAAAGTTATTTGCTCCGATTATTCCATTTATTACAGAAGAAATTTTTGTAAATGGTTTTAATAATTCTGATAGTATTCATATTTCTTCTTGGCCGAAACATTTTACTAAATTAAAAGATGAAAGTAATGAAAAAGTTTGGGAAAGGTTTGTTGAAATTTTATCTTTTGTTAGACAAGAGAAATCTAAACAAAATAAATCTTTAAAAGAAGAGATTGTTTTAATATTGCCTAGAAAAGATAAAGAGTTATTATTAGAATGTATTGAAGATTTAAAAGCAGTGACTAAAGCGAAAGATATTTTAAATGGAAGAGAATTAGAAGTTAAGTTATAATGGATGCAAAAAAGAAAAGGGAATTGAGAAGCTTAATTAATACTCTAAAAAAGATTAGAGGTAGACACACAGAATTAGTTAGTGTTTATATTCCAGCAGGATATAATATTACTAAAATTATTAATCATTTATCTGAAGAACAACACACTGCTACAAACATTAAAGATAAAAGAACTAGACAAAATGTTCAAGATTCTTTAGAAAGAATAATTAGAAAATTAAAATTGTATAAGAAAACTCCTGAAAAAGGACTAGCTATTTTTGCTGGGAATATTAGTGAAAAAGAAAGTCAAATTGATATTGAAATTTTTAGTATTGATCCTCCTGAACCATTAAACATAAGAATGTATAGGTGTGATCAAAGTTTTGTTGTTGATATTTTAGAAGATATGATGGATGATGTAAGTATTTATGCTTTATTGGTTGTCGATCTTCGAGAAGCAACTATGGGGATTTTGAGAGGTAAATTGATAAGTAAATTAGCAAGTTTTACATCTGATGTTCCAGGAAAAACTACAAAAGGAGGACAGAGTCAAGCTCGTTATGCTAGAATTCGTGAAGAGGCAGCACATACATTTTTTAAAAGAATTGCAAATGCTGTGAATGATGAATTTGGTGAATATAAAGATCTAAAAGGGATTTTAATTGGCGGTCCTGGTCCAACTAAGGAAACATTTTTTGATGGAGATTATTTACATACTAGGATAAAAGAAAAAGTTTTGGGCATTAAAGATTTGAGTTATACTGGTGAATTTGGATTAAAAGAACTTGTTGAAAAAAGTGATGATTTATTAGCTGCTGAAGAAGTTATTGAAGAAAAGAAAATAATGGAAAGATTTTTTAATGCTTTATCTACAAAAGGTGGAGGAAAAGCAGTGTATAAAGAAAAAGATGTTTTAACTGCTTTAGAACGTGGTGCTACTGAAGTTGTTTTAGTTTCTGAAGAAATAGAAGATGAAAAACTGGATATGTTAGAAGAAAAAGCTGAAGCAATTGGGGCAACTGTAGAAATAATTTCTGTGGATACCACAGAAGGACAGCAATTGAAGGAATTTGGTGGGATTGCTGCAATATTGAGGTTTAAAATATGACTGAAGAAAGAAATAAAATCGAGGCAGTATTATTTACAACTGGAAGATTTCTTAATGTTGAAGAAATAAGTAAGATGGCTAGTATTGGAAGTATTGGTTTTATTAAACAATCTTTAGATGAATTAAAAGAAGAATATTCTTCTAAGAGTGGAGCTTTAGAAATTGTTAGCGATAAAGATAGATGGAAATTAAATATTAGAAAAGATTATTTGCATTTAACTGAAAAATTATTATCTGATGCTGAATTAGATCTTCCAGCTCAAGAAACATTAGCAGTTATAGCATATAAACAACCAGCAATTCAGTCTGATGTTATTAAGACTCGTGGAAATAAATCTTATGATCATATAAAAAAGTTGAAAGAAGAAGGTTTTTTGATTTCTGAAAAATTTGGAAGAACAAAAATTTTAAAATTAACTCAAAAATTTTATGATTATTTTGATGTTGTTGAAGATGAGTTAAAAGATAAGTTAATTGTTGAGGAAAAAGAAAAACAAGAAATTCTGAATGATTCTTCACAATAAGATTTATAACTGTTTTTAGATTTCCCTTCATATGGAATTTATAACTGGTGTGTATTTATTTTATATAATCACAACAATGTACGTATCTTTGTTAGGGTTGATAGTGTATTCTAAAATAAGAAAAGAATTTTTTGAAGATCCTGGAGCCGAATTTAATGAAGGATTAAGTGTTATAATTCCGGCATATAATGAAGAGAAAACAATTGGCGCTACGATTCAAGCTGTTTTGGATAATGGGTACCCAGAAGATAAATTAGAAATTATTGTAGTAAATGATGGGAGTACTGATGGAACGGCCGAAATTGTAAAAACATATAAAAATATTATTTTATTTGATAAACCTAATTCTGGAAAGGCTGATTCTGTAAATAAGGCTATTCAAAAAACTAAAAATGAATTTGTTGCAATTATTGATGCCGATTCTTATCCAACTAAAAATTCGTTGAAAGAAATTATGAAATATTTTGCTGATGAAAAAGTTGGTGCAGTTACTGGGGCATGCATGGTTAAAAATAGAAATAATTTATTAGAAAAATGCCAGGCAATGGAATATGTTTTGATTGCTTGGACTAGAAAAACTTTGGATGCATTACATGCTGTTTTTGTAACCCCAGGTTCTTTGAGTGCATATCGAAAAAAGGCATTGAAAGATATTGGAGGGGGTTTCGATAAAAATATTATGACTGAAGATATTGAGATTGCTTGGAATCTTTTGAGGCACAAATGGAAAACTCGCATGGCCACTCGTGCGAAAGTATTTACTTCTGCCCCATCAAAAATTAAACCATGGTATGATCAAAGAATTAGATGGAATGTTGGAGGATTTCAAACTTTAGTAAAACATTGGAGTGCCCTTGGGAGTAAAAAATACAATATGTTTGGAATTTTTGTTATTCCATTTTTTATGAGTCATCTGTTTATTTCGTTTACAGGATTTTTTGTATTTTCTTGGGTTGTATTGGATAAACTTTACGACTGGTTTTTATTTAGCAGATATTCTGTGCAACAAAATTCTGCAATCCTGGATCTTTCTGAAATATATTTGTTACCAAGTGTGTTTACTTATTTTGCCATTTTGGTTGTTCTATTATTTGGAACATCTATTTATTTTTCTTTGAAAACATTAAAGGAAGCTAAAATTAAAATAGATTTTGCATTTATATTTTATGCTTTATTTTATTTGTCTGCCTTTCCGATACTTTTAATAATTTCACTCTATCTCTGGAAGCGAGGATATTCTAAATGGTAAAAGAACATAACGAAAAAAGTGCTTTTGGGAAAGCATTAGTACTGACTGTGATTTTGTTTTTAGTGGGGGTGTCTTTGGGTGTTTTTATAGAATCTTATCGTAGTAATTCTATTAAAGATCAATATGAAGAATTAGAATTTGAGTTATTGGATTCTAAATTGAGAACTAATTTTTATCAATTAATGGGGGAAGATTTTTGTGATATTGCTGTTGAAGATAATTTAGCATTTTCTGATAGGATTTATGAAGAAGGTAAAAAAATTGAAGTTTATGCTAAGTTTAATAGACTTGGAGATAAATTAATTGAAGAAAAGAAAAAATATACTTTATTGAAAACAGAATTTTGGTTGAATAGTATTTTGTTGAGAGATAAATGCAATGAAGATTATGAAACTGTTGTTTATTTTTATTTAGATGATCCTCAAGAGGACAATATAAAACAATCTCAGAATGTTCAATCTAGGATTCTTGGGGATTTAAAAGAGAAATATGGATCTGAAATTATGTTAATCCCTTTACCAACAGATTTGGATGTTTCAGTAGTTAATGCGTTTGTGGAATTAAATGATATTACTATGTTCCCTACAATTCTGATTAATGAAGAAATAAAATTAGAAGGATTGCATAACCTTGAAGATATCGAAAAGTTAATATAATTCTTTTGACTTCCTTTTTTATGGCAGGTTGTGATATGTGTGGAAAAGAAAGGGAATTAGTTGATGCTATTGTTGAGGGGGCAGTTGTTCAAGTTTGTTTGGATTGCTCTAAGCATGGCAGTGTTGTTGCGATAAATCAACCAGTGGTCGATAAAAAAATCGAGTTTCAAAAAGAATTGGAATCTAAACCTGAATATGTAGATGTTATTGTTGAGGATTTTTATAAAAAAATTAAAGGGGCTAGAGAAAGAAAATCATTAAACCAAGAAGATTTGGCTCAAGCTTTAGCTGAAAAAGAATCTGTTATACATCAATTAGAGACTGGAAAGTTAAAACCAAGTTTTAGATTGGCTAAAAAATTAGCTGTTTTTTTGAATATAGATTTAATTGAAAGTGTTGAGTCTAATAAGAATATAAAGAAAGATGTTAATTTAAAGAGCGAATCTGTAACTATTGGTGATTTGTTAAAGAAATAGAAAGGTTTAAAAGTGCATATTTTTCCTTTTTTTCGATTAAAAATGGAATTAAAAATTTTATCTTCAGAAAAGGATTCTTTGAAACTTGAATTGATAGGTGAGGACCATACTTTGGCTAATGCATTAAGAACCCAATTATGGAAAAATTCTGGTGTTAAATTGACAGGATATAATATTGAGCATCCTTTGATCAGTAATCCTATTTTAACTGTTGAAGGAAATGATCCTAAAAAAATGTTATTAAATGCTGTTGCTGAATTGAAAAAAAGTAATTCAGAACTTATCAAAGTTTTAAAGTGAAACTTAAAAAATTTTTAAAAGATGCGTGGAATTTTATTTGGCATAGTGATTCTTTACTTAGTTGGATTGTTGCATTTATTTTAGCATTTGTAATTGTAAAGTATGTTATTTATGGGATGTTATTGACAACTGTTTTGGGAACTGGATTCCCAGTTGTTGCAGTAGTTTCCGGAAGTATGGAACATGATGGGTTGGGGTTTGATTCTTGGTGGGAAGAAAATTCTAATTGGTATGAGTCTAATGATGTTTCTTTAGAAGAATTTAATGAGTTTTCTTTTAAGAATGGATTTAATAAAGGTGATATCATGGTTTTGTTAGGTGTTGAAGCGAAAAATATAAATAACGGAGACATACTTGTTTTTGAAGCAAATTCGAAATATCCTGTGATACATCGAGTTGTTAATACTTGGTCTGAAGATGATGAAATTCATTTCCAAACTAAGGGAGATAATAACCCTAGAGTATTTCCTGAATTAGGGGAAAATGATATTACTGAAAATAAAGTTGTTGGGAAAGCGATATTTAGAGTGCCGTTGCTTGGGTGGGTAAAAATTATATTTACTGAAATAATAATAACGTTTACGGAGATGATAAGATGATAGCAAATTTATTTTGTGCAAAATGTGGGACAATGATGTTGCCTTCTGGCAAAAAATTAAAATGTAGTAGTTGTGGATATTCTCCTAGGGGAAAACCAAATAATATTATTCTTAAGGAAAAAATTGAATTATCAAAAGAACAAGACATAGAAGTTAGAGATAAAAAAATTGAAACATTGCCTAAAATTAAAGAAGAATGCCCTAAATGCAAAGCGAAATTTGCTTATTATTGGACATTACAAACAAGGTCTAGTGATGAACCAGAAACTAGATTTTTTGAATGTGTTAAATGTACCCATAGATGGAGGGCCTATTAATATATTCTTTAGAATAGGAATAGTTAAAAGTATATTCTCTTTTTCTTTTTTAAAATGAAATTTGTTTTATCTGAACCAAAATTGTTGAAGGATAGTGTTGGAGTTATTTCTGATTTAGTTAGTGATGTTAAAATAAAATTTGATTCTGATAAATTAGAAATTGTTGCCATGGATCCAGCAAATGTTGCAATGGTTGTTTTTAGATTATTGAGTAGTTCTTTTGTAGAATATGACGTAAAAGAAGGAGAGAGCATTATTTTAAGTTTGGATAGTTTGAAACAAGTATTAGGGAGATCAAAAGCAAGTGACAGTGTTATTTTTGAATTGAATGAAGAGACTAACAAATTAAATATTCGGTTTGAAGGAGAAACTAAAAGAAATTTTAATTTATCTTTATTAGAGAGTGTTTTAGGAGATCAAAAAGTCCCAGAATTAGATTTTCCAGGTTCTGTTGAGTTGAATACTTTTGTATTTAATGATGCTATTGATGATATGGATATTATTTCTGATTCTATTATTTTAAATCTTAGTAGAGAAGGATTGATGATGGAGTCTGTTGGAAATACAAGTGATGCTAAAGCAAATTTATCTGTTAAAGAAGATGGAAATTTGGTTTGTTCTGAAGATCCTATAAAATCAAAATACTCCATTGAATATTTGAAAAAAATTGCTAAGGGCGGAAAATTAGCTAGTAATGTTGTTTTAAAATTTGGCCAAGATTATCCATTACAAATTGAGTATAAAATTCAAGATAAATTGAGTTTGACAACTATTTTGGCTCCTCGTGTAAGTAACGATTGATAGAAAGGTATTTAAATGTTAATCTAGATTTTATTTTTATGAAAAAGAGAGGGCAAGTAACTATTTTTATTGTATTAGGAATTATTGTTTTAGTTGTGTTTGGATTATTGTTTGCTCTTAAGATAGATTTTGTTGAAGATCTTTTTGGTGGCGAATCTGGGAGGCAGTTTGATTCTGTTGACATTGAAGCTGTAAAAGACTCTATTTCTTTTTGTGTTGAAGGTTCTTTATTAGATGCTGTTAATCATATTTCTAACCGCGGAGGATATTTTTCTCCAATTAATTCTAGTTTTTATGCTAGAGATGTTTATGGAGTTTTAGTTACATATGTATGGACTTCTGATTATGGAACTAGGTTGCCTAGTTTAACTGGTCTTGGTGATCAAATAAAATTGTATATGGACGATTCAGATAATCGAGTTTTAATTGAAGAGTGCATTGAAAAACAATTAGAAATTTATGAAGATAGTTGGAATTTTGAAAATGTAAATGAATTTGAATTTAAAGCTCCAAGAGTTTCTGCAAATAGTATTAAACAAGAAATAGTTTATCCTGCAAGTAAAGTTTTATCTGTTAAAGGTAGAAATGGCGTGGCTACAACTACTGAAGTTTTAGCTGAGTTAGATATTGCTTTAGGGCAAGCACAAAATGTTGCAAATGAAATGGTTGATTGCTTTAATGGAAATGGATTTACTAATGAATATTGTAATCAAGATGGGGTTCCATTTAGAATGAGTGTTTATAATCTTTTAAATTATAGAAATGTAATTGGTATGCTAGAGGGGGATTGCGGAGAAGGGTGTTTAGAATGTTATATTTTAAAAATTCCTGTAGAGAATGGAAATGATGTATCATTTAATGTAAATATGAAAACATGTTAGAAATGTATAAAAAAGGGATTTCAGTATTTATGTCGTTTTTAATAGTTTTTGCTGTATTTAGTGTTTATTCTGTTTCTGCTGCAAGTCCAATTCCTGTAAGTTGTTGTTTAGAAGATGAACAAGGAAATTATTGTAGTACTTTAGAAGATGGACAAGGAGAAGAGGTTTGTTCTGCTGAATATTTAAGAAGTGGTTCTTGTGATTTGGTTGCTCAATGTGACACATTAGGTACTTGTGTTCCTCCAGATGGAGGGGCATGTTTATCGGATTATACTAAATATCAATGTGATTCTATTGGCGGGCAATTTTCTGATTTGGCTGAAAATAATGTCCCTGCTTGTCAATTGGGTTGTTGTGCAGATAGCTTAGAATGTGGAATAATGCAACAACAAGAGTGTAATGGAAATTTTGTTGGTTCTATAACTGATCAAGCTGCTTGTTTGTTAGAGTGTAGGCCAAAAACTACTGGTTGTTGTGTTGAATCGAATTCTTGTAGTTTTCAAACAGCAGAAGATATTTGTAGTGGAAAATTTTTGCCATATCAATATTGTTATGAAAGAGATTTTTGTAATGAGAGATATGAAAGTCATGCTTACACATATAATGGGGATGCTTCCATTATTCCTGAATCTGATATAGATGTTTATTGGTATGATTCTAATGGTAATATGGAAGAGAGAGTTGGTGATGTAGATCTTCGTACTGGAGAGATTGTTCCAATTCCTGGAGTGCCGGAAGGATTACAATTAAAAGGAGATTGCGATTATCCTGATGAAATTGCTTTTGATCCTGATGGTTCAAAAGGTGGAAAAGAGAATGCTTATTGTAAATCGACTGCCTGTGTTGTTGAATGTGAAAATTGTGAACCGTCTTCTTTCAAAAATGGAGAAACTATTTGTTTGAATATCTTTGGTGGACAGTATACAAATGAAAAAAGAAGTACTGCTTTAAGAGAATATATTTTATCTTGTGTTAATGGAGAAATACAAGAAGACGAGTTAATTGAAGAGAGATCAGAAAGAATTTGTATTGATGATTCTAAAGATTTTAATGGTGTTGAAAGAATGTATGCTCGTGCCGATATTGATAATAAATGGCAAACTTGTTTAGGATGTGGCGAAGGAGGCGGGATTTTAGATTATGGAGGATATATTCCTGGTGCAGGAGGATTGTTGGTTTCTCTTGGCGATTGGTGTTCTTCTGATAACAATAATTTTTTAGGAACTGTTCCTGGTAATCTTGGTGGTTCTGATGAATGTGAAAATTTAGGTAATGATCAAGGAGTTCAGATGTGTTATTATGATTCTGATTTGTGGGCCCCAATTGGTTCATGTAATCCCATTTATCCTCCTGCTATAAGTAATGATGAGCAATGCGGAAAATGCGGCAGTGGAGGAGATGGAAAAGTTAATGTTTGTACTGAGCAAGAATGTAATGCAATGGGGGATTGTCAATTTGAAGAAGAACATGCCGGTGGCGGTTTAATTGCTGCTGGATTGTTAGGTGTTGGTACTGCGGTTGGTACAATGGCTGTGTCAGAAGGTGTTTGTGCTGCTGCTGCAGTTTTTGGTGGATCACCAGGTTGGTTAGGTTGTAAAACTGGATTTTTGAGTGGTGTTAGTGCAGCTTTTGGAAATCTTTTATACTGGGGTATTTTTGGGTTAGTTTTTGGATTAGGTGCTGCTGATCAACAAGGTTATGAACAATTAGATAAATATGGATATTCTTTTGAAAAGGAAAATGGGAAATATGATTTGGCTGCAATGATTTCTTTTGCTAGGGCTGTTGAATATGCTCTTGGAGATGAAGAGTCTATTGGGCAAGGTGAAGGTTTGGGAGAAGTTCCTGAAGATGGATCTATAATTGGTGCTACAAGTGGAGGATTAGTTAATTTATTAGCTTTCCATTTATCTCAAGGTTGGTCCGGGGTTGCTGCAGGGGCACTTGGTCAAGAATCATTTTCTGAAATTATTTCTATGTTTGGTTTGGGAGACGCCTTGGGGGGTGCATTCATTAAAGCAATGAATGTTGTTGGTGCTGTTATTTCAATTTATTCTGTTTCTGAATCTATGAATACTGGAAGTTGTGTACCTGAAATAGCTTATACAAACAGTGATTCTTGCGGGGATTGTGGTGGAGCAGAAGGGCAGTTTTATTGTATTGAAGATAGATGTGATATTCTGGGAGGAGATTCAGGATATTGTCATTTTGAACCTAAATTAGATGGGACTGATGATGGGGCTTGTTTATCTTCTGATCCTACGGATACTACTCCTCCTGGAATTAGTTATATAAATTTACAAATGTTTGATCAAGATTTCAGTTTGACTGGGGAACAAGAAATTGAAGGAAATCAGATAACTACTGATGTGTTTTCGTGGTTTGATGCTGTTGAAGTTAAGATAAATATTACTACTGATGAACCTGCCAAATGTGCTGCCGCATTTGAAAGTGAATTGAATTATAGTAGTATGAATGGAGGAGAGTTAAAGTTTGATGGATTTTTTGAAACAGATCATAATTTAGTATTTAACTTAACTTCTCAACAAAAAATGAATGGAGAAAATACGTTGTATATTAAATGTACTGATGTGAGTGGTGCAGAAACTGGAGAGAATGATGATAGTAATTGGATTAAAATGTTATTTGGAGAAGAACCCAATGATGTTCCTCCAGAAATAATTGATATAGATCCGGCTGATGTTTTGAATTTACCATTTGGTACTTCGGAAGTAGAAATTAAATTAATAGTGGAAGATAGAAAAGATGAAGTTACTGAATGTAAATATTCTGTTGCTGATGTTTCTAATTATAACGAAGAGGGAGGGGATGTTTCTTATGTTGCTAATTATGAAGATTTGAATCAAATGTTTTCAAGAACAGGAACTAGAAGTTGTCCTGGTTCTTCATTACCTGATGATTGTACTGGATTTATAGCAAATATTGTTTTTGATGAAAGTGAGTCTCAAGATTTAGATTTAATTAGTTTAGGCTATTCTGAGAATGGAACTATTTTCCCATATACTTTTGGATGTAAAGATAGTTATGATAATCCTACATTGATTGAATATTCATTTTCAGTTTATCCAGGGTATGAAATGGATATTGTATATCCTGAAGAAGGAATGCAAATTTATGATAGTACTCCAGAAATAAATATCACTTCTGAAGTTCCAGTTTATTGTAGATACAAAATTGATAGTGCAGAAAATTGGACCGATTTGAATGCTGGGATTGGGTTAGAATTTTATAATAATGAAATTGATGATTCTTTAAGTGCTAGTGTTGCTGGAGTATCACATAATTTACTTGTTAATTGTAGAGATTTAGGAAATGATATTGTTGAGAAAAGTGTAAATTTCTTTGTTTTATCTGACGCTGCTGCTTCAGTTATTACTAGGGTTTATACAACTAGTTTATTTGGAAGTGGAAAATTACATATAGAATTGAATGAAGATGCTGAATGTAAATATGATACTTCTGAAAGTGATTTTAATTTTGAAGATGAAGGTACTTTGATGAATGCAGTCCCACCAACTTTCAATGTTGATGATAGGATTTTATCAGATCATCAAACAGTAATATGGGATTCTTTCAAATATTATATTAAATGTAGAGATGAATGGGATAATGAAGGAAGTTATACTATCTATCCATAAACCTTTAGAAAAGGTTTATCATCCCAAAATAATCCTTAAGGAGGATTATCATTCCAAATTAGAAAAATGAAAAAAGGACAAATTATGGGGCAGCCGATTATATACCTTTTTTATGCTATTGTTGCTGCTATGATTTTATTTTTTGGTGTCAGAGTTATTATTGGATTACAAGATACAGGAGATGATGTGGAGTATGCTAGTTTTATTTCTGATTTGAATAAGGCAGTAGATGCTGTTTATAATGATGCAAGTGGGAGTACTTATGGTTTAGAAAAATTAACTATCCCCAAGGATATTGTAGAGATCTGTTTTGTTGGTGATTATGAAGATGGGGTTGTTGATGATCATGAATTAGATGCAAGAATTAAATTGATTGATGATTATTCTGAAGATAATTTATTTTTTGGTGGAGTTGAAATTGACAAACATAAATATAAAATGGATGTTGTTGTTAGTGGGACTGTTTGTGATAAAACAAGAGATAGAAAACTTAATTTAATTCTTGAAAATAAAGGAACTTATGTTGAGATTAAATAAAAATATATTTAAATGGTAATTTTCATTTTTTAGACATGAATAAGAAAGGTCAATTAGATGTCCAGTTTAATTTAATTTTTGTTATTGTAGTTGGAATTGCTGTTTTTGCATTTTTTATGTTCTTTTTGTTTAAGTATATTGAGTTGGAAGAGCATAAAGAAGCAGTTGAAATTAGTAGAAGTATGGATGGAATTATTACTGGATTGAAAACCCAAACCCAATATAAAGAATTAGATGTAAATTTTGATTTTAAATTAGATGTTAGTTGTAATGAAATAATTATTAATGACCAAATCCCTGGGCAAGAAATTAATTCTATCTTTTTTGGAAGTTCTGGAAGTAATAATAATTTGTTAATTTGGTCGAGAGAACTTAGTACTGGTTTTAGTGTTGATAATTTACTTTATTTAGTTGATTTGAATAAAAAATATTATTCTAATGATGTTGATTTTTTTAATCCTGAAATGGTTGATGTCGGAAGTAATGTTGATTACGATGTAGGAGTTTATTTTGGTGAATGTCCTTCAGTTTCTGGGAAAAAAATAATTTGTGTTGATCAGAATTTAGTTGATGGAGAGAGCTATTTCTTTTTTGATGATTCTTTAATTTATGGTGCTGCCTTTTCTGATTTAATGCAATTTGATTGTAGTTATTCTAGGATTGTTACTAAATGGATTAATTTGTTTGATATTTATATTAGTAAGAATTTAGTTATGAATGATTGTTCTTCTGTTAGGTCTTCTATTGATGCTGAATTAAGAGTATTACGTTCTTCTTTAGTTTTAGAGAATTATGATATTGATGTTTCTAATTTAATTGATTTAAATTATAGATTAAGTGATTCTGGATGCGGGGTTTTATTTTGATGGATAGAAAAGGACAAACAGGGATTAATGAAACAATTTTAGTGATGTTTGTATTTTTTGTCATATTGATGTTGGGAATGGTTTTATTTTTTCAATTTAGTATGAGTAGTAGTCGTAAGGAAATTGAGGAATATCAAGAATTTAAATTTAAACAGTTAATTAGTGTTGTTCCGTCGATGAATGAGTTAAAATATTCTAAATTAGGTATTGATGATGAATGGTGTATTGATTTATTAAAAGCTAGGGCTTTTTCTTCAATTAGTGATTCTTATAATTTTGGTCGAAAAAAGATTAGTATTTATTCTTCAGAAGATATTGTTTTATATGATAAAATTTCTTCTCGTGCTACTTCTATTCGGGTAGTTAATAGTCCTGTTTGTATTTATGATCCTAGAACAGAGTTATTTAGTTTAGCTGAGTTGGAGGTAAAATGGGAAAATTAGGACAAGTTGAAACAATGGGGTTAGTGATAATTGTTATTTTGATCGTTTTATTGGGGGTATTTTTTTTAGCTTTTAATCTTCGTGGGGAAGTTTCTTCTGAAGATAGGGTTTTTTTAGGAATTAAGGCAGGAAATTTAGCAAATTCTTTGAAATCTGTAAGTATTGGAACTAGTAGTTTTGGTGGACGTGTCGTCGATTGGTGTAATGGAGATGGTTCTGCTGAAAGCGATTTAGAAGAAATTGTTTTATCTGGTTTTGAGATGATCGATGAGAAAGTTTCTGTAATTTTTGAATGTTATGATGGGCGTTCTTTAGTTTTTGGCGATTGCTCGACGGGAATTGTGTCTGAAGACATTTCTTTATCGTCGGGACATAGTTTTTTTGTTAGAATTTGCCCTAAATAGGCCTGTATTGCCAGAATTTAAGTGTTTAGTGTGTTTTTTGTATACTCTGGACTATAAATGTTTATAAATGAAAAATCTTGATTTTATTCTAATAAAACTTAGTTGACGACGTAATAATAGTTTATAGCAGTGATTTCGGTGAACGTTTTGTGAAAAAGAGGAAAAAAAAATAATCTGTAATACGGAGGTGTAGATATCAGATGAAAAATATTATAAGAAAAGTGGCAGCTGTCGGTGCCGGTGTTGCAATGTTAGGTTCAACGCTTGGTGGTGCATTAGCTGCAGATTTAGCAGACATACCTGCTCCATTTGTTGATGGAGGAAAATATGTAAGTACTGCAATGGTCATTGGTAGCTCAGAAGATGCTGCTGCACAGGAAACATTAGTGACATATTTTGATGGATTGACAGAATCTTCTGCCGGTTTAGGTAGTCAAATAGTTACTGAAGAAATTAAGTTGCAAGATAATATTGCTACAAGTAGTGGACTAGATACTGTTTATGATGACAGTGATTCATCTATTTTTGCTGATGATGAAGTAAGTATTGGTGGAACAGCATATGATTACCACACAGAACTACAAATTTCTAATACTGCAAATAATTTTGATATGGAAACTAGTTTGACAAGTAGTGATGATAAATATGAATTAGATCCTAAATTAGAGATCAAAAAGGATGGATTGAGATATTGTTATACTTTTGATGAGACAATACAATTAGATGCGGCCGTAGGTACTTCTGCCACAGTTTCAAATAATAATCCTTTTGATATGAAGTTTATGGGATTCACTACAAGAATTGATAGAGTTATTGATGCAGATAGTTTTGTTGCACAAGTGGGCGATTCTTGGTCTGGACATCCTGGTGAAACATATGTCGGAAATGGATTAACAATGGAAATTATTTCTTGTGATTCAAGTGATTGTATAGTAGACTTTGGTGGAGATCAAAGAACAATAACACAAACTGGTACTATTTCTAAAGGTGAAATAGATATTTATTTGCAAACTGCAATTGCAGGTGTTGGTTCTGCTAGTGAAGCTTTAGGTACTTTCATCATTGGTGAAGATGCTAGGTTAACTATAAACAGTGGAGATAAATTTACTAATTATTGTTCTCCAGCTGATGGACACGGGGATCCAGATTGTGATAAAAATAATCCGGATTGGGTATGGAACTTTGCTTCTTTGACTTCAAATGGTTCAGGTACAACAAATGATATCTGTATAGAAAACGATTTTGAAGCATACAATTATAACAAAGATCCTGCTGGAATTGGCGAATATTATGGATTACCAGGCGGATATGCTTATGTTGGTGCTGACGATTTCAATGTAGCAAGTGGCGACTATATGACTGTAGAGTTTTACACAGAATCTGGAAATACTGAGGATTTGTCTAATGCGGGAAATTTCCCTACTTCGGCTATTGTGTTGACTATGACTTCAAGTGAATCTGAAGGATTAGTATTGGATGAATCTGGATTTACTTCTGAGATTTTATCTGCAGACACAAAAACAAATGAGATATACATTTGGACAAACACAACATTTGCGGAAGTAAATAGTACACTTTTCTTCTATAAGGACAGTAATAATGCGGTACAACATGCAGGAAACGTTACTAATGTGGGTACACAAATCGATTGGGGATATTTGAACTATAAGAATACTAAATCTACTGACGTGGTTCTTAGTTCTTATGGAACTCAAGACATTGATGATTCTTGGTATCTTGGATTTGTTCCGTCTAACACTAGTAGTGTGAATGACAATCTATGGTTCAGATTACAGTCTACAAATGCTACTGCAGGTAACTTCTTAGGATTTGGTGACACTGCTGATGCAGAATCTGATGAGGTAATTTGGGGAGCAACATTAACTCCAACAACAACTTCAGCTACAACTGGTACTACAAATATCTTTGCCGGTGGTAAAAAATATGATTTGTTGACTGGATATGGACTTCAAGTTATGGATACAGATGCATCTGGGGATGATGACAGTTATATGATAAAAGTTCCTGGTGACCAAGTTAAAGCTAACGTAGCAATTTATGAAGGTGGAGCTGCAACGTCAACTTCGGCTGACTTATTGGATGCTACAGAAAGTACATCTGGATATACTAACTTAATCTTAGTTGGTGGACCATGTGTAAATAGCTTAACTGCAGAGTTTATGGGATTAACTTTCCCTGCTTGTGAAGCTGCATCCGGAATTGCAATTGACAAAGCTGTTATTGAGTTCGTAGATATGGGCTCTCAAACTGCATTGATTGTTGCTGGATGGGAAAAGGCTGACACACAAAGAGCTGCAACTAAAGTAGCTGCTGGCGACGCAAAAGCGATTGTATAAAAATACAATCAATTTTTTTCTTTTTTTTCTTTTTAATTTCTGAATGTTTAATACGAAAGTTTTTTAATTAGTGATGTTGTTTTAGTTTTATGGTAAAGAAAAAAAATAATAGCAAAGTTTATTTTGGAATATTTATTGCATTTTTGATGATAAGTAGCACAATTGGATTTATGTATGGTAGTGGTGCAGAAACTAAAAAAGTTAATGGATATAAGTTTACTAAAGTTGATGGCGGTTGGCAAACTTATATTAAAGAAATTGAATCTTATTGGTTATTTACTTATTTGCCTGATGAAATAAATTTTAATACTGATTTTTATGAATTTAATGTGTATTCTGAAAATGAATTATCTAAACAATATGAAGATAAGATTAAATTTATTATGTTGTATACTGGAAATGTAGTGAATTCTTTAGAAGAGAAAGATTGTAATGGAGATAAGGCATTATTGGTTTTGGACCATACATATGATGATGTTTCTATTAGTACAGATGAAAATTGTATTTTAGTAAATGGAAACCTTAATAAATTTGTTGATGGTATTACATATAAAATATTTGGAGTGATTTAAAGATGAATAAAAATATAATTATGGTTGTAGGTATTGTTTTTTTGGTGGCTATGTTTGTTCCACTAATAAACGGAAATCCTGTTGGAATGATAGTTTATGATAAAGTTCAGGGTTTGGGAGAATATGAGTATGTTAGTGTTAGTGGCCAAACCTATGAATTTGATAAAACTAGAATTGGAAGTAATATAAGGCACATACTTAATTTTAAAATGAATAAACCTTCTGAAAGTGGGCGTAAGGTAATTAAAACTGCAAAATTGCCTTTTAGATATAGTCCTGAAGAATTAGAAGAAATTCCTATGGAATATGTTAGAAGTGATATATTATTCGCAGAAGTAGTTTATATCACTAGAGATAAAAATTTAGAAGGGACAGAAATTAGTCCAGTTGCTATCCCTACTTTTGGAAGATTGTTGGATTCTGAATGGGATACATCTGTTAATTTATTTGAAATTCCAACCGGAATTGCATCTACTGTTGTTATGCCTTATGAAGATTTGCCAGTAATTTCTTGTGGGCAGGCTACTCCAGAGAGAGTGGTTGTTGAGCTTAGAAATGGTGATGAAAATAAAATTTATACTGAAGGCGATTGCATAGTTGTGGAGTCTAAAGGATATGATGATTCAATAAAAGTGGCTACTAAGCTAGCATATCATATTTTGGGAATAATGTAAAGCTTTAAGAATAAACTTTTTCTTTTATTTTTATTATGCCGAGATCGCATAACCTGGTATTGCACCGGCCTTGAAAGCCGGGCCCGAAAGGGCGTCTGGGTTCAAATCCCAGTCTCGGCGTTTAGAATTTGTTCGATGCCCTTAACCTCGTGGTTAATAAGCCACCCGGTTGGAGGGCTAATATGGATATACATAATTACAAAAGGCGTTTTGAAAGAACCGTCGAGAGAATAAAAAAAGCAGAAGATATTTCTAAAGAAAATAAAGAGTGTATGTTTAATTTTAAAAATTATTTATTGAGTGAGAACATAGGAACGGCCAAGATAGAACGATATTTATT
>JABHMJ010000024.1 GCA_018693795.1 Candidatus Woesearchaeota archaeon | reverse complement strand
GTTGCAGGAATAACCAAAACAGCTTGCGAAGAATTAGCAGATATTTCACCTAATTCAAGATGATCTGTTCCATTTACCGTTGCAATAGAAAGAGTTGTGTTATAAGTTGATGAATTTCTTGAATATATTTTCAGGTAAGAATTTATATTTATCTCTCCTTCACCCATAGTTCCTAAATCATAAGGCGAAGCAGAAGAATCCGAATCAACGAGGTTAACACTTGTTGCATCACTTCCCCCTTTGTTTGTTGTTCTTAGTGTTATATTGTAAGTTATATCTGTTGAATTTAATTCTTGCAATGAAATTATTTTATCTAAAGATAAACTTGCAGAAGTTTGAATAGATGTAATTGCATAAGTTCCTGAACTTGTATTTGTATTTCCTTGGCTATCATTTGCAAACCAAACAAAAGGAATATCATTCCCAGTTATAGGAGTTTCTTCTGTATGATAATATTCTCTTCCTCCTGAGACATTTTCATAGGTTGTTATTGTTTGATTTTCTCCAGAGTTCCAAGAAAACAAAACTGTATCATAATCTCCATCATAATCACTAATAGTTATATTGAACTGATATGTGCCAACATAATTTGTTGGTGTTTCAGGAGATTGAACTGAATTTGATAATAAAATTGGATTTGATATTATTGTTAAATTTAATGTTTCAGTTATAGCTCCAATAGAAAGATTTGATGTTACATTTGCGTACGCAAAGAAATCATAACTTGCATCATAATCTCCGGTTGCATTTACCCAGAAAGTTACAAGTTGACTTTCATCTTTATTTAATGAGATATTTAAAGGATTTGTTGTTGCATTTGTGTAAAAGGGGGTTGCTCCTGCTGTTATGTTAACTAATCCTTTTCCAGAAACTGAATAATCTTCTTCTGTTCCAGAACTTATATAAGTTGTTGGATTTGCAACTAATTGATATGATTGATTAATCCAATCTGCTGAACGAGAAACATTTGAGATACGGACTTCATCAATTATACCATCCCACCAAGTATCATCATGCCTTTTTCCAATGTAAAGGATATCAACGCCGGCAGATGAGCCCCAGCCAGTACCTGAATGTGTTTCTGTATTCTCAACACCATCCACATAAAGTTTCATTGTCCAGCTCCCGTCATAAATTCCATTCATCATAACATAATGCCAATTACTATCATTAAGAGATGCAGAAGAAGAAGCTTCTTTCTCAATAGATACACTATTATCTCTAATATCACCTCCAAATTTAAGATTATGCTGATATATTTGCCAACCATAGGTGTTGCCACTTTGCTCTGTTCTAAAAACAATCCTTCTCCAGTCTGCTTCGGCATCACAATCTGACTTTATCCATGCACCAACTGTAAAATTTTCATGATCTGATACAAAGTCAGTTGTATCATCTGCTATACAATTCACAAAATCATCCCCCCCATCAAAATCATCAGCACCGTCTATTTTTCCAATAGCATCCTGCATTACTCCTCCACTTTGTGCCCCATTATTTCCATAAATTGTAGAATCATAATGTGTTCCAGAGGTTTCCTGCATATGCTGAACCATTTTAAAATTATCGTCCCAAACTCCTGTAACATTTTCTCCACTACTTGCTCCAGAATTATTATAATACATGCAGATTGAATTAACACCTGTTGCAAGAGAAGGAATTTTTATCCAAATATCTGCTTTTACTGAAGTGTAATTTTCAATTTCATAAGCTAATTCCAAGCTTGAATCATCTTCACAACTTCCATTAATAAATCTTAAATCATCAAAATCTGTTTGCATGTTTTCATTATAAGTAATATTCAAATAAGCAGGGAAATCTGTTAAGGTTGTAGAACCAACATTTGTTATATTAATTTCTTTTCTCTTATCAAAAGAAGAATTCCACCAATTCACAACAGGATCCAAACTAACATTTATCTCACCACAATCTGCTTCAGAACAAGAAACATTTACAGTAAAATTAAAAAACCTATTCTTATAAACAGAAATATTCGTAGTTGGATAAACTAATGAAATATTTACAACAGGGTCTGCTAATAGAGTATAGTCTAAACTAACATTATACAACTCAGGGGAATAACTTACATTATCTGTTTCAAATTCATATTTATACTGGAAATATTGACTTGTTAAATTCAAGTCCTGAGCACTTGTGTCATTAATATCCTGCCATGTTCCATCTGAACAATCTTCTGATGAACAGTTTTGAACTGTTAAATTTAATCTTGTTGCTCCTCTTTTGTAGACATCAAGAATTTCCGTTTCAGATAAAGAACGATTCCATATTGCTACTTCGTCTATAAGACCATCAAAGCGTTCAGAATTAGGATTACCTTCCCCTATTCTTAAAGAGACAGAAGTTGCAGTTGGAACAAAATTATGTGAATAATTTCCTACTTCATTCCCATTTGCATAGATTTTCATTACATCTGTATTCCTATCTAAAGCCATAGTAACATATATCCATGTATTCTGAGAGATTAAATAGGTTGTTTGATGAGTCTGCCAAGTACTACCATCACCTGTTCCACTAGACAAATATCCTGTAGGATTAATTCCTAAATGCCCTTGAGACTCCCCAGCAGCACCATGATATATTATTCCTTGCCAAGAACCAGCTTCAGGATTTTTGCTATAAATCCAAGCCCCATAAGTGAAGTCATCATCAGATTCATTAAACATCAAACTCAAATCATTCCCACAATCAACATAATCATCACTCCCATCAAATGTATACCCCCCGTATAATTTCCCCCCAGAAGAATTCCATATTGCAGAAGTAATAGTCCCATTATTTCCATTGCCTGAAAAATCATAAACATGGGTATCATTTTCCCCATAAGCAGAATCATTATTAAAATGCAATAACAAAACATTTCCAGTCATATTTGCCCCCCTTAAAAAATCTCCTGTTTCAACTGCCTGATTATCTGGAAGCTCTTGATTGTAAGGAACTTCCGTAAACCAAGAAATATTATTCCACTGTGAGATAGAACCAGCATTAAAAATCTGACTTGTAAAATTACCCGATGTATTTGAAGGTGCTAACCAAACAAAACCAGAAGAATTCCATTCTGTCTGAAAATAGGTTCCAGAATCAAAATCTGATTGTTGGTAATCTATAACTGTTGAAGCTGCAACTATTGTCACTAAGGATAAGAAAATTATTGTAAATGGGAATATATGGTTTTTACTGATCATTTAATCCTAACTCCTTTTTTAATTTCAAGACTTCTTCTGCATCTTTGATTTTTCTTAATGCGTTATTATAAAAAGAAGAAACAGCTGGCTGGCTGATTTTTAGTTTTTGACCTATCTTTAACTGAGTTAATTTCTGCTTTTTTAGTTT
>JABHMJ010000023.1 GCA_018693795.1 Candidatus Woesearchaeota archaeon | reverse complement strand
TGGAGATTTATTAAATAAAATTAATTTAACAATTCCCGGGATTTTATTTATTGATTCTCCTGGGCATGAAGCGTTTACTACTTTGAGAAAAAGGGGAGGAAATATTGCTGATATTGCTATTTTAGTTATTGATGTTAATGAAGGATTAAAACCTCAAACTATTGAAGCTATTGAAATATTAAAACAATATAAAACTCCTTTTGTTGTGGCTGCAAATAAAATTGATGTTATGGGAGGATGGAGATCTCAACCAGATAAATTAATTTTGCAAAGTTTTAGTGAACAAAGTGATCAAGTAAGACAATCTATGGAAATGAAGTTGTATGAAATTGTCGGGAAATTATCTGAAATGGGAATTAATTCTGAAAGATTTGATAGGGTTGATGATTATACAAAACAAATTGCAATTATTCCAATTTCTGCTAAAACTGGGGAGGGTTTTCCAGAATTATTAATGACTATTACTGGTTTGGCACAAAAGTTTTTAGAAGATACATTGAATATTGATGTGAAAGGACAAGCAAAAGGAACTATCTTGGAAGTTACCGAAGAAAAAGGGATGGGGAAAACTTTAGACACGATAATTTATTCTGGTTCAATAAAACAAAATGATAAGATTTTAGTTGGTTCTATTGGTGAGCCTATCGAAAGTAAGGCTAAGTGTTTATTTACTTTAGAAAATAATAAGTGTGTTGCAGTTAATGAAATTCATGCCTCTGCTGCTGTGAAAATTGCTGGCCCTGGTTTGGATGATGTTATTCCTGGCATGCCAATCGCCGTAGCAAATGATGATTCTGATAAAATTCATGATGAACTAATGGCAGAAGTTGAAGAAGTTATGATTGAAACTGATAATGAAGGTATTGTAATAAAAGCAGACACTTTGGGATCTTTAGAAGCTTTAACTAGGTTACTTCGTGAGAAAGATGTGAAGATTAAGAAAGCTGGAATTGGAGATATTACCAAAAGTGATATTATGGAAGCTTCTTCTGAAGAAAGTTCTTTGAATCGTTTGGTTTTAGGTTTTAATGTTAAAGAAATTGAAAAAGATGAAAATGTACATGTTATTACAAATAAAATTATTTATAAAATAATTGAAGATGCTGAAAAATGGTTAACTGAAGAAGCTAATCGTTTGGAAGGTGCTGAGCTTGGAGAATTAGTAAAACCATTTAAAATCGAAATTTTGAAAGATCATGTTTTTAGACAAAAAGATCCGGCAATTGTTGGCGTTGAGGTTTTGGCTGGAACTGTTAAAGCAAATACCCCAGTAACAAAGGATGGTTCGAAGTTGTGTAATTTAAAATCTATAAAAGATGGAAAAGATAATGTTAATGAAGCTTTAGAAGGTAAACAAGTTGCTGTTGCTTTAACTGGTGTTACTGTAGGTCGTCAAGTTAATGAAGGAGATATATTGTTTTCTGATGTTCCTGAAAAAGATTTTGTTGCTTTGAAAAGTTTGAAAAAATATCTTAGTGCTAAAGAAAAAGATGTTATGAGAGAGTTATCTGATATGAAGAGGAGAGATAATCCTACTTGGGGCATATAGAAAGTCTTTTAAATTATTATTAATTCTCTTTCTCATGTTTGATGCATACTTAGTAAAACCAGAAATTAGTACTTTAAAAAGAGCTTGGATTCACATGGCTAGCAATTACTCTGCTCTTGATTTAGACCATGATATATATGTTCCAAATATGTTTATTCTTGGTAGTTTTAAGGAAAGAGAAGATAATTTCGAATTAAGTGATAAAAGAATTTTTTATAATACTAACATGGACCTTGTATTGGGATATGAAACAGCACTAAAAGAAAGAGAATTAAAAATTGTGAAAAAACTTACATTTGATGAAGATTTTTTAAGAAGAATCATGAAACAAGCAGAGATCCATAATTCATCTGCTTTTAATATTTCATCTGGGTTGGTTAGTTTTCTTAAAAAAGATTAGTTAATTTTTGTTAATAGAAAGCTTTTTAAAAAGAATATTGTCTCAAAAGCTAATAAGGAGAATAAAAATGTTTGTTATAAATGATCCAAAAACAGGAAAAAGTTACAAGAAGGAAGGAGATGCCCAAATATATATGGGTAAAAAAGTTAGAGATAAAATAGATGGTAATGCTATTGGATTGAAAGGTTATGAATTAGAGATAACTGGTGGATCTGATGCTCAAGGTTTCCCAATGAGAGGAGATTTAGATACTATGGGAAGAAAAAGACCTTTAGTTGTTTCTGGTGTTGGTGCTAAATTAAAAGAAAAAGGCATAAAACAAAGAAAAACTGTTCATGGTAAAACTGTTGATGAAACTATAAATCAACTAAATGTTAAAATTGTAAAAGTTGGTTCTGAAGATTTAGAAAAAGCCCTTGGATTGGTTAAAGAAGAAGTTAAGACTGAAGATGCACCTGCTGCTGAAGAAGTTCCTAAAGAAGAACCTAAAGTTGAAGAAAAGAAAGAGTAAATCTTAATCTTTTTTTGTTTTTAATTTCTTTTTCTTGATTTGTTTATCATATGGTGTTTTAACCTTATTTAGTTTAGATAAACAATTTGGTTTTGGATTATATCTTGACATCTTGCTTTTTTAGGTAAATGTAGTATATTTAAGCGTTTTTATAAAGCATAATTCTTTTATATTTCTATTTCTTTAATATTTTATGTCAGAAAGAGTTAGAATTTATCCAAGATGTTCACTTAAACATGCTGATTTAGAACGCCTATATTCGCCCCATCCAATTTGTATTACATTTTCTAATACCCTCTCTTGGCGTATACCGCGCTGGGAGTTTACAAGTAGATGATCCAAAACTTTTGGTAAGGAGATTGGAATTTCTTCCATATGCATAGAGATAGTTGGTCTATGATCTCCTACATTTGGGTTTTGTTCCCTCATTTCATCTATCATGACTTGCAGGACATAATCAGTTAATCCTTCATAAAAATATCTGCCATTTCCAATTGGGACTCCACCGCCCTTTATACTTAAATGCCATGCCTGATTATGATGTGGGCTTGTTCCAGTTGCGCCTGTTCCAATCATTATTTTAATTGGCACAGTTATCTCTTGCTGGGTTAAGATTAAATTTTGACTTAACTGTGCAAATGTTGTATCGCCTTCACGCGAATTTATTAAACTATACCCTGCTTCTAAGGCTACTTGTGGAGAAATTTCTACATCTATTCCATTACGATTATTTTTAAGCAAAGATCCAAACTTTTTTAAGGCATTACCAAAATCTTTTACCCCGTAAGCTAAATCTCCCATAACCAATCCATATTTTGGAAAATCAATTGCTAATTGATTGTAATTTGGTGTTTTTACATGCTCATCTAAAGCGCACTCTGCTTCTCTAAACCCTGCATATTCTTTTATAAACATTTTTTTGTAAGTTTAGTTAGATTTATTAGTCTTTCTTTCTTTAATATTTTATGTCAAATATGGTTAGAATTTGTCCAAGATGCCAAAGTACTAATATTTCTCCAGATTTAAGTAAAGAAGCATATGGTTCTGGAAAAATATTTAATTCTTACAAATGTAATGATTGTGATTTTCATGGAGAATTTTTTCCTGAAGTAGATAAAAAAGCAATAAGTAAAATAAAGAAGTAACGAAACAGTTATAAATGCACTATTTTTAAAGAAATTTACATGGTTAAAGCAAAAAAAGATTCAACAAAGGATATGGTTCCAGAGATAAGTATAGGTTTGGTTGGACATGTAGACCATGGAAAAACTACTTTAACACAAGCTTTGTCTGGGAAGTGGACAGATGTTCATTCTGAAGAATTAAAACGCGGAATTACAATTAGATTAGGATATGCTGACGCTGTTTTTTATAAATGTCCTAAATGTAAAGATGCAGATGCTTATTCTGCTTTACCAAAATGTTCAAAATGTGATTCTGAAGCAATTCCATTAAGAAAAGTTTCTTTTATTGATGCTCCAGGACATGAAACATTGATGGCAACTATGTTATCTGGTGCTGCCATTATTGATGCTGCGTTGTTATTAGTTAGCGCAAATGAAGATTGTCCTCAACCACAAACTAGAGAACATTTAATGGCATTAGAAATTATTGGTGTAAAAAATATTATTGTTGTACAAAATAAAATAGATATTGTATCTAAAGAAGATTTAATAAAAAATCATAAACAAATAAAAAAATTCTTGAAAGGAACTATAGCTGAAAATTCTCCTATAATTCCTATATCTGCCCAACACAATATAAATATCGATGTTTTAGTTCAAACTATTCAAGAACAATTTCAATCTCCAAAAAGAGAATCCAATGCAGATCCATTATTCTATATTGCAAGATCTTTTGATGTGAATAAACCAGGAACTTTGATAAAAAATATTAATGGAGGAGTTTTGGGTGGAGCGATGAGTGTTGGAGTTTTGAAAGTTGGTGAAACAATCGAAATACGACCAGGATTGAAAAAAGAAAAACAAGGTAAAACTGTTTGGGAACCAATAACTACCGAAATATCTGGAATGATTACTGGAGAATCTGAAGTAAAAGAAATTACCCCCGGGGGATCTGCCGCAATACAAACAAAATTAGATCCTTCTATTGTTAAAACAGATAGTTTAGTTGGAAATGTAATTGGATTGCCAGAACACATGCCAGAAGTATTTGAAGAATTTAAATTTAAACCAGAATTATTAGAAAGAGTTGTTGGAGCAAAAGATGATTTAATTGTTGATCCAATAAAAAAAGGAGAAACTTTAATGCTAAATGTTAATGCAACTGCAACTGTTGGATTGGTCGTTGATTTAAAAAAAGATTTTATACATATCAATTTGAAAAAACCAGTTTGCGCTTCAAATGGAGATAGAGTTACTATTTCTAGGATGATTGGTGCAAGGTGGAGATTAATTGGATATGGAAACTTAGATTAATTTTATAAATATTGGTCTCCTTCTTTAATTATAATGGATAGAGATATTGGAGATTGTTTGGAAGAGTATTTGGGTGGAATTCTGGAATATAATGCCGGAAAATCTGGATTTGAATATGTTTCGAAAAAAAGAATGAAGCAATTGAAATATAGATATAAAAATAGATCTCAATTAAAAAAATTAGTAAAAAGCTTTCGTGAAGAAGGCATAAATTTAATGGCCATAAATTTGGATAAAAAATATGAATATTTAGAATTATTATCCAATGTTTTACCTTCTGCAGCAGAGTACTATAGTTTAACTAATCAATTTGATTTTGAAATTAGAGAAGAAGAAATGGATGGAAAATATTTGACTTCTTTACTTTTTGAAAAAGAACATATACCTGAAATTAGGATGTTATTTGATTTTTATGCAAATTTTTTAAGATACCCTCAATTATTTCCAGAGTTTGCTGGGCCACTTCTAAGAGAATATTTTGATCCATTTTTACAATTAGAAAAAAATGACTTTGGGCTAATTGATTTGGATGAAAATGAAGTAGGAAGATTAACAGATATACTGGTTGATAGAGATGTCAGGGTTAATAGATTGATAGAAAAACAGAAAGTTGTTATCCATGGATATTATCGTGTATATAATGATGAAGATGAATATAGTGGTGATGGATATTTGATGCATAGAGGAGAAGATGAAGAGATATGTTTAGAAACAGATATTTTTAAGGAAGATGTCGAGAAAATTATTCAAGATTTAAGTTTAGATGTTAGAACTGAATCTCATTCTGAAAAAGATTATTATGTTACAAGATTGATAGCAAAAATAGGACATGCAGGTCAATTAGTTACATTAGTTGATACTCACATTAATTATATTAATTCTCCCCCAGAACTTTAGCTACTGAAATAACTTTATCTCCCTCGTTTAATTTCATAATTCTTAGACCTTGAGTATTTCTGCCTATTGTTGAAATATTTTTAGCGGAAGTTCTTATTAAAATTCCTTGTTGTGTTACAAATATTAAATCATCATTATCTGTAACTGATTTTATTGCAGCAACTTTCCCATTTCTTTCAGAAGTTTTTATGTTTATTACCCCTTTTCCACCACGATTGATTAATCTATAATCATCAACTTTTGTTCTTTTTCCATAACCATTTTCAGTTATTGTTAATAAAGTATCATTAGACCTTGTAACTCCAATAACTTCATCTTTAACTAATCTTATTGCTCTTACACCCATTGAATTTCTTCCAACAGCGCGTATTTGATCTCCTTTAAATTTAACAGCCATTCCATTTTTAGAAGCAACAATTAATTGTTCTCCATCTTTTGTTAATATTACATCAATTAGAGAATCTTCTTCTTTTAGATTGATTGCAATTATTCCACCTTTTCTAGGTTTAGAGTATGCCTCTAATGAAGTTTTTTTGATTAGGCCATTCTTTGTTACCATATTTAGATACCAAGATTTTTTGAATTCTGAAACTGGAATTATTGCTTTTATTCTCTCATCTTTTTGTAAATTTAATAAATTAATTAGATTCATTCCTTTTGCATATCTTGATCCGGATGGAATTGTGTATGCTTTGCTCCAATATACTTTTCCTTGATTTGAAAAGAACATTAAATAATCATGAGTGTTAGTTATGAATAAATTTTCAACGAAATCTTCTTCTCTAGTTCCGGTTGCACGTATTCCTTTTCCTCCACGAGCTTGTTGTCTGTATGTATCTATTGGGAGCCTATTTACATACCCTTTATGGGTAACTGTTACAACACAATCTTCTTTTTCTATTAAATCTTCATCATCTATTGATTCTTCTACATCAATTATTTTTGTTTTTCTTTCGTCACCATATTTTTGTTTTATTTCTTCTAATTCTTGTTTAATTATTTCAAATATTCTTGATTCATTTTCTAAAATTTCTTTTAATTCTTTAATTAATTTTAATAAATTTTCATATTCTTCAATAATTTTATTTGTTTCTAGGGAAGTTAGTTTTGATAATTTCATTTCTAAAATTGCTTTGGATTGTTCTTCTGAAAGATCGTAATTTTTGATTAGACTTTGTTTTGCATTTTCTACATTTTCACTTTCTTTTATTGTTTTTACAACTGCATCAATATTTTCTAATGCTTTTTTTAGTCCCAATAAAATATGGGCACGTTTTTCTGCTTTATCTAAATCAAATTGTGTTCTTCTTGTTACTATTATTTTTCTATGTTTAATAAAATTAAAAATAATTTCTTTTAATGCCAAAGTTCTGGGTTGATTATTTACTAGAGCTAAATTATTTACTCCGAAAGTTCCTTCTAATTGTGTGTGCCTGTATAGTTGATTTAAAATTAATTCTCCATTCGCATCTCTTTTTAATAAAATTACAACTCTCATTCCTTTTCTATCTGATTCATCTCGTATATCTGAGATTCCGATTACTTTTTTATTTCTTACAAGATTCGCAATAGATTCTATTAATGTTGTTTTGTTTACTTGATAAGGAATTTCTGAAATTATTATCTTTTTTTCTTGTACTTCGCAAACACCCCTTACTCTAACCATTCCTCTTCCTGTTTTGTAAGCTTTTGTTATTCCATTTCTTCCAAGAATTTGTCCGCCTGTTGGGAAATCTGGTCCAGGGATTATTTGTATTAATTCTTCATCAGTAATTTCTGGATTATCTATTTGCGCAATTGTTGCATTTATTGTTTCTGTCATATTGTGTGGGGGCATATTTGTTGCCATACCAACCGCAATTCCAGATGAACCGTTGATTAATAAATTTGGTAGCTTCGCTGGTAAAACAGAAGGTTCTTTTAATTGATCATCAAAATTTGGAACAAAGTCTACAGTATTTTTTTCTATATCTTTTAGTAATTCTTCAGCAATTTTATCTAGTTTTGCTTCAGTATACCTCATTGCCGCCGGAGAATCTCCGTCTATAGATCCAAAATTTCCTTGTCCTTTAATTAGTGGATATCTTAATGAGAAATCTTGAGCCATACGCACTAAAGAATCATAAACTGCGGTGTCTCCATGGGGGTGGTATTTACCAATAACTTCTCCAACAATTCTCGCTGATTTTTTAGAAGGTTTATTATGAACCATTCCTAAATCATGCATTGCGTATAAAATTCTTCTATGAACTGGTTTTAATCCATCATTTACATTTGGGAGTGCTCTTCCGACTATAACTGACATTGCATAATTTATGTAAGATTCTTTCATTTCTTGCGAAATTAATCTTTGTTTTATTCTTTCAGTCATATTTCAACCCCAAAATTTCTTAAATTTACTATTAATTTATCATAATCTTTGAATGTAATTGATTTAATTCCAGATTTTGTGTATCTTTCAACAGTATCTTTATTGTCATCTATGAAAACAACTTCATTATTATTTACATTTAGTTTTTTTATGATTAATTCAATTGCCTCATTTTCTGGCTTGATTACTTTATCTTTGAAACTTACAACTGTTTCTCCAACTTCTTCTATATTCCATAATTCTAGGTTTTTATCATATAAATCACCAATGTTATTTGTTAAAAATCCAATTTTGTATTTTTCTTTAAGTTTTAATATTAAAGTTTTAATTGATTCATCTATTGTCATTTGGGAGTATGATTCACTTTTTATTTCTTCTATTGTTTTATTTTCTCTTTCGGCAATTATTTTGTAAAATTCTTCTGAAGTTATTTCTCCAATTTTTGTTTTATTCCATTCTTTTCTGTAATTTGTAAAGAATTTATTACTAGAAAAATGGGGATCAAAAATTACTCCACCCAAATCAAATATAATTGCTTTGATTTCAGATGTCAAGGTTCGTAACCTCCTTAGCATAAGTTTGTATGAATTCTCTTCTAGGCTCTACTTTATCGCCCATTAAAGTTGTAAACATTTCATCTGCTAAAATAGCATCTTCAACAGTAACTTGTTTTAACATTCTATTTTCTGGATCCATTGTTGTAACTCTTAATTGTTCTGGATCCATTTCACCAAGGCCCTTGTATCTTTGAAGAGTATAATTTTCTTCAGAATTTTCTGATATCTCTTTTAATTTCTTCTCAGAATGACAATAGATTATTTTTTTACCTTTCTTTAATCCATAAAGTGGGGGCATTGCTATGTACAAATATCCTGCATCAATTAATGGTTTCATGTACCTATAGAAAAATGTTAATATTAATGTTGTAATGTGCGCACCATCCACATCTGCATCCGTCATAATTATGACTTTATGATATCTTGTTTTTTCTAGATTAAATTCTTCTCCAACTCCGCAACCTAATGCAGAAATTATAGTTGTAATTTCGTTATTTGCAAATATTTTATCTATACTTGCTTTTTCAACATTTAATATTTTACCTTTTAATGGGAGAATTGCTTGTGTTTCTCTTGAACGTCCTTGTTTTGCAGAACCTCCAGCTGAATCTCCCTCTACTATAAATATTTCAGATTTTGCAGGATCTTTTTCTTGACAATCTGCAAGCTTTCCAGGTAAAGATCCAGATTCTAATATTGATTTTCTCCTTGTTAAATCTCTTGCTTTTCTTGCTGCTTCTCTTGCTTTAGCAGATAGTATACATTTATTTATTATTGCTTTGGCATCTTTTGGATTTTCTTCAAAATAAGCAGATAATTGAGATTTTGTTATTTGATCTGCGAGAGATTTTACTTCTGAATTTCCAAGCTTTGTTTTTGTTTGTCCTTCAAATTGGGGTTCTGGCACTTTAATAGAAATTATTGCAGCCAATCCTTCTTTTAGATCTTCTTTAGTTAAACGTACATCTGAAATTTTCTTTTTCTTTATGTAATCATTTACTGCCCTTGTTAAAGCTGCTTTAAACCCTATAACATGGGTCCCGCCTTCAATAGTGTTTATATTGTTTACAAAACTATATAATTTTTCTACATATCCTTGGTTATATTGCAAAGCAACTTCTAATTCTATATTGTCTTTTTCTTTATTAAAATAAATTATATCATCATGTATGCTTTCTGAATTTTTATTTATGTATTTTACAAAGCTAATTATTCCATCTTCACTGAAAAATTCTTTTTCATTTTCATTTTGTTTTAAAGTTATTTTTACACGTTTATTTAGATATGAAAGTTCTCTTAATCTGCTCTCTAAAATATCAAATTGAAATTCTGTTTCTTGAAAGATTTCTTCATCTGGAAAAAATGTTACTTCAGTTCCTGTTTCACTTGTTTCTCCGATT
Organism: Candidatus Woesearchaeota archaeon; assembly: GCA_018693795.1. Classification (GTDB taxonomy): domain Archaea; phylum Nanobdellota; class Nanobdellia; order SCGC-AAA011-G17; family PNOQ01; genus JABJPM01. Next base: position 740 of record JABHMJ010000023.1, on the reverse strand, counting down.
ATTTTTAATTCTGAAGTTGGTTTGCCCCTTTCATATTCTTGTTGATGGATTTTTCCATCTCTTTTTACAATAACTTTTACATTTTTTGATAATGCATTTACAACAGAAATCCCTACACCATGTAGACCACCAGAAACTTTGTAGGTATCTTTATCGAATTTTCCACCAGCATGTAGGACCGTCATAACAACTTCTAATGCAGATTTGTTTTGTTTTTTGTGCAATCCAACAGGAATTCCTCTTCCGTTATCTATTACAGTTACAGAACCATCTTTATTTATTGAAACATTTATTGTATCACAATGACCGGCCATTGCCTCATCTATAGAATTATCTACTACCTCGTAAACTAAATGATGTAAACCCCTTAATGACGTGCTTCCTATGTACATCGCAGGACGTTTTCTTACAGCCTCAAGACCCTCAAGCACTTTAATTTGTGAAGCATTATACTCACTATTTTGTGTATTTTCCATTGTAAATGTTTTCCATAAATCTAGTAAAAATAATGGTCTTTCCTTTATAAAGGTTTCTGCTCGAATTTGGGGGTTTTGAGGCCTGTACTACCAGAATTCGAATTTTTGTTTTTCATTTATAAATGAAAATGTGATGCCCAAAAAGTAGTGTTTTTAGAAAGAAATATAAGCAAGTATGTCCTTCAAATAATATGTCCGATAAAAAATCTTATTGGGAAAGTGAAGTTATTTCTCCTGAAAATTTTTTATGTGATCCTGCAAAAT
>JABHMJ010000022.1 GCA_018693795.1 Candidatus Woesearchaeota archaeon | reverse complement strand
TTTTAGATTTTATATTAAAAGTTCCTGGGACCCTCATTATCCTTGCTAAATCAAAAACATTGTCTAATCTAACTTCTTCTGTGGAATATTTTTCTATTAAACTTTTTCCAAATTGTTTTAATTTAGATTCAATCTCTTCTCTGTTTTTATCATTTATTTCTATAGCTGGGATTTGAAGATAAATCTGATATCCGTTCCCGCTCATAGCATAAGGGGGTTTTTGATATCCAAATTCTATAAAATCATTAATGATTTCTTCACAAACTAATTTAGCTTTATCCAAATCTTCATGGTTAGCTGGCTTATCAACACAATCAATATCTATTGGAATTGTTGTTACTGCAATAACATCTTTATTTGTAGAACCGTTAGGAGTTCTTTCATTAACTCCAAAATAAATATTATGAGTTTTATCAAGTTCTTTGCATATCTTAATTGCTTCGTCTTCGGAGTTTACAAAAAACTGTTTCTTTGAAGTTTCATTGAAAGCTCTTATCTCTACTTCTTTATTGTTTAATATTTTATAAAAGGATTTGATATCTGTTTCATTGAAAACCCCAATAACTTTTTTTGGTTTAGTTGGAATATTCCCTCCAGGTTTTCTTCTTTCTTTTTTCGCAGATGCTTTATCAAAAACATCAGCTATATCACCTTCTTTTGACCTAACAACCACCATTTTTTCTCTCCTCATCATCTCTAACTTCCTTCAATACTTTGATTTCATCAATAGAAATAATCACAAATTCATTGAATTTATCTTTGAACTGAATATGCTTCCCTTCAATTTGTTGAACAAGCCCAGAATATTTGTGATTGCTCTTCAAAATCATAAAAACTCTTTTTCCAATTAGATTTTCTAAAAAATCCTTATTCATTTTGCAAACCCTCCAAACGTCCGCTAAGCTCAGAAAATATTTTATCAATAGTTAAAAAATAACCTTTAAATTCCTTATAGGCTAAAGTCCACTCTTCAAAATCATCGGTGTCTTCTGTTGTATTTCCAAACTTTTTCAAACTTTCAAGCTCACAATGAATTTCTTTTTGAATTTCAAGAATTTCGTGTCGGCTGGTTCTTAGGCGTTTCGCCAGTTCGTTTCTGACGTATTTTTTCTTCTCATTCATTTTACAACCACACCCCCAAAATGAACATACCTATAGCGCAACTTTTCCTATCAAAAACGTCTTTCTCGGCTTTAAAATCATTAAAAGATAGTTCGGTTAGGGTAAACATCATTAAACTCATTTTAAGCTCCTTCTCGCCCGATAAACAGAGTGAGAACTAAACTCATTAGGCCTATTCAATATTCTATTTAGAATTAAATCTGTTCTATAGCATGGACAACGTTTTGAAATCCATCTATAAATTCTAGAAATTCCCCACTTAGATTTTATCTTCCTATCAATTTCATCATCAGAAGGCAAATCCCAAATCTTATTACTGCACTTCTCACAATTGTCAAATATCAATTTACTACCACAGTAAGTGCAATAATTGTTCCTAGAAGTCATTCGAAGCCCTCACAAATCTTTAGAATTTTATCTAGTTTTGATGAAATCCTATTTTGTTTGAAAATTTTATAGCGCAGATAATCGCTTTGACTTAGCCCGGCCTTCGAAGCAGCCGTTTTAAGGAATTCTTTCTCCTTCGGCGTCAAATAACAAAAAACTCCTTTAGTTCTCGTCGCCATTTTTGCTTGCCTCATCTATTTGTCTTTTTTTCCAAGACCTAAATTCAATATCCAATGAAGTAATCAAATGCCGTCGTATAAATGTACTAAGACCAAGCCCTTCTTTCTCTCCATATTGTTTTAAAAACTGAAAAAATAGTTTATCATTTTCTGTTGAAAATTTTATAGATGTAATGTTCGTATCAGTTTTTTGTTTTATTGTGTTATTCATTTTGTCCTCCTTGAATTTCTATTCCATTCAAGGAGAAACGAGAAATCGTTACTCCATACATTTTAGAACCAAAAAAAAAGTTCTAGAGAATAAGAATTGTTTAACTTATTTAAACCTTTGTTTTATTTTTTATTTGCTTGTAACAGCGACGGAAAAAAGGGTTAATTCTTGTCGCTTTTTGTAAATCTAACGACAAGAAAAAGAAAGAAAAATTAAGAGCGATATTGCTCTACGATTTCTAAAACTGGTTCTTGTTCCGATTGTTGTATCTGCCCCATAATCTTAGATAACAGTTCCGCGGTCTTTAACTCAAATTGTTTTTGGTTTTCTTTCATAAGATTATTTTCACTTTCTAATTTGTTCATTCTTTCTTTGAACTCTCCGACTTGGTCAAGTGTTATCTTCTTGGCTATCTTTTTTTGGTTAACACAACTCAAGTCTACATATTTATTTGGGATATCGCTTGAAGCTGACCAAGAAAATCTTTGACATAATTGATAATGGTTTAGACTTGAAGCGTAAAAGCTAGCGGAACCTCGTCGGAAGCTGTGAGGGGTGTAAGATTTACCTAACGTCTTTTTTGTTAGACGACTTATCATCAATCTTAGTCCGTCATAGGTTAGGGGGAATAGCTGAGAGTTTTGGTCTTTGTCCTTAATGCCCCTTAGATATTCTCCAAGTATCTCTGTGGTCTCTGCCATATACAGAAATATTTTCCTTCCCTTCTTTGTTTTTGTAGTTTCCGGGCGAACATCAATCACGAAGAGACCGGTTTCCTCATCTTGTGAAATATCCGACGGGAATAAGTTCAAAAATGCCTCCGCCCTCATTCCGCTATCATACAAAACTTGGATAATGGTTTTATTCATAAATGTCCCAGTGTTCAATAGTAATCTTTTGACTTCGTCTCTCTTTATGTAGATTATCTCTTGCTCGTCTGTCGTAGTATCAAACCACGCAGTGAGTTTTTTCCATTTTGCAGTTTCGCCCATCCGATATTTGAGATATCGACGGAGTTCTTTCTTAATACCGCTCTTTGTATTGTCAGAATAGTTCAAATTTGAGCTATTAGGTCTTTGTTTTTGGATTACATCATTTTGTAGGTCAGAAATAAACCGCTTCATATTGGCTAAATCTATCTTATCTATCCTTATGTTCTTCTTATCGAAGTATAAGGCGCAAGTTTTCAGCCGAAACATTATTTTTAACTGTGTTCTCTCATTTGGTCGCTTAGTACCCGTTAATCCAATATCTAAATCTGTTAAGAAATTATTTATCTGTTTATAGTTGTCTTCTGTTAAGTCTTCTTTTAATTTTTTTAATGCAGTAGCTAATGATTTTGTGCTATAATGCACATCTATCTTATTTTTTTTCATTTGGTAAGTTCTCCTTAATCTTTTATTTTCCCTTACCTTACCTTAGCTAATTACTCGAACATAAAGTTCGTATGCTCCCGCCGGGATTTGAACCCGGGTCTTCGGCGCGAGAGGCCGAAATGCTGGACCGGACTACACTACAAGAGCATAACTCTTTGAGAAAACAATCTATTTATAAAATTAAGCATTTACCTAAATACCATGACAAAACGACAAATAAGATTACACCAGTATTTAATACGGACTGGAAAGTTCAATAATAAGCAAGAAATATTGGAAATTTTAAAAAATGGAGAAGTTACAGTAAATAATAAAACAATCCATACGCCAGATTATCATCTAAAATTTTCAGATGATGTGAAATATAAAAACGAAAAATTAATTGCTGAAAGAAAAAATAAGTATATAATATTAAATAAACCACAAGGATATCTTTCTTCGAGATTGACAAGAGAAGATATTAAATTAAATAAAAAAACCTTATTTTCTTTACTAGAAGAAGATTCAACTTTATTTTGTATAGGTAGATTGGATGAAAATACAGAAGGGTTGATTATAATCACAAATGATGGAAAATTGAGTCACAAAGTTGCAAATCCTAAATTTAAAGTAAAAAAAACATATTTAATAGAATTAACAGAAGAACTAGATAATAAATCAAAAGCAACTTTAGAAAAAGGGATCGAGATAAATAACCAACAGTTAAAACCTTTGGAAGTGAAAATTGGAAGTAATACAAAGCGCATTTTAATAGTATTAGATGAAGGTAAAAAAAGAGAAATAAGATTAATGTTTGAAAAGATTGATTATGAAATAAATAAATTAACTAGAATTAAAATAGGAAATTTAGATTTAAGTAATTTAAAAATTGGGTTAGGAAAAACATTGATTGTTTCAAAAGAATTTATTCTTGAGAATTTAGGTCTTTCTGAGTGAGAATATTATAATTTATGCAACATCTATCTTCACAACATCCATGTGTTTCTTTTCCACCAGAAATGTAAACTGTATGCCCCACATCATGTGTACAACAATATTCAACATTTCCATTTGTTCTTATGGCCAAATTTTCCTTATCAAAAGAAGGATTTTTTTCAAGAATTAAATCCATTAAATCTGTAAGTTTCATATAATATATTAATCGATAAAGATTTATAAGGTTAATTGAATTAATTTTAACATGAAATTTTCGTATATGTTGGCCCCATTGGAAGATTATTCAGATGGTGCACTAAGGACACTTTGTTATAAATATGGTGCAGATTTAACATTCACCGAAATGACAATGATTAATCCCCTTTCACAAGGCAATAAATCAACTTGGTCAAGATTAGATTTCAAAGATAAAACCCCTGTAGTAATACAATTACTTGGTGGAAATGAAATGCGTTTAAAAAAATTCTTAAAAATGTTTAAAGCACATAAAGGATTCAAAGGATTTAACCTAAACATTGGATGTCCGAGTCCACATGTGATAAATGTGGGGCTGGGTTGTGCAATGATAAAAAGGATTGGCAAAACAAAAAGACTAATTAAAATAATAAATGACCATGGATATAAATGTTCCATAAAAATGAGGTTAGGGATGAATAAATCTGAAAAAGAAAAAAAAGTTTATTTAAATTTAATTGATGGTACAAACCCTAATTTTTTCATAGTTCATGCAAGGGAGGGATCCCAAACTTATGAAGAAGAACCAGATTATTCAGTTTATGATGAATGTGTGAAAACAGGGAAAAATATTATTGCTAACGGGAGTATAAATAATAAAAAACAAGTATCAGAATTTAAAAAATTAGGTTTAAAGGGAGTAATGATTGGAAGGGCCGCAATAATTAATCCAACAATTTTTAATCAATTAAAAGGACATAAATCACCCACACTAAAACAAATTGAAAAAGAATATTTAGAATTAGCAAATAAATTTGAATCTCCAAATAGATATAGGAAAAATTTCTTTAAACATTTTGGAAAATAAATAGTCCTGCCAGGATTCGAACCTGGGTCAAAAGGCCCAGAACCTCTTATGCTGGACCACTACACTACAGGACTATAAATCCACTAATAAACCCCAATTTATATCATTTACTAAACCAGAAGATATAAAAATGACCAACATAAAATCAAAATCATGAATTTCATAAAAAAAATATTTGAAAATAAAATAGATGAACAAGTACATAATCAATTTGTTAAATTTGGAAAAGGAATTTTTAAACATAAAGCACTAATAGATATAACTATCACTGCGAAAGCAGTTAAGATAAAAACATCTCCAGAATATGCTAATGGGATGGTCGTATTCTTAGCAAACACAATAAAAGATGATACAACCAAAGTACAAGTTAATGGAATAATCTTTGCAGCAAAAGATCTATCTGCAGAATCCCCAATTGAATTTGAAGAAATAAAAAATGCAATGGGAGTAAAAAAACACATAGTAAACAAAGAATTAACAAAACATCAAATTCTAGAACTTCATGAAAAATTCCCATTAAATCCATTAAGTCTATCTTTTGAAACAGAATATGGTAAATTAAAAATAAAAGAGAAGGCACCCAAATCTGGAAAACCTGGAAAAGGAGATAAAAAACCAAAAGCAGATTATTGTGTTCTAATAACAACTGATAAATCAATACTGGAAGATTATGCTTTTGATATTAAAGAGCCTTTCAAAAAAACATTCATAGAACATACAATTGGGATAGATGAGATAATTGTTCCGGAAGAATATAAAAATGATTTTGCAAAAGCAAGAATACACGCAAAAAGAAAAGGAAAGATAACCAGATTTTTAACAATTGATGAAAAAGAATCTGAAAAAGAAACTAATTTTGAAGTGTAAATTAAAAGTAACCTTTATATGGTGGTAAATTCCTAAATTCTAAGAAAATGATAAGTTTTAGAGAAAATATGCGGATTATTGATTATATATTTACGCCAGATATTTACGCGGCAATAACTATAAAAGATTTCAAAGATAATCATCATCAAGAAATTCAACAACCAGGTAAAAGATATTTTCTAAGTCCTTTCCTCTGGGATGAATATAACTCTGTGCTTGTCGGATTTCAGAATGTAGACCTAATTTTCGAAAAGGAGGGATGCACCATAAGGGATATGCAAGAACAGCTCTTTGTAAATGCTTCAGAAAAAAGATACGTGCCCAATTCAATCAAACCAGAAAATCTTTCAGAAGGAAGGCACAGCCATGTCTTTGTTTCTTATGACACGAATACAGAAAAAATAACTCTTTCAGGAGTAAGAAAACTTGGCCCTCCAAAAACAGAAAAAAAATCTTTAGGAGATCTACTATTTAGTGCTACAAGGGCATAACAAAAGGATTTTATATTATTTTCTAATTACAATTAAATGAGTTTAAATGATGAAATTCAAGAACAATATCATAAAGCAATAGAACAACAAGATCCAGACAGAGTATTTGAAATTTTTAAAGAGACAAATTTGATTCTACCAAATGAAAATAATATACAATATATGATTGAAATTCATGAAAAATATGAACCTAAGGGGAAGAAGATAGATTTTCTTGCATTATATCACGATTTTATAGAGCTATCTAAAAACTAAATTTTTAAAATAATGAGATTTGTATTTCCTAAATGTTTTTTTTCAATAACTCCCCTTTCTTCAAGTTTTCTAGTAATTCTAAACGTTTGAACCTTATTAAATCCAGACAGCACTACTAATTTATTTTGTTCAATTGAGTTATTATTGTCTAAAAGAATTTTTACAATGACCCTCTCTTCCCTATGTAATATCTTCAAAACTCTTTCTAGTTGAATTTTATTTATTTTTGCTTGAAACATTATGACTAAGAACGCCCCAACAATTACAGATAAAAAAGAAATTGCATAAACAATCAAAGGCAATTGTTCATTTGTAGAGTCGGTATACTCTCCATTTACGATAGAGAAAGCAACCCCTAATAAAAAAACCAACCCGAATCCAATAATTAATTTTTTATTATTAATCTCCATCTTTTGTGTTTATGTCTCTTTTTATTTCTTCATATTCTTTTTTTGTAATTTCGCCACTAGCCAATCTCTTATTTAAAATATCAATTGCAGAATCATCAGATTTATATCCATAATTATTGTTTCCCCTCAACACCCACCAGATTATCAAGAAAAATAATAGTAATATAATTAATTGAAATACCCACATATACTGTATGTGAAGTCCCATTGGCCTAATTACTTGTCCCATTGGCATATTATCAATATTGAATTCCATTTGCTTTTAAATGTTATGAAAAAAAAGAAAAAAAAATTATTGGTAAGGGCATTCCCCCATTTGGTTATAATTTTCTTGTCCCATTCGTTGGCCCATCTTATTTCCAGATCCATCTTTTAATCTCTGACCTTGACCAGGTTCAATTCCATTTTCTTCCATATATGTATGTCTTTCTTTTAGTTGTTGAAAGCTTTCTTCATCTACAACTCTTCGAGCAACATCATAACCTATTTCGTTTCTAAAGTTAACTAAATCTTCATAGTTTCCTTCTTCAATTATTTCTTCCATTTGTTCATGGTACAATCCTCTTTCTGGATTATCTATCCCCCTGCCATATGCAGATACAAGTCCTCCAAAAGCAACTAGAGACACAAGCACGATGGCAAAAATTCCTAATTTTTTATTTGTCATTTTTATTTTCCTCCAAATGTATCCAGTATAATGGGTGAAACCAGATAACTATTTTATTGAAACCAGTTGAAAATTATTGAAACAAACAAACAAATTTTTGAAATCAACAAATCATAAATCTTTTATACCCTCCATTTTGCATTAAAACCATGAAAAACAAAACTACTGGATATATAATAATTGGAATCGCTGTATTAATCGGATTCATAATTAGTGCTTTTAACAAAGCTCTAACTGAAATTGTTAATACTACTTGCTCTCATGGGTCTGAATGTGCAATGTGGACTTCAATAAGATTTCAAACAAATATAAGTTTAGGAATAATGATTGTAATTATTTTAACTGGATTATATTTAATTTTCTTTGCAAAAGAGAAAAGTAAAGAAAAATCCAAGGAACTAGATTTAAGTAAATTTTCAGAAGATGAAAAAATATTATTAAATGAAATATTAAATGCAGAAGGAACAATATTTCAATCTGAATTAACAGAGAAAACAAACATGAACAAAGTTAAGATTACAAGAATTTTAGATAGATTGGAAGGAAAAGGAAAGATAGAAAGAAAACGAAGAGGAATGACAAACGTAGTAATTCTTAAACATAATTAACAATTTATTTATAAAATGAAACTAGTTTCATACAATTCCTTTTAAGGTGTTTCACCTACAAATAGATAATGGTTTTAGAAAAAATAAAAGTAAAAGGCATGCATTGCAAAAGTTGCGAAATACTTTTGAAAGAAGAATTAGAAGAAATCTCTGGAGTAAAAACTGCAACCCCAGACCATGAAAAAGAAAGGGTTTCTATTGAATTTGATGGATCTAATGATATGGTGGATAAAATAAAAAAGAAAATAATGGCAGAGGGATATAAAATATGACTGAAAAAATAATATATATTTCTGGGATGACTTGCGGGAGCTGTGAAAAAATATTAGAAAGAGCATTAGAAAAAAAAGAAGGGATTCAAGAAGTAAAAGCAAATTATGAGTCAAGTAAATTAAACATTAGATTCGATGAAGAAAAAATATCTAAAGAAAAAATATTTAATATAATTGATGAATCTGGATACTCTCCAAGTGAAATAAAACCAAAAAAAAGTAGGTTATATCTTACAATTGCAATATCAATAGCATTCTTATTGATTGGTGCATACCTAATTTTAGAAAATACAGGGGGATTTGATTTTTTCCCAGATTTATCTCAGGAAACCTCTTTAGCTTTGTTATTTGTACTTGGGTTATTAACTGGATTTCATTGTATTGGCATGTGTGGGGGATTTGTAATCTCTTATGCTACAAAAGCAAAATCGAAAACTCGTGCACACCTAGAATATGGTTTAGGAAAAACAACAGGGTATGCAATAATTGGGGGAATATTTGGACTGTTTGGATCGTTTATTGCGTTCACCCCAAATTTAAGAGGATATGCTGCAATATTAGCAGGACTTTTCCTAGTAATTTTTGGATTGAACATGTTAAATATATTTCCTTGGTTAAGAAAAATAAGAATTAAATCTCCAAGTTTCTTAAATAAATTTGCTTCGAAAGAAACTCAAAAATCAAGAAGTCCATTAAAAATTGGATTATTGAATAGTCTAATGATCGCATGCGGTCCGTTGCAAGCTATGTACATTTATGCGGCAGGCACAGGAAGTATGTTGCAAGGAGCATTAAGTTTGACTGCATTTGGATTAGGAACCCTACCAGTTTTACTGGGTTTTGGGATAATGACATCGATAATTAGTGCATCATCAACAAAAAAAATCCTAAAAGTCTCTGCAGTAGTGGTCATGATTCTTGGAATAGTCATGATTAATCGGGGGCTATCTCTAACGGGTTCAGGGTATGACTATGATTCATTAATTGTTGGCGCAACAGTAAAATCAACAAATTATGAAAATTTGCCTTCAAATGAATTAGCAACCCTAAATGGGAATTATCAAGAGATTAGAATGGAAGTGAATAGATATGGTTGGTCTCCAGATAAATTTGTTTTACAAAAAGGAATTCCAGTAAAATGGATAATAGATGGAAAAGAAATAAATGGATGTAACAATGCAATCCAAGTTCCAAAATACAATTTAAATTTTAAAGTAACCCCTGGAGAACAAACAATAGAATTTACGCCTACGACTACGGGGGTAATCTCTTGGAGTTGTTGGATGGGAATGATCCCAGGGACTTTTGTAGTGGTAGATGATTTAACAAATTTAGATTCAAATAAAATAAATGATATTCAAGTTCCTCAAGGTGGCTCATGCGGGGCATCTGGCGGGGGATGCGGGTGTGGAGGATAAGATGAACAATAAAATAATATATGGAATAATTTTATTAACAATTATTTTGGTGAGTGGGTGCACTACTAGTAATCCTACTCAAAAGGGAAACCCAACAGGAAATATAATTTCAAATGATGCTTTCATAAAAATACCGATTTCTGAAATTTCAGAAACTGCAAAACACTATTCATTTGATGTAAATGGGAAAGAAGTAAAATATTTTTTAGTTAAAGGATCTAATGGGGAAATAAGATCGGCCTTCGATGCTTGTGATGTTTGTGGTGGATATAAGGGGTATAGACAAGAGGGTACAGACATGGTATGCAATAATTGTGGAAGAGTATTTAGTATAGATTCTATTGGTACAGAAAACCGTGGAGGAGGATGTTGGCCATCATTTTTAGAAAATAAAATTGAAGGAGACCATATTTTAATAAGTGAATCTGAATTAGCAAATGGGGCTTTCAGATTTTGAATAAAGATATAAATAACAGAAGGACATAAATAACAATGAAAAAAACAGAATTACAAATTAAGGGAATGCATTGTGCTAGTTGCGTTACTGTAATAGAAAAAGGATTAAAAAAAGAGAAAGGAGTTATCAACGCAAATGTTAATTTAACAACTGAAAAAGCAACAATAGAATACGATCCAAAAAAAATAAAAGAAGAAAATTTAATAGGCATAATTAAAAAAAGAGGGTATGGTGCATCCCAACTTAAAGATGGGATTGATCTTCAATCTCAAAAAAAAGAAATTAAAAAACTAAGAAACTTATTCTTCTTTAGTTCATTATTTGCAATCCCAACCTTTGTAATTGGAATGGTATTTATGTGGTTAGGAATATCCATGCCTTTTGAAGAATATATATTGTGGATCTTAGCGACTCCAGTACAATTTATTGCTGGGGCCCAATTCTACAAAGGATCTTGGGCAGCATTAAAAAACAAAAGTGCAAATATGGATAGTCTAATTGCAATTGGTACAAGTGCCGCATACTTTTTTAGTGTATATGCAGTATTATTTACTTCAAGTCACGCACAATACTTTGAAGCATCTGCAGTCTTAATCACATTGGTTTTATTGGGAAAATATTTAGAAGCATTAGCAAAATCAAAAACCTCTGGAGCAATAAAAAAATTAATGGAACTGGCCCCAAAGAAAGCAATAGTAATTAGAAAAGGAAAAGAAATAGTAATTCCATTAAAAGAGATAGAATTGGGAGATATAATCTTAATAAAACCAGGTGCAAAAATTCCAGTAGATGGAATAATCACAGAAGGATTTTCAAGTATAAATGAATCTATGGTGACTGGAGAGAGTATGCCAATAGAAAAAAAGAAAGGAGATGGAGTAATTGGTGGGACGATAAATAAACAAGGTTCATTCAAATTTAAAGCAACAAAAATAGGAAAAAATACAACTCTTGCCCATATAATAAAATTAATAGAAGAAGCACAAGGAAAAAAAGCACCAATTCAAAGGTTTGCAGATATGGTTTCTTCTTATTTTGTGCCAATAGTAATATTAGTTGCAATAATAACATTCATTTCATGGAAATTAATGTTTAATGCGGACCTAACGTTTGCATTAACTGCGGCCATAGCGGTTTTAGTAATAGCCTGTCCGTGTGCCTTAGGATTAGCAACACCAACTGCAATAATGGTTGGAACGGGTAAGGGAGCAAAGGAAGGTATTTTGATAAAAGGCGGAGATGCTTTAGAAACTGCACATAAAATAAAATATGTAATTTTTGATAAAACGGGAACAATAACAACTGGAATTCCAGAAGTGACGGATATAATTTCAAAAGACAAAACAGAAAAAGAACTATTGATGATTGCAGGAAGCATAGAAAAAAATTCAGAACACCCATTGGCAGATGCGATAGTTGAAAAAGCAAAGCAAAGCAAAATTATTCTAAAAAAAGTTTCAAATTTCAATGCAATTCCTGGGCATGGAATTAAAGCAAACATTGGTAAAAAAACATACAATTTTGGAAATCAAAAATTAATGAAAGATTTGAAAATAAAAATTATTTCGAATGAATTTGAGACTTTAGAAGAACAAGGAAAAACTGTAATGTTTTTGGCTGAAGGAAAAAAACTAATTGGCATGGTCGCAGTAGCAGATACAATAAAGAAAACATCTCCAACTGCAATAAAATATTTGGAAAAATTGGGTATAAAAGTTTACATGATTACTGGAGATAACAAAAGAACTGCAAATGCAATTGCAAAAAAAGCAGGCATAAAAAATGTTTTTGCTGAAGTTCTCCCTGAAGATAAATCAAATTATGTAAAAAAATTACAAAAATACGGAAAAGTTGCAATGGTGGGAGATGGAATAAATGATGCTCCAGCCTTAGCACAAGCAGATATTGGTATTGCAATGGGTTCTGGAACCGATGTAGCAATGGAAACAGGAAACATTGTATTAATGAGAAATAATTTGCTAGATGTTGGAAAGGCAATAAGATTAAGTAAATTAACAATGTCAAAAATAAAACAAAACATGTTTTGGGCACTATTTTATAATACACTTGGAATTCCAGTTGCAGCCGGTGTGTTTTATTCATTTACCGGATGGTTGTTAAACCCAATGATTGCCGGAGGAGCAATGGCAATGTCTTCAGTAAGTGTAATATTAAATTCTTTAGCATTAAGAAAGAAAAAATTATAGATAAATGATTTATCCTCCTTAATCTTTTTAAATAAAATTTTAAAAAAAATAAATAGGAGTTGATGAAATATGGAAAACAAAGGATTAAAAATAATTATAGGAGTTTTGGCTATTGTATTGATAATTAGTTTCATTTCTAATTCAAAAACTGATTTACAAAATAGTCCTCCAACAGGACAAGCAACAGGACAACCTACGCGGATACAGGTTTCTGCAGATGATGATGATTTTTTAGGAGACGCAAATGCCCCGGTAACAATAATTGAATTCAGTGATTATGAATGCCCATTTTGTGGAAGATTTTATACTGATGCATTACAACAAATAAAAGAAAAATATGTTGAAACTGGAAAAGTAAAATTCGTCTATAGGGACTTTCCACTAAGTTTACATACAAACGCTCAAAAGGCAGCTGAATCAGCAGAGTGTGCTGGAGATCAAGAGAAATATTATGAAATGCACAATATGTTATTTGAATCTGGTGTAACTGGAGGAATAACCTCATTTAAACAATACGCAGCAAATTTAGGTTTAAACCAAAATGAGTTTGATGTATGTTTAGATTCTGGAAAATACTATGATGAAATTCAAAATGACATAAAAGATGGTTCTGCAGCAGGTGTACGTGGAACTCCAGCAACATTTGTTAATGGAATTTTAGTGAGTGGTGCGCAACCATTTAGTGTTTTTGAACAAATAATTGAGGCCGAATTAGCCTCTTAATTTTTTTCTTTTTTCAAAACATTTAAATAAAATAAAAATGGAATTCTAATAATGATTAGAAAGAAATCAAGGACTAATGCATTTATAACAACTTTTTTTAGTATATTTGGATTTATTACTGCATTATTGTTATGGAAGAAAGATAAGTATGTAATGCACTATGCAAAGCAAAGTCTTGTGATATTCCTCTTCGCAGTATTGTCTTCGATAATATTAACTATTCTTGGATGGATTCCAATCCTAGGGTGGGTAATTGCTTTAGGGTTAAGAGTTTTAGTATTTGTTGCATGGGTATACAACTGGACGTATGCATTATCTGGTGAGAAAAAATACATACCAGTAATCGGCGAGTATGCTAAGAAAATAGACTTATAGACTTACAAAATACTTTTATATTTCTTTTTTACAAATACCTTAATGTTCAATCCAATTAAAAAATATAAAAAACAAAAAGAAGAGAAACATAAAATAACACAAAAAGATAGGTTTAATTCTGCTTTATCAAATTTTGAAGTAAATCAAATTGTTAATGGGGATTTTGAAGGATTCATGACACAATTTAGGGATCACTCTTTAATTATGCTAATAGTCGGAAGAAGGGGCGCAGGAAAAACTGCGTTAGGAATGAAATTAGTTGAAACTGCAGCAATATTGGATAAAAATATTTTTGTAATTGGATTCAATAATTCAAAAATACCTTATTGGGTACAAAATGTAGAAAGCATATCAGAAATACCAAATAATTCTTTAGTATTAATTGATGAGGCGGGGATTTCGTTTTCTTCAAGATCATCCATGAAACAATCAAATAAAGATTTAGCAGAGCTATTGGCAATAGCAAGACATAAAAATCTTTCATTGATATTCATAACCCAAAACTCTGCAATGCTAGATCTAAATGTTTTAAGACTTTGTGATATTTTATTATTCAAAGAACCATCTTTACTTCAAACGAGATTCGAAAGAAAAGCTTTGCAAGACATGTTTATTAAAGTTGGAAATTCTTTTTCTGAAATAAAAAACAAAAAAGAACATTTTTATGTAATATCCGATGAATTTGAAGGTTTAATGAAAGCAGGGTTGCCTGAATTTTGGAATGATTCAATTTCTAAATCTTTCAGAAAGAAGTAACATAAGAATTATAAATAAATTATCTATACCAAGATTATGACAATAGAATATAAATTAAATTTTCTAAAAGCAGAATCCGGGATGCATACAATTTCAAGAAAAGAGTTTATAGAAGATATAAAACTTTTTGGTGGAATGCAGTATCTTGTTACTGAAACAATAACGGATAATAATTCTGAATTATTGAAACAAGCAAAAGCAAATGCAGAGAGATTTGTAGCAGAATTCGCTCCAGATAATTATTCTATCTTGCTAAATATATAGAACTCACTTCCATATTTTATCTTCATTTTATTTAAAAAGGGTCACACACAATAAAGGATTACCTCCGTTTAATATTTTCTTGGCCCAATTTGGGCCACACCCCAAATTATATAAATAAAAAAATAAACATTAAATTATGGATCCAAAAAAATTAGCCATGATTTTGGGGATAGCAATACTTCTCCCACTATTTGTAGGGTTATTTGTTGATGCAATTTATTCTTCTCCAGATTACGATGATTTTTGTAGTGGACAACGTTTTTTCCCAACAAATGTAAAACCAATTGAAGAATGTAATTTTGACTATGGTCCAGATTATCAAAGTTGTTTAGAAGAAAATGGAAATCCAATTCTAGAAACAAATGATCAAGGATGTAATGAATTCAAAGAATGTGATTTTTGTAATAACGAATATCAAGATGCAAAAGAAAAATACAATAGAAACTTATTTTTTATCATAGCCCCAATTGGCCTAATATTAGTAATTCTAGGGTTGTATTTTAAAACAGATTATATGGGTGCAGGTTTAATGTTTGCAGGTTTAATTGTTTTATTTTATGGAACAATACGTGCATTCTCAGATTTAAGCAAGATATGGAGAGCCTTAGTAATATTAGTTGAGCTAATCATAATAATGTGGATTGGCTATAAAAAAATAGAAAAATGAAAATATTATTATTAATTTTAGCAACAGTATTGATTTCTTCTTGTATGGGTGAACCTTTAGCTTGTACCGAAGAAGCAAAGATGTGTCAAGATGGAACATTTGTTTCAAGAGATTCAAATAATAATTGTAATTTTGAAGAATGTCCAGAAACAATAAAATGTGATTATATGAATAATTGTCCAGAAAGTTTTAATTGTTATAACTTTGAAGATGAACCAATTTGTTATCAGGGCGATCCTTGCTTAAAATGCGAATCTTTAATTTGCGATTTTACTGAATCGTTTCCAATGCAAGTAATTTGTGAAAAATAAAAAAAATTAAAGTTTTTTTGAAACTATCACTATTCCACTAAATGAAACAATAATGGCAATCAGATAAAATACTAAAGACCACAAATTATCCATCAAATAGTTTGTTTCTGTAAATGGAGTATATGTTCCTTCATATTCATCTCCAGATTCATAATCTTGGTAGTCATCTCCAGCAGAGTTGTCATCATCATGATTTCTAGATCCTCCATTTGAAGATCTTGAAGTTATCTCAAATGATTGTTCTTCTGAATTAAATATTGTAACAAGACCATCTATCTTTTCTAATTGCATTGCACACCATTCCTCATTATTTATTCCATTGGCAGCAATGATGGTTTCTGTTAAATCAAGTATTCCATCTTCATTTAGATCTTCTAATTCAAATGAGCCTTCAATGTTTTGTGCAAGTATAATAATATCTGAAAGATTAACAATTCCATTTCCATCCAAGTCTAAAGATCTTTCATACTCAGTTGAAATTTTTGAATTAGAATATATTTCTGAAATTATAACGATGTCACTTAAGTTGAAAATGTCATCTCCATTCATATCAAGTTCTAAATTGCCATTTTCCATATATTGTGTTATTAATATGATATCTGAAAGATTAACAATTCCATCATTATTCCAATCTAACTCTAAATTTTCTGTTTCAAAATATTGTGCAAGTATAACAATATCTGATAAATTTTCTATCCCATCTCCATTTAAATCTAATTTATCATTTCCCAATTCTTGAGATAATAATACTAAATCGGATAAGTTAATGATGCCATCTTCGTTCAAATCCAGCATTGAATTATACTCCCTATATTCTTTATTCAACATAAAAAATCCTTGAAATCTTCCAAATAATTCCCCATCTTGTCTGTACATAGGGTTTGATTGGAAAATAACCAAATCCGATAAATTAACTATATTATCATTATTTAAATCTAAAGTTGAATCATACAGTAAAACATGATCAAAACTAGATAATGCTTGATACCTGCCAACTAATATATCGCAATAAGAATATTGAGCATCAAGAGTTTTTGTTAAGTATAATTCCCCATTAACATTATATGTTCCTTTTTCAATCCCACTTAGAGTGTTCCAAACAAATTGATAAGTAATTTGATCTTTATTTTGAGAAATAACCTCTTTAACAGAAAGATCTAAATCACAGTCAACTAATTGTCCATCTTTTACAAAACAAGTTTCATAAAATCCGTTTGGACCAGTTATTGTTAATTTTGCATGTCTAATAAAAATATCATCATTTACCAATTGAATTATGTCTATCCTAGATAATCCAATTTCTACGTCGAAATAAACATTATCCCCTTGGTCTACATCATTTATTTCACTAGTTGAAATTTTTAACGCAGAAACAGTATTTAATAAGATTAAGAAAATTGCGAATAATGTTATGATTTTTGTAAATTTTGTTTGTTTCATTGTACCACTTTGTAGTAGTATTAGGTATATAAAGCTTTCGATATGTATGATTGAGTATATATTTATCAGTAATTTTCATAGTAAAGTTTATATTATCTTATTTTTATTTACTCTATATGTCTAAATTTGCCATAAAAAATTACTTTGATTGGATCTTATCTGAATTATCTAAGAAAAACAAGTTTACATGGCCAAATATGTTCAAAAAAAGTTGGATATTTTTACTTTTATTACTGAGTGCACTATTATTCTTAAGATTATTACTAAACACATTTATTTGGTTAGTTTTTATTTTAATTGGAATAGAATTCTTTAATTGGTTGGCCGGAAAACACGAATAATTTTTAAAGTTTAGATTATTTTTATTTTTGGAAGGCCCGCGGAAACTTTTCTACTATTGGTGTGGTTTCACCTTATGAATGATGAAAAGACACTAGGTCTTCCTTCATTTTCTATCAACAAAAACACTTATAAACCATATAAAACAACAAAAGAATACCCTACTGTATGCGTTTATCAGACCGCTGATTCTAGAAAGATTTATAAACGAAACAAGTTCCCAAAAAGAAACATGGCGAAGAGACATCAACCAAGATCAGGAAGTTTGCAGTTTTGGCCTAGAGTGAGAGCTCAAAGAATTTATGCTAATATTAAATCATGGATATCAAACGATAATAATAAGCCTCTAGCTTTTGCAGGATATAAAGTTGGAATGACTCACATTCAAGATTCTAAACAAGGGAAAAAAGGTGTAGAAATTATCACAACAACTCCCGTGACGATTATTGAGTGCCCACCCCTAAAACCTCTTTCTTTAAGATTCTATAAAAAAACAGCTTACGGTTCTCAACCAATAACACAAATTTTCTCAAAAAATCTTAATAAAGAATTATCAAAAAAAATATCATTACCTAAAAAAACAAAAGAAGAAATTCCAAAAGATTATGATTTCTTAAAACTAGTTGTTTACACTCAACCAAACTTAACTGGAATTGGAAAGAAAAAACCAGAAGTATTTGAAATTCCATTGGGTGGAGATTTAGAATATGCAAAATCATTATTAGAAAAAGAAATTAATATAGAAGATACATTTGCAGCAGGAGAATATACAGACGTTCACGCCATAACAAAAGGTCATGGATTTACTGGACCTGTAAAAAGATTCGGAATAGCATTAAAATCTCATAAATCCGAAAAGAAAAGAAGATCTGCAGGTAACCTTGGACCATTTACACCGAGAAAAACTTCTTGGAGAGTTCCACAACACGGACAACACGGTTATCATAAAAGGACAGAATATAATAAATTAATATTAAAGATTGGAGAAAATCCAGAAGAAGTAAATCAAAAGGGCGGAATTAAACAATACGGTCTTGTAAAAAATAAATACATGTTAATTAAAGGTTCAGTCGCTGGACCATCAAAAAGATTAATAATATTTTCAAACACAATTCGAGATAAAAAATCAGAAAAACCTGTTGATGTAAAATCAATAAGTACAGAGTCTAAACAATGAAAGCTACTACATATACTATAACTGGGACAAAAGGAAAGGAAATAGAATTACCTAAACAGTTCTCAGAAGAAATAAGGCCCGATTTAATAAAACAGGCCGTATTAGTTATTCAATCTAGAAAAAGGCAACAATATGGTACAGACCCTCGAGCAGGGATTGAATATTCTGCAAAACTTTCAAGAAGAAGAAAAGCCTATCGTGGTGGATATGGTAGAAGCGCGTCTAGAATTCCTAGAAAAGTTATGTTAAGAAGAGGAACACAATTCATTTATACTGGAGCTGTTGTTTCTGGTACAATGGGTGGAAGAAGGGCTCATCCTCCTAAGGGAGAAAAAATATTCGCAAAATCATTAAATAAAAAAGAAAGACAAAAAGCAATACGTTCTGCAATAGCAGCTACAATCGATAAAGATTATTTAGAAAATAAGGGAATAAAAACAACAGAAAATTTACCTTTAATAGTTGAAAAATTAGAAGATGTAAATAAAACAAAAGAAATCAAGGCATTATTAGAAAAATTAAACTTAACTCCTGAACTAGAAAGAGCAGATAACAAAAAAGTAAGGGCAGGAAAAGGAACAATGAGGGGAAGAAAATATAGAAAAGTAAAAGGACCTTTAATAGTTGTTTCAAGTAATGATTCAAAAGTTTACAAATCTGGAAGAAATATGCCTGGGTTCGAAATTACTGAAGTTTCTTCATTGAATACAGAACTTTTAGCACCAGGTGCTGAACCAGGGAGATTAGTAATTTGGTCTTCAAATTCAATACAAAGATTAGAAAAAGAAAATTTATTTTATTCAAAAAATGGAAGCATACAAAACGATAAAATATCCACTAGCAACTGAAAAGGCTGTTAGGATGATGGAAGTAGAGAACAAGTTAGTGTTAATTGTAGATAGAAAAGCTACAAAAAATGACATTAAAAAAGCAGTAGAAGAATTATTCAGTGTTAAAGTTTTAAAAGTTTCCACACTAAACACACCAGATAACAGAAAAAAAGCGTACATTTTGTTATCTCAAGAAACCCCAGCAATTGATGTTGCTACAAAATTAGGATTAATGTAAAATGGGTAAAAGAATAATATCACAAAGACGGGGAAGAGGAACACAAACATATAGGTCTCCTGGCCACAAATTTATTGGTGCTGTTTCAAATAGAACATATGATAATCTTGAAAAAGAAGGTGTTATTGCTGGAAAAGTATTAGATATGATTAATTGCCCAGGACATTCAGCTCCTCTAATAGAAGTAGAATTTGAAGGTGGAGAAAGAATATTAACTATTGCACCTTTTGGATTAAATACAAAAAACATTGTATATTCTGGAAAAAAAGCAGAAGTAAAACTAGGAAACACAGTTCCATTGGGTGCAACACAAATAGGAACACAAATTCATAATGTGGAAGGACAAGCTGGAGACGGCGGAAAATTTGTTAAAACTGCAGGAAGTTTCGCAAGAGTAATTGCAAAAACAGATAAAAAAGTTACTATTCAATTTAAATCAAAGAAAACAAAAATATTAGATTCAAACTGCCGTGCAACGGTTGGTATAGTTGCTGGTGGCGGAAGAAAAGATAAACCAATACTTAAAGCAGGTAAAAAAGTAAAGATTATGAAAGGAAAGAACAAACTATTCCCAAAAACATCTGGTGTAGCGATGAATGCAGTAGATCATCCATTTGGTTCCGGTAGAGGAAGACATATGGGAAAACCAAGAACTGTATCCAGAACAGCACCACCTGGAAGAAAAGTTGGTTCTATCGCATCTAAGAGGACAGGTAAGAAATAAAAATGGCTAAAAAAGAATTCACATATCGGGGAAAAACATTAGAAGAACTTAAGGCAATGCCAATTCAAGAAGTAGCAAAATTACTTCCTACTAGAGAAAGAAGAACAATCACTAGAGGATTTACTGATGCACAGAAATTATTAATGAAAAAAGTAGAAGCCGCAAGTAATGGAACATACAAAAAAGCAATAAAAACACATTGCAGAAATATGGTTATACTCCCGATTATGGTAGGATTAAAAATTCAAATTCATAGAGGAAATAAATTTGATGCAATTGAAATTATGCCAGAAATGATAGGTCACAGACTTGGAGAATTCGCTGAAACTAGAGTAAGATTAAAACACAGCGCACCAGGTATTGGAGCTACAAGATCTAGTGCATATGCATCTGTTAAATAAAAATGGCTGAAACTAAAAAAACAACTGTGGAAGAGAAAAAACCTGTTGAAAAAGTAGAAACTAAAAAAGTGGAAACTACAGCAGATAAAAAAGAACATTTTGCTACTGCAAAGTCTATTAATCTTCCAATCTCAACAAAACAATCAGTTGAAATTTCTAATTTCATAAGAAGAAAAGAAACATCAAAAGCAAAAATGTTGTTAAATGAAGTTTTAGAACATAAACGGGCAGTCCCTTTTAAAAGATATAATAGAGATACTGGACATAAACCAGGAAATATTGCATCAGGAAGATATCCAGAAAAAGCAATACAAAATTTCCTTATATTAATAAATACTGCAGAAGCAAATGCAGAAGATAAAGGATTAGATTCAAAAAATTTAATTATTACTGAAATGAAAGCAGATCAAGGGCCACAACAATGGCATCAAGGTAGAATGAGAAGAAGAAAAATGAAAAACACCCATTTATCAATTAAAGTAATGGAGAAAGAAGAATGATTGAGAGAGATATTATACAAAAAAAACTTAAAGAATTTGAAATTATGGAATACATAGCAGAAGTCTTAGATAGGCCTGGATATAGCCACACAACTATTCAAAAAACTCCATTAGGTGAAAAAGTTACAATCTATACATCAAAACCTGGATTCATAGTGGGAAGAAAGGGTGCAAACATAAAAGAACTTACAGAAGTTCTAAAAATAAAATTCGGATATGAAAATCCACAAGTTGAAGTAAGTGAAATTGATAATCCAAATTTGAATCCACATTCTGTTGCAAAACACATAGTTCATACTTTTGAAAGATTTGGCCCTCAAAGATTTAAATTTTTGGGATACAAAATGTTAGATACAATAATTCAAGCTGGAGCAATAGGCGGAGAAATTGTTATTTCAGGAAGAGGAGTTCCAAGTCAAAGATCAAAAACATGGAGATTCTCAGCAGGACACTTAAAAAAATCAGGAGATATTGCTGAAAATTTTATTAGTAAAGGATTCGCAGTTGCACATCTTAAATCAGGTTCAGTTGGAGTTAAAGTAAGTATTTTAACACCGGATGTGGTACTTCCAGATACAATCAAAATCAAAAGCACAATAATTGCAAAACAAGAAGAAGTTCTTGAAGGTGAAAAAGAAGAAAAAGTAAAAGAAGAAATCAAAGAAAAAGCACCAAAAGAAAAACCTTCTGAGAAAGAAGAAAAAGTTTCTAAGAAAGAACCTTCCAAAAAGAAAGTTGCTTCAAAGAAAAAAGAAGAAGTTAAAGAAGAACCTAAAAAAACTGCAACTAAAGAAGAGATCAAGGAAGAAGTAAAAGAGGAAGTAAAGGAAGAACTTCAAAAAGAAGGAATGGAAAAAGAAGTTGCAGAAAAAGTAGCTGAAGAAGTTAAAGAAGAATCAGGAAAAGAAATAGTTAAAGAAGTGACTAAAGAAGAAAAAGTTCCAACAGCTGCTGAACTAGCAAAAAAGAAAGAAGCAAAAAAAGAATAAAATGGCAATCATAAAATCAAAAGAAATAAGAGAAATGGATGACAAAACAATCACAACTAAATTGTTTGAATTAAGAAGTGAATTAGTTTCCCTTAATGCTCAAGTTGCTATGGGTACTGCTCCAGAAAATCCTGGAAAAATTGGAGAAATAAAAAGAACCATAGCAAGAATATTAACAATCCAGAAACAAAAGGAGGGTGAGAATAAAGTATGACTGAAATATGCTCCACATGTGGGCTTCCAGAGGACCTTTGCGTTTGCGAAACAATAGCAAAAGAAGATCAGGCAATCCGTGTTAAAAAAGAAAAAAAACGATACGGAAAAATAATAACAGTCATCGAAGGTATAGACAAGGCAAAAATCGACATAAAAGATGTGTCCAAAAAGCTTAAAAGCAAGTTTGCTTGTGGCGGGACGGTCAAAGAGTCAACAATTGAACTCCAAGGCGACCATAACGTAGCAAAAGTAAAAGAAGAACTTGTGAAGCTTGGTTTCAACCGAGACACCATTGAATAAAATGGTAAAAACTTGGAAAAAAGAAATCATTGGAAAAAAAATAAAGGTCGTCGATTCAAAAAACAAATCACTTGTCGGATTAACCGGAGATGTTGTTGAAGAAACAAAAAACACGATCACATTGAGTAACAAAAAAAAGTTGCTCAAATCGCACGTAACATTGGAAATTGGCAAAGAAATCGTCGATGGAAAATCGTTACAAAAAAAACCAGAAGACAGAATAAAAAAATGAAAAAACAAAAAAACATTGGAATTGAAGTAAAAGCACCAAAAGAAAAGTGCACTGATAAGAATTGTCCATATCATGGGACAATAAAACTTAGAGGTAGAGCTTTCGCTGGAACTCTTATTTCTAAAGACACCCATAATTCTGCAGTTGTAGGCTGGGATAGAATAATAAAAATTCCAAAATATGAAAGAACAGAAAAAAGAAGATCAAAGGTTAGCGTTCACAATCCACCGTGCATAGATGCACAAAAAGGAGATATGGTTAAAATTGTTGAAACAAAACCAATAAGTAAAACAAAGAAATTCGTTATAATCGAAAAACAGGAATAAAAAATGAAAGCAATAAACGCAAATGTTACAAAAACTCTTGTAAGAGGATCTAGAATAGATGTTTGTGATAATTCGGGAGCTAAAAAAGCATTCTTAGTTTCTGTAAAAGGATCAAAAACAAGAAAAGGAAGATTCCCTACAGCTGGCGTTGGAGATTTATTAAAAGTGTCCATAGTTCAAGGAAATCAAGAGATGAGAAAACAATTATTTCCTGCGATATTAGTAAGACAAAGAAAAGAGTACAAAAGGCCAGATGGTACAAGAATAAAATTCGAAGACAATGCTGTTGTAATTTGTAAAGATGATAAAGGAAACCCAAAAGGAACAATTTTCAAGGGACCAATCGCAAAAGAAGCAGCACAAAGATGGACGGCCGTTGGAAAAGTGGCTAAAATTATAGTATAAAATGAAATCAATATTTTCACTATCTTGGATAAGGAGCAAACAACCTAGAAAGCAAAGAAAGTATAGGCATAATGCCCCCTTGCATATAAAAAAGAAGTTCATTTCAGTAAATTTTACTAAAGAACTTCGAGAAAAATATACAAAAAGAAATTTTTCAGTAATAAAAGGAGATAAAGTAAAAATCATGAGAGGACAATTCAAAGGTAAAACTGGATTAGTAGAAAAAGTTGATATGAGAAATATAAAAATACATGTTAATGGGGCAGAAAATATAAAGAAAGATGGATCAAAAGCAGCTTATCCAATATCTCCCTCAAATTTAATGATTACCGAATTAAAATTAGAAGACAAAAAAAGAAAAGCAAGTCTAGAGAGAAAATAAAATGGGAAAAGGACAACACATAAAAAGATTAGCAGCGCCAAAATCATGGCCTATAAATAGAAAGACAAATGTTTGGGTACTTAGATCTAATCCAGGTTCACATACTTTTGAAACGTCTATGCCAGCTGGCTTAATTTTAAAAGAAATATTGGGTTACGTAAAAACTACAAAAGAAACTAAATATATCGTAAACCAAGGAAAAGTTTCTGTTAATGGGAAAATAGTAAAGAAACAAAAATTGCCTGTAGGTATTTTAGATGTTATAACAATAGGAAAGGACAATTATAGAATAATAATCAATACTAAGGGAAAATTAATCCCAGTAAAAATAAAAAATGATGAAGCAAAATTAATACTAAAAAGAGTAGAAAATAAAACTTCATTAAAAAATAAGAAAATACAAGTAAATTTTTCAGAAGGATCAAATATGATCTCAAAAGAAAAATACAATACAGGAGATACAGTTGTTTTCTCGGATAATAAAGTAAAAGAACATATTAAATTAGAAAAAGGTTCAATGGGATATATTTTAGCTGGAAAACAAGTTGGGAGAATTGGTCTAATAAAAGAAATAATAGAAAAGAAAGGACTACAACCTGCAAAAATTATATTCACTCAAGGAAAAGAAGATTTCGAAACATTAAGAAATTATGTTTTTATCGTCGGTAAAAACAAACCTTTAGTAACTTTAGAAAAATGAACAAGATGAGAGAGATTAAGATAGAGAAGTTAACCCTTAATATGGGCGCAGGAGAAGCAGGAAACAAATTAGAGAAATATACAATGCTTCTAAATAAAATAACTGGAAAAAAACCTATTCAAAGAATCTCAAATAAAAGAATTCCAACTTGGCAAGTAAGACCTGGTCTAGCAATAGGAACAAAAGTTACAATAAGAGGAAAAGCAGCAGCAGAATTACTAAAAAGATTGCTTGTTGCAGTTGACAATACTATAAAACCTAAATCTTTCGATAAAGAAGGAAACTTTGCATTCGGAATTCCTGAATATATAGATATACCAGAAATGGAATATATAGTAGAAATTGGGATTGTCGGGTTAGAAGTGGCAGTAACACTAGAAAGAGCAGGATTTAGAATTAAAAAAAGAAAATTCAATATAAAAAAAATCCCAATCAAACACAGAATAACTTCAGAAGAAGCACAAGAATTCATGAGAACAAAATATAATGCAAAAATAGGAGAGGAAGAAGAAAAATGACCGCATCTGATCATAAAAAAGCATATACGCAACTAAAAGCTAAACCAGTAAAGTTAGCTAAATTCATAAAACACAATAAACCAAAAGAAAGGTCTTGTGGAATTGCTTTAAAAAAATGTAAAAGATGTGGAAGAAACGGTGGGCATATCCAAAAGTATGGCATAGGATTATGCAGACAATGTTTCAGAGAAACAGCAAAAAAATTAGGTTTCAAAAAATACAACTGAGGATAAAAAAATGTCAATGAACGATACACTAGCAAATGCCTTATCTCACATGTTAAATTGTGAAAGGGTAGGAAAAAACACATGCATAGTTAGAGATGCATCTAAAATGATAAAAGAAGTTTTAGAAATTATGAAATCTCATGGTTATGTTAATAAAATAGAATTTAAAGAAAGTCCAAAAGGAAACACAATAATTGTTGAACTAAAAGGGGCAATAAACAATTGTGGGGCAATAAAACCAAGATTCCCTGTAAGTTTAGAAGGATATGAAAAATATGAAAGAAGATATCTTCCAGCAAAAGACTTCGGAATAATGATTATTTCAACAACAAAAGGATTAATGACACAAGATAAAGCAATAGAACAAA
The DNA here is from genome assembly GCA_018693795.1 of Candidatus Woesearchaeota archaeon. Lineage (GTDB taxonomy): Archaea > Nanobdellota > Nanobdellia > SCGC-AAA011-G17 > PNOQ01 > JABJPM01. The sequence continues at coordinate 38,158 of JABHMJ010000022.1, read as the reverse complement.
AACTTGGAGGAAAGTTAATCGCATACTGTTATTAAAATGGCAAAAGTAGATATCACAGACAACATTAGTATCCTTGAGGGAGTGGAAGTTACTATAGATAAAAATCTGATAAAAGTAAAAGGTCCAAAAGGAGAACTGTCTAGAAAAATATTTACGCCAGGAATAAAAGTTGAAGTAAAAGATAAAGAAGTAATATTTTCTGTTAAAAAAGCAGCAAAAAAAGAAAAAATGATTATGAAAACAACTGAAGCCCATTTAAAAAATATGATGAAAGGGACAACAGAAGAATATGAATATACATTAAAAATATGTTCAGGGCATTTTCCAATGACCGTTTCATTAGACAATGGAGAAGTTGTTGTAAAAAACTTTTTAGGAGAATCAGTTCCTAGAAAAAAGAAAATGCAAGAAGGAGTAGATATTCAAATTAAAGGCAACGATATCACTGTGAAATCAGTAGATAAAGAAAAAGCTGGACAAGTTGCGGCATCTATTGAATCATTAACAAGAATAACAAACAGAGATAGAAGAAGATTTCAAGACGGAATATTCATAACATCAAAAGCAGGTAAAAAAATATGAAAGTTTTATTAGAAATTAGGAAAAAATTGAAGGCAAAAAAGCCAACTTTTCTTAGAACAGATTCTAATAGAAAAAAATATAAAAATAATTGGAGAAAACCAAGAGGTTTACATAATAAAAGAAGATTGGGTTTCAAAGGACATCAAAAAAATCCTTCACAAGGATATAGGTCCCCATTAGAAGTAAGAGGTCTTCACACATCAGGATTAGAATTAGTAATTGTATCAAATTTAAATGATCTCAATAATATAAAAGAAACTCAAATAGTAGAAATTGCATCTAACGTCGGTAAAAAAAACAAAATAAAAATATTAGAAGAATGTAAAACAAAAAAATTACAAGTTTCTAATGTAAAAAATATTGATAAATTTATAGCTGATGTTAAATCAAATTTAGAATCAAACAAAAAACAAAAAACAAAGAAAGCAGAAGAAAAAAAGAAGTCAAAAGCGTCATCTGTTAAGAAAGCAGAAGAAGAAAAAAAGAAAGAAGACGAAACTAAAGAAACTAAAGAAACTCAAGAAGAAGTCAAAGAAGAAATATTAAAATCAAAACCAAAAGAAGAAAAACCAAAAAAAGAAACAAAACAAAAAAACACAACCACTCAAAAAGAAGGACATCAACATAGCAGTGTTCCTGGAAATAAACAATGAAACTAAATAATCAAAAAAGGATTGCAGCAGATGTACTAAAAAAAGGCATCAAGAAAATCAAATTTAAAACAGATAGATTATCTGATATAAAAGAAGCAATCACTAGAACAGATATAAGAGCATTAATAATTGATAATGCAATTTCTGCAGATCCAAAGAGAGGAATATCACGATCAAGAGCTAGAAAAACATTAGTTCAAAAAAGAAAAGGAAGAAGGGCCGGTTCTGGTTCAAGAAAGGGAGTAAAAACATCTAGACTTCCAAAAAAACAAAACTGGATGAATCACGTAAGAAAGCAAAGAGAATTCATAAAAGAACTTAGAGATAAAAAATTAATATCTACTCTAGTTTACAGAAATATGTATAGTAAAGTAAAAGGTGGATTTTTCAGAAGTAAAAACCACATAAAAATATACTTAACAGAAAATAGGTTATTTGAAGATGTCAAAAAGTAAAACATATACAGTAAGTTTCAGAAGGAAACGAAAAGGAAAAACGGATTACAGTAAGAGATTGAGTCATCTTAAATCTGAAAAGACAAGATTTGTTATGAGATCTTCAACAAATAATTTAATAATTCAAGCTGTGGATTATAGTGCAGATGGAGATAAAGTAATCACAACTATAAAATCAACAGATCTAAAAAAATATGGTTGGGCTTATTCAACAGGAAATATCCCTGCTTCATATTTAACTGGACTTTTGTTCGGAAATAAAATAAAAGAAAAAATAAAAGAAGGAATAATTGATTTGGGATTAAACTCAATAACACGTGGAACAAGATTTCCAGCTGCAATAAAAGGAATTGTAGATTCTGGAATAAAAGTAAGCCATAGTGAATCAATATTCCCTTCAGAAGAAACAATTTCTGGAAAAAGAATAGCAGATTTTGCAAAAATATTATCAACAGATGAAGGAAAGTATAATAAACAATTTTCAAAATATTTAAAAAACAAACAAAAGCCTGAATTAATGGCTGAACAGTTTGAAAAAGTAAAAACTAAAATAAATGGAGAATAAAATTGGCACCAAGAAAAAATACAGGAATGTCGAAAGAGAAGAAAGCTGAAATTCAGAAAACAAAAACTGAAGCAGCTTTAGCAAGTTGGATTCCAAAAACTGAATTTGGAAAACAAGTAAAATCAGGAGAAATCAAAGACATAGATGTAATCTTAGAAAAAGGTGGCAAAATATTAGAATCAGAAATTGTAGATTCTTTGTTTCCAGATCTAGAGTATGAGTTAATTACAATAGGTCAATCCAAAGGTAAATTTGGTGGTGGAAAAAGAAGTATCTGGAAACAAACTCAAAAGAAAACAAAAGAAGGAAACAAACCAAAATTCGCTACTGTGGCAGTTGTAGGAAATAGAAAAGGATATGTAGGAATTGGTTATGGAAAAGCAAAAGAAACTGTTCCAGCAAGAGAAAAAGCAATAAGACAAGCAAAGCTAAACCTGATAAAAGTAAAGTATGGTTGTGGATCTTGGGATTGTGCTTGTGGAGAAATTCATTCAATACCATTCAAAGTTTCTGGAAAATGTAGTAGCGTAATAGTAGAATTATTGCCTGCCCCAAAAGGAACAAATCTTTGTATTCACAAAGAGTTAAGAAAAATATTAACTTTGGCAGGAATAAAAGATGTATATTCAAAAACTTATGGAAAAACAAATACACAATTAAATTTAGTAAAAGCATGTATTGCTGCACTAAAACAATTATCAATGGTTAAAACAAAATGACTAAAATAGCTATAATCAGGATATCTGGAGAACAAGGATTAAGTGGGAAAATAAAAACTACTTTCAAACTATTAAATCTTCATAAAAAATACAATTGTGTATTAGTTTCAAATACTCAAGAAATCGAAGGAATGTTAAAAGTAATCAAAGATAATGTGACTTGGGGTGAAATTGATAAAGAAACTGTTTTACAACTTTTAGAAAAAAGAGGAAGAATTGCAGGAAATAAACAATTAACCGCAGAATATTTACAAGAAAAAACAAAATTAGATTTAAATAAATTTGCGGATGAATTATTTGCAGATGATAAAAAAATAAAAGTAGAGGGATTAAAACCTTTCTTCAAATTAATGCCTCCTAGAAAAGGATTTGAAAGAAAAGGAACAAAAAAACACTTTTCAGTTGGTGGAGCATTGGGTTACAGAAAAGATAAAATAAATGAATTAATACAAAGGATGATTTAAAATGCCAACTAATAAGCGAAAAAAGAATACTAGGATGAAAGCAAAAACCACACATGGTTATGGTTCTATGAAAAAAAATCGTGGAGCAGGTAATCGTGGAGGAAGAGGTATGGCTGGAACTGGTAAAAGGGCAGATCAAAAAAAACCATCTATAATCAAACACGAGGGCAAAAGATATTTCGGTAGTTTTGGATTTAATAGGCCTCAATCAAAAGTAAAAACACCAAAAATAATTAATCTTTCAGAAATAAATGAAATAATTCTTAAAACAGAAGCTAAAGAATTTGATGCATGTAAATATGACAAAGTACTTGGAAAAGGAAATTTAACTCAAAAAATAAAAGTTAAAGCAAAATCATATTCAAAATTAGCTAAAGAAAAGATTGAAAAAGTTGGTGGAGAAGCAGCAACATGTTGAGAAAAATTATGGCAATGCTGCCAGAAGTTGCAGGGCCAACAAAACAAAAATTATCTTTTAAAGAAAAACTTAAGTGGACAGGAATAATTTTAATTTCATTTTTTATACTTTCTATGATACCTTTATTTGGCCTTGGTCAAAATGCGTTATCCCAATTTGAACAATTATCTATAATTTTGGGTGCAAGTTTTGGTTCAATAATGTCTTTGGGTATAGGACCAATCGTAACAGCATCCATTGTATTGCAATTACTTTCTGGTTCAGGAATAATAAACATAGATCAATCTAGTCCAGAAGGAAAGCAATTTTTCCAAGGACTACAAAAGCTTTTAGGAATATTTTTCATAATTTTTGAAGCAATAATTTATGTATTAATGGGTGGATTGGCTCCAGCAGCTAATTTAATTCCAGCAACATATTCTTTAATGCAGTTTTTATTAATAATACAATTATTCTTTGGGGGAATGCTACTTCTGTTTATGGCTGAAGTTGTAGATAAATGGGGTTTCGGTTCAGGAATCTCAATATTTATTGCCGCAGGAGTTTCACAACAAATATTCATCAGAGCATTGTCTCCTTTGACAACAACAGGACAATTTGCATTTGGCTCAGGATTAGCTCCAGTGGGGCAAGTTTGGGTATTCTTTAAATCATTATTAAACGCAGATCTATCTGGTGCGGCATTGCCTTTCTTTGCAATATTATTTACAATTTTAGTATTCATAATGGCAGTTTATGCTCAAGCAATGAAAGTAGATATTCCTCTTTCTTTTGGAAGAATAAGAGGACATGGAATCAGATGGCCATTAAAATTCATTTATACTTCTAATATCCCAGTTATTTTAGTTGCAGCATTATTAGCCAACTTCCAATTATGGGCAAGATTATTACAAAATAAGGCAGGAGAATCCGGATTCGGACATTGGATATCTTATAACATGTTGGGTCAATTTTCTGGTCAAACCCCAATTTCAGGTTTAGTTTATTGGACACATGCACCAAATTTGGTAGATGCAGTGATAAACAAATATTTCACATTCGATGTATTATTACAAAGTTTAGTTTACATATTATTCATGGTTGGTGGGGCAGTAATATTTTCTATTTTCTGGGTTCAAACGGCAGGAATGGATGCAAAATCACAAGCAAAACAAATATTAAATTCCGGATTACAAATGCCTGGTTTCAGAAGAGATCCTAGGGTGTTGGAAAAAGTACTAAAAAGGTACATAACTCCATTAACGATAATGGGAGGAGCAACAGTAGGTATTTTAGCAGCAGTTGCAGACTTATCTGGAGCATTATCTAGAGGAACTGGAATATTGCTTACAGTTATGATTATCTATAAATTATACGAAGAAGTCGCTCAACAACACATGATGGACATGAATCCCGCATTAAGAAAAATGATGCAATGATAACCTTTAAAAAGGGCTGAAAATCTTTAAAATTAAAATGTTAGACTCACTATTTAATGCAATGTTTGGATGGGCAATAGATATCTCTCCCTTAGTTGGATTAACCGTAGTTGCTTTCGCACTAACATTATTTGTGACAATAATTTACATGTTAGTTACTGATCAAAAATTAATGAAGGAAATTAAGCAAGAAATTAAGGATATCCGAGAGGAAATGAAACAATTCAAGGATGATCCTGAAAAAATGATGGAGTTGAATAAAAAATCAATAGAAAAGTCTATGATTCAAATGAAAAACTCTTTTAAACCCATGCTTATTACCTTTTTACCACTAATTATCCTATTTGGATGGTTAAGAAAAGTATATGCAGACGTTGGCGACCTTAACTTTTTAGGGTTCATAGACGGTTGGCTTTGGGTATATATAATAATCTCAATGGCCATGAGCATAGTAATAAGAAAAATATTGAAGGTACACTAAAATGCCAGCAGGAAAACATAAATCAAGAAGTTTAAGAAGGGTGTTTGTAAAAACTCCTGGAAGTGGAACGAAAATACAATACAGGAAGAGAAAGCCCTCTAAGCGGGCTTGTCAAGACTGTGGTAAAGCTTTACAAGGTATTCCAAGTTTAATTCAATCAAAATTCAAGAATTTACCTTTAACTAAGAAAAAACCACAAAGACCTTATGGCGGAAACTTATGCTCATCTTGTATGAGAAAAAAGATAAAATCACAGGTAATGTAAAATGTTCGAAATAGGAAGAATAGTTATAAAAATTGCAGGAAGAGACGCTGGAAATACAGCAATTGTAGTTGATAAAATAGATGATAATAATGTTCTAATTGATGGTAATGTTAGAAGAAGAAAATGCAACATTACCCACTTAGAACCAAAAAATGAAGTTCTTAAGATCAAAAAAGGAGCATCAACTGCAGAAGTACACAAAATAATGTCTGCTGCAGGAATAAAAGTTGTAGAAAGAAAAAAAGTAAAAAGATCTGCAAAAAAAGGGGCCCCAAAGAAAACAACTGTTTCTAAAAAATGACCGAAAATCAACAAGACCAACAAAAATTAATGGCACAACAATTAATGATGCAACAAGTTCAACAGATGGAACAACAAATAGCTGCAGTTGGACAACAAATTTCTGATTTACATGCGTTAAAAGATAATCTAAAAGAATTAAAAGAATTAAAGAATAGAAAAATACAAACTCCATTAGGTTCTGGAATTTTTATTGAATCTGAATTAAAAGACGCTTCTAAAGTTTTAATGGGTGTTGGTTCTGGAGTAATTGTAAGGAAAGATACAAACTCTGCTGTAGAAGTTATAGAAAAGCAATCTGAAGAACTAAATAAACTAAGTAAACAAATGCAAAATGAATTAGATAATTTCTCTAAACATTTTGATGAAATATAATCTTTTTTAAATACAAGCAAACTATCTTATTCTTATGGACCCAATTTCTTATTATTCAAAAAATGAAATAAAAACAGAAATAGCATTTAATTCTCAAAAAAGAGAGATTTCTGTTATGCATGGTTTAGGGAAATTTGGAAAACGTCCAGATATAATACAATTTGAAAATGATATAGTGGAATTAGTAAAAAGGGGAGCAACTTCTTTTCATATTTCTGAAGAACATTGGTCTAATCCTTTAGAATTAAAACCAGGAATGAAAAAGAAAGATCTAGATAGTTTAAGAAGAGGGTGGGATTTTGTTTTAGATATAGATTCTCCAGATTTAGAAGATTCAAAAAAAATATCTCATTATTTAATTGAAGCAATGAAGTTTCACGATGTAAAAAATATGTCAGTAAAATTTAGCGGAAACAAAGGATTCCACATTGCAATTCCTTTCAAAACATTTCCGTCGAAAGTAAACGAGATAGAGATAATAAATTTATTCCCAGAAGGACCAAAAATAATTGCAGAATATTTAACAGAAATGATTACTCCTGCACTAATAGAAAAATATGGGGAACAAATGAGGAACAAAATAGAGATTGATACAGTTTTAATTTCTAATAGACATATGTTTAGGGCACCTTATTCTTTACATGAAAAATCAGGCTTAGCTAGTCTCCCAATAAATCCTGAAGAAGTATTAACATTTGATAAAGAAAGGGCAAAACCAGAAAATGTAAAAACAGAAATTAGATTTCTAGAAAGTTCTAATTTCATTGATGGAGAAGCAACTTCCTTAATAACACAAGCTTTAGATTGGTATTCAAGAAATTCAATAAAAAAAGAATCAACAGAAGAACTAACTGAAAAAAGAAAAACAGATTTTGAAGAAATTACAGAAGCAATACCAGAAGATTATTTTCCTCCTTGCATAAAATCTGGATTATCTGGATTACAAGACGGAAAGAAGAGATTTTTATTCATATTAATTAATTTCTTAAAATGTATTGGATGGAACCCAGAAGAAATAGAGAGAAGAGTAAAGGAATGGAATAACATTTTAGAAAATCCATTAAAAGAAGGATACATAATTGCACAATTGAATTGGCATAAAATTAATTCTAAAAAAGTTCCTCCTCCAAATTATGAAAACAAAGCATATTATGCAGATATAGGGATTTTACCTGAAGAAAATGTAGTTAGAAAATTCAAAAATCCACTAAATTACACAATTTCGATGTTTAAATTCAAAAAACCAAAGAAAAAGAAAAAGAAAAAACAGGATTCAAAACCTTTATAAATCAAACAAATTCCTCACCAATAGAAAAATGGGAAGAATAAAAACTACATTAATCAAAAGAACAGCTCACAAGTTGTTTAAAGAAGATCCTACTAAATTTAAAAAGAATTTTGAGGAAAATAAATTAATCGTTGATGAAAACGTTGAAACAGAATCCAAAAAATTCAGAAATATCATAGCCGGATATTTAACTAGATTAGCAAAAAAACAACAATTATAAATATTAGTAATAATATAGATAATTAGAGGATCTTAAAATGACTGAAGATAACACAACAAAAAAAGCAAAGAATAGTGAAGACAGTGTGGTGTTTGTTGGGGGAAAACCTTTCATGAATTATGTGACAGGAGTCGTAATGCAATTCACAACTCAAAATGCAAAAGAAGTTGTAATAAAATCAAGAGGAAAATTTATTTCTAGAGGAGTAGATATTGCTGAAGTTGCTACAAAAAGATTTTTAGAAGATACCGTTGAAGTTTCTAATATGAAAATAGATAGTGAAGAATTTGAAAACAAAGAAGGAAAGCAAGTTCGAGTTTCAACTATGGAAATAACAGTAAAAAAGAAATAATTTTTATAAAAACCTTTAAAAAAGGAGAATCCCAATTTCTATGAAAGAGGGATATAATGAGTTTCATAGAAACATTAACTAATTTAGCACATGGAAATGTAGTATTAGAAATTGGCATGATTCTAATTTTTGCAACAATTCTAGCATTCATAGTTAGACTATTCAAACAACCCCTTACTCCCGCATATATTTTGGCGGGTTTAATTCTTGGTCCGCTAGGATTGGGGCTTATAAAAGATCCAGAAGCAATAAAAGCACTATCTGAATTTGGAATTGCATTTTTACTTTTCGCAGTTGGTTTAGAAATCAATGTTAAAAAATTAAAAGATATTGGTTTAGCTGCATCTTTGGGTGGTTTAATACAAATAGTAGCAATGTATTTTATTGGATTCTTCTTAAGTTTAAGGCTAGGATTCTCAAATTTTGAAGCAATTATCTTAGGTATTGTTTTAGCATTTAGTAGTACAATGATAGTAATTAAATTACTTTCAGATTCAGAACAACTAGACACATTACATGGAAGAATTGTTTTAGGAATATTATTAGTTCAAGATTTATTAATTATAATTGTATTATCATTATTGACTACAGCAGAAAATTTCTCTCCATCTTTAATAGTATTAGCATTATTTAGAGGATTAATATTATTTGTAGTGGCTTATTTATCAGGTAAATTTATTTTCCCAAAATTATTCCGTTTTGCTGCAAGGTCTAAAGAATTATTATTTTTAACATCTTTAACAGTATTATTCATATTTGCAATCTTTGCGCATTATCTATCTTTCTCAGTAGCAATTGGAGCATTTGTTGCAGGAGTTGCATTAGCTAGCCTACCTTATCATTTTGATATTGTTGGAAAAGTCAATCCATTAAAGAGTTTTTTCGCAACATTATTCTTTGTTTCACTAGGAATGCAATTAACTTCAATAAGTTCAGAATTTATGTCTAGGATATTTTGGTTAGTTTTAGCAATAGTAATTTTAAAACCAATTATAATCTATCTTTTAGTCTCTTTATTTGGATATGAAAAAAGAACAGCATTCTTTTCTGGATTAAGCTTAGGACAAGTAAGTGAATTCTCATTAATATTAATTGTAATGCCTTTTGTAGTGGGGGCAATATCTCAAGAAGTATTTTCTACAATAATTTTATTAACAATCATTACTATGATATTAACTTCTTATGTACTAGAATTCCAATATCCAATTTATCTGTTCTTTTCGCCGGTACTTAGTTTTATAGAAAAAATAATTCCCACAAAGAGAAAAAAAGTACTAGAGTACACTCCCCGCGGAACAAAAATTGATGTATTATTGGTGGGAAAACATAGAATGGGCTCAATATTCTACAACACATTAAAAGGATTAAGAAAAAAGGTCATGGTTTTAGATAACAATCCAGATGTAATAAAAAAATTACTAGAAAAAAAGATTCCTTGTGTTTATGGGAACATGTCGAATAAAGAAGTTTTAGAAAAAATAAAAGTAAAATCTCTAAAAACAGTAATAGCTACAGTTCCAAATATGCATGATAACATATTATTAATTAAACACATAAAAAATAAAAATGAAAAAACAAATGTAATAGTAACTGCAAATCATGTGCATCAAGCAGAAATATTATATGGCGCTGGGGCAGATTATGTAATTCTTCCACATATAATAAGCGGAGAAAAAGTAGCCTCAATGTTAAAAAAATCAACAAAAAATAAAAAATATTTCATAGAATCAAAAAAACGAAATATAAAACATTTAAAAGATAATTAAAAATGGCGCTACCCAGATTTGAACTGGGGATCTCCCGCACATGAAACGGGCGTTCTAACCAGGCTGAACTATAGCGCCATAATAAAAAGAGTCAAATTTTATTTTAAAAAGCTTTCCCTTATTCTAATTCTCCCAAATATTCTTCTATCCTAGGAACATTTTCAGATCTTCTTTCTAAGGAAATATCATGAAATGTTTTACAAAAATTGGTAAGATTGTCTATTTCTTCTTGATTGTAGTCTTTCCATATTAAGTGGTTTCTCAATCTATTTGGTATGTCTTTAACTAATGAAAGTTGCATTTGATCACTATATGGCTTGATAAATGGGTAAGCAGCATAAACTGCATCATAAATCACGCTATTTGAAATTGGCCCCATTTCTCCATTTTCTATCCTTTCTAATCCTTCTTCAAGATTAGAAACAAAACGATGGTATGTTTCTTCAGAACCTCCTTTTCCACGTAAATACATCACAACATCTAAAGCATCAAATGCCATTTCTCTTGATAAAAAATTAATAACCATAATAATAGGAACTACAAGTAATATATAAAAATTATGGACCTGCCGAGAATCGAACTCGGGTCCGGGGACTGCCAGCCCCCTGTGATACCATTACACCACAGGCCCTTAACCCTTAATCACACCAAGAGGACGTAAACGGCAAACTTTCTTACCAATCCCGACTTTATCAGAAACTTTAACAACATCATCTACATCTTTGTAAACATCTGGCGCTTCTTCACTAATTCCACGAACAGAAGCAGCTTTAATATAAATTTTTTTCTTTTCTAACTCTTTTCTAACTATTTCTCCTTCAAATTTTTTCATAGCTTCATGTCTAGACATTAATCTTCCGGCACCATGTGGAGCACTAGAAAAAGTTTCATTCATTGCTTTATCAGTCCCAACCAAAACATAAGATGCAGTTCCCATACTTCCTGGAAGTAAAATTGGTTGTCCAACATCACGGTAAATTTTTGGAATTTCTTTATGCCCTGGACCAAAAGCCCTAGTTGCTCCTTTTCTATGAACATAAACATCTTTGTTTACACCATCAATTTTATATTTTTCCACTTTAGCAATATTGTGTGCAACATCATAAACTAAATTTAAATCCACTCCAAACATCTTAGAAAAAACTTTTCTAGTTTCATAAGAAATTATTTGCCTATTACACCAACCATAATTTGCAGCTGCACTCATGGCTCCAAGATAATCTTTAGCTAAAGTAGAATCAGTTGGAGCATAAGCTAAATCCTTGTCTGGCAAATTATTAAATATTTCAGGAAATTCATCTTCTATTTTTTTCAAATAATCTCCACAAACTTGATGCCCTAATCCTCTAGAACCAGAATGAATCATTACAACGATCTGATTTTCAGAAATAATTCCAAATTTATTTGCAATTTCTTTATCATAAATTTCATCTACATATTGAATTTCTAAAAAATGATTTCCTGCTCCCAATGTTCCTAATTGTCTTCTTCCTCTTTTTCTAGCTCGCAGACTTACTTTAGAAGCATCAGCAGTCTTCATATGCCCATTCTCTTCACACCTATCTAAATCTTTTTTATCAGCATATTTTTTATCCAATGCCCATTTAAGGCCACTATTAAGAACATCATCAAACTCATTATCATCTAATCTTAATTTAGATTCTTTTCCGACCCCACAAGGGATATGATCAAATAAATCATTAATAACTTCTTTTATTTTAGGTTCAACTTCTTTTTTATCTAAACTAGAAGTTAATAATCTGACCCCGCAATTAATATCAAAACCAACTCCACCTGGAGAAATACATCCATGTTCAGTATCAAATGCAGCAACTCCTCCAACTGGAAATCCATACCCTTGATGAGCATCTGAAAGCATTATGCTCCTTCCTTGGATCCCAGGCATACAAGCAACATTTTTTGCTTGTTGAATTGAATCATCTTTTTTAATTTTTTCTAAAATTTTTTCAGAAGCAAATATTTTTACGGGAACGTTCATACATTTCTCTTTATCGATTTCATATACATTTTCTGAAATTTTTTTAATTTTCATTTTCTAAATATCCACAACAACAATCGCTTCATATCCTTTATTAGTTTTACTAATTTTCATATCACTATAAGTTACTGCCTTTATATCTCCTTTTAATGAGTAATTATTAAGGTCATCTCCCTCGACAACACAACTTAAGTTAAACTTAGAACTAATTTTTAAATCTTTAACTCTAAACAAAAATAATTTTTCAGTTTCTAATAAAAATAATAATTCTTCTAAAAAATCTCTCAACAAACTTTCATAATTTTTTCCATCTAAATTAACTTTTATTTTTTTTGTAATTTTTACTTTATTAGTATCTCCTAAAATATTGAACATAGCTAGAGCTGAATTAGCAAAAACCTCGTCGATATCATTCCCATAAGCAATAAATTTTGCGTCTGCTGTATGGGGTAAATATTTGAACTTCATAATTATAATCTTCGTCGAGAGTTTAAAAGTTTTTGCAAAAAAGAAAAGGTTTATAAATCTTTTAAATAAAAATTAACTAAGTTTTGATTAAATTTAAAAAAGGAGGTGTCCATTAATGGTCGCAAGAAAAAAACCTGTCAAGAAAAAAACAGTGAAAAAGAAGCTTGTTAAGAAAAAGGCAGTAAAGAAAAAAGTTACAGTTGCTAAAAAAAGAGTAAATAAGGCAAAAACAAAATTAAAAGTTGTAAAGAAAAAAATGGCAGGAGATAAAAAAAGAGTCTCTAAAGCTAAGAAAAAAGTAGCAGTCGATAAGAAAAAAGTTACTAAGGCTAAAAGAAGTTTATCTAAAGCTAAAAAAGCAGTTAAGAAAAAAGTAACTAAGAAAAAGGCTGTAAAAAAGAAAGTAGTTAAGAAAAAAGCAACTAAAAAGAAAAGAAGATAATTCTTTTTATTTTTTATTTTTTATTTTTACAGCTCTCTTTCCGCCGCCTTTTTTATATATATTATATTTTGCTTTAGCTTTTTTATCCCGTTTTGTTTTTCTTCCACTATTGGATTCCATATTCACAACAACCATTCCTTTATCTTTTTTTCAAATTCAGATTTAGGTAATGCACCTCTAACTCCTTGAGGATCTTTTCCAAGTGCAATAAATAATATCGTTGGTATACTCATTATTTGAAATACTGAAGCAAGTTCTTTTTCAGTTTCAGTATTTATTTTATAAATTTTTATTTTTCCAGTATATTCTTCAGATAATTCATCCAAAATTGGAGAAACCATTTTACAAGGGCCGCACCAATCTGCATAAAAATCTATTATGCAAGGCAACTCTCCCCGGTATTTCCATTCTTTTTCATTTTTATAATCAAAAACCTTTTCTCTAAAAGTCTCTGCTGTTAAATTTTCAACCATTTTCTTTTCCTCCAGTTATTTCCAATCAATGGCAGCCTCTGCCCCATTTATGTATTTATATGCCTCTAAACCGGCCTTTGCGCCCTCTCCTGCAGATATTACAGTTTGTTTATACGGTACTGTAGAAACATCTCCTGCCGCAAAAATGCCTTTCTGAGAAGTGTTACACCTATCGTCAATTACTATTTCATTTTTATCATTTCTTTTTACCAAAGATTTAAGCCAATCTGTTTTTAATTCATATCCAATTTCTATAAAAATCCCATTTGCCTTCACTTCTTTGATTTTTTTTGATTCTATATTTTCTATTGAAACGCCATCAACAAATTTATCTCCCTTTATTTCTTTTAATTGTGAAAAAGGTATAACTTCAACTTGTTTTAATTTTTTTACTTTTTCAACAGTAATTTCATCTGCCCTAAATTTATCATTTCTGTGAACCAAATATATTTTTTTAGCAAATTTAGTTAATAATTCGGCGGCCTCAAAAGCAGAATTTCCTCCTCCAACTACAACAACCTCTTTATCTTTGAAAAAAGCTGCATCACATGTAGCACAAGTAGAAACTCCCCTGCCCATAAACTTATCTTCACCTGGGGCTCCAATTTTTCTTGCAGTTTTCCCAGATGCAACTATGATGGTTTTCCCAGAATATTTTTCTCCATTTGATAAATTCACTTCAAAAGTTTTGCCTATTTTTTTTATTGCATTAGCCTCACCCATAATAACTTCTGCCCCAAATTTAGTTGCTTGAGACTGAAATTTAGCCATTAATTCTGGGCCAGGAGAACTATCAACGCCAGGGTAATTTTCAATATTATCTGTAAGTAAAGTTTGTCCTCCAAGATCTATAGAAACTATTAATGTCTTTAATTTTTTTCTTCCAGTGTATAATGCCGCAGTAAGCCCTGCTGCCCCGCCGCCAATAATTATTGTATCGTATTCTTTCATTTTTCCTCCTTAACATGAATTTATTTTATACTTCGACATATGTTTTTTTACTGCAACAAGAATTGGTTCAATTGTATCCTTATTCAAAGAATATATTCTCTGTTTTCCATCTTGTTTTACAGTAACGAACCCATTTTTCTCCAAACATTGTAAATTATGACTTATCCTACTTTGTTCCATTTTAAGTTCATCAGATAATTGACTAACATTTTTCGAATCATTCTTTAAACATAAAACGATACCTAACCTAGTATCGTTGTCTAATGTTCTAAAGAAATTTACATATGTTAAATCTATCATATGATATGCATATCATATATATTATATAAATGTTTCGATAATAAATCTTATAAAGAAAAAAAAACAAGATTAAATAAAGGAGGTGATGAAATGGACGGACAAAAAACATTTATGTACATAGCTATTTTGTTTTTATTATTTACTTTATTGTGGGAAACAGTACCATTTAACTGGGGAATTGCTGTTGCATTAATATATTTAATACATGGGCGCCATTAGTTAGTAAAAAATAATTAATTTTTCTTTTTTTTTAAATTATAAATCTTCAAAAGAAATCTTTCCAGAAATCAAATCTTTTACAATTTTTGTAACTTCCGAAATTTTTATTCTAGTTTGTTTCATTGAGGAAACTTCCCTTATAGTAACATCATTTTCTTTTAATGAATCATGATCAACTGTAATACAAAAAGAAGTCCCGACTTCATCCATTCTTCTATATCTTCTTCCTATTGAGCCAGAATCATCATAAACACAAGCAAAATCTTTATCCAAATTAGAAAATAACTCTTTAGCTAAATCATCCATTCCTTCTTTTTTCATTAGAGGAAATACAGCAATATCAATTGGGGCAATCCCTTGTTTAAAATTCAACCAATCTCTATCTTTATCATCAACTAATGAATTTTCTAATAATGCATATGCAGTTCTCTCTAAACCAAAAGCAATTTCCAAAATAGTGGGGGTTTCTCCTTGAACTTCCATTTTAGTTTTAGAAAATTCAGCATGTCTCTTCAAATCATAATCTTTTCTGTCATGAATTCCACATAATTCCATCCATCCATGTCTTTCAGTATTTATCTCAATATCCCATGCATCATCTGCATAGAAAGCTAATTCTGCTGGATTATGCTGTCTTATTCTTATTTTATTAGAATCAAATCCCATATCTTTAATTAATTTGTAAGCAACAAAATTCATGAAAGCATAAGCTTCTTTTTTCATGAATTTTTTCTTTATACTATCCCCCAATCTAATATGTTCAATTTTTTTAAAACCATATTTCATTAATGGCAGTTCTTCATCAGCATAATCATTAAATTTTTCATAATCATTAAAATTTTCTTTCAACAAAAATAATTGTGCTTCTATTTGTGTAAATTCTCTAGTTCTAAAAACTCCTTGTCTTGGACTTATTTCATTTCTATATGCTTTTCCAGATTGGAAAACCCCAAAAGGCATTTTTGTTCTAAAAAATCTATATAATTCTGGAAATAATAAATATGTTGTAGTTGCAGTTTCTGGTCTTAAAAAAGCTTCTTGATCTAGGCCTATTTTAGTTTTCATCATTAAATTACGCTTTTCAACAACTTCAAAACCTCCCTTTTTACAAGAAGGACAAATTATTTTTCTCTCTCTTAGTAATTCTCCTAATTTTTTTTGATTAAAATCTTCAATATCATCCATTAAATGATCTACCCTGTGTGCAGATTTACATTTTGTACAATAAGTAACATAATCAATTAGCCCATCCATATGACCTGAAGCCTCCCAAACTTTCTTTGGCATAATTGTCGGGCATTCAACTTCCCAAAAACTAAATCCAGAAAAACCTTTTCTTAATATATTTTCAACTTTATTCTTTAGCAGTTTACCTAATGGGCCCCAATCATAGAAACCTTTCAATCCACCTTCATAAATATTTGGACTAGGTCCCCATACGAATCCCCTTCGTTTTGCTAAATCTAAAACTTTATCTTCTACTTTCATAATTAATTAGGATTTGCTATAGTTTTTATAATTTTTGATTAAGAATTTTGAAGGTTTTTTGAATTATTTATCAATAGTTCCAATTTTTCATTAACATCTGGATCTCTAGGATCTATGTCTTGTATAATATTCCTCATTTTTTTTGTTAAATCCCAAAATCCTTCTAATTTTAAATCTCTTCTTCCAGTCCAATCTACAAAATCTTTTTTTTCTAATAATTTTTCACAAGTAATTTCTTCTAATCCAGCAGGAACCTTATAAATATAAACGTCTTCTCCATATTTCCAAGATCCAACATATTTTACTCCTATAAAAAATATTGAAACAAAATGTTCAGGAAAGTTTTCTCTAGGTTCAACCATATTTTTATAACCAACTAAAATTTCTCTTTCCGAATATTCTGGTTCATATATCATTTTTAATAAGTATGATAATCAACTAATTTACTTCCAACTATATCTTTTAATGAAATAATATTGTTACCTTCTAATCTAGGACAAGAAGTATTCACCCACATTTTTATATCATTAAAGTCTTCTAATCTATTAATGTCAATTTCATCTGCCATAAAAACATAAGCTTCTTTTCCACAGTTCTCTGCAAATTTCAAAGCAGCTTTCAAAGCATTTTGCCCAGGTTTGACAGAAACTAAAATTCCTATTTTATTTACAGTTAGATATTTCTTTATTTTACCAATCTTTTTCTTTTCTAATTTTTCTAATTCTTTCTTATCAAATTTAGTAATATTGCAAGAAACAGGATTAGCTAAATATATTTCATCAATTCCAGAATAATTAACTAATTCTAATGGATGAAACTCGCCACTTCCAATAAAAACATATGCATCTACTTTATCTTTTATCTTTATAGCGTTAGAAGAGTTGCAACCGACCATTTGACCAGCAATAAAAACTTCAAAACCTTTACTTTCAAGAAATACTTTAGCATCATCTAAATAATCAATATATTGTACTGCAGAAATTAATCCAATTCTTTTTACATCTAATTTTAACTTCTTCAAAACAGGAACTACATCAATATTTTTAGCCTTTGCAGGAATAAATATTGTTTTTAAACCATTGATTTCTTTACTTTCCATAAAAATACAACAAAAAATAAGCATTAAAAACCTTTCTATTTCAATTTTTTTACTTCAGTTTTCTCAGAAACAATGGCAGAATTTCCAGTCTTGTCTTCAATTACAATTTTCAAAGGCAATTCGCCCAATTTAACTTTCCAAATTTTCTTCAATAAGTTTTTAGCTTTCTTTCGAACAGCCTTATCATCGGCTTCATCTCTTTGAGCCTCTAAGATTTTCTCAAATTTTCCAATCAATCCTTCAATATTTGTAACAAATCCTTCAGAATTTTCTCCAGGGTCCATACTCATTCTTAATCCGGGAATTTTTACACTAGCAGAACCAGATTTCACAACTCTAACAAATAAATCCTCTTCAGAATTAACCTCAAATGTTATTTTAGAAGGATCTTTCTTTTCTTCAAATTCTACATCTGCTTTAGAAAATCCACATTCTGAACATTGCATAGCAAAAACAAAAGTTTTACCAAAATAAGGAATATCTATTTCTCTATCTCTTAATGTTAATCCATTTTTTCCACAAATAGGACACGGTTGTTTTGTTGCTTCATCCATTTTGTAATAAAAAAAGAATAAGTATTTATAAAATTATTCGTCTCCAAAAGATTCCATTGCATTAGTTCTATGAACACTAGCGAAACTTGGAGTAACAACCACCCAATCTCCACCAAAACCAGCAATATCTCCATCAATTGCATCACATGTTTTCTTTAATTTGTTCACAGCTCTCTTTAACTCAACCATATCTCTCTCTTTTAATGGTCCAATATTAATCAAAGCAATAGTATATCCTTCTCTTAAAGCATCTAAAGCAGGCTTTATGTCTGAAAAATCCTGTACAATAAAGGGTCTAACAACAATTCTAGCTTTAGGAACATCTCCATCTGTTGTTAATTCAACATAGTCTTCTTCAAACTCTTCAGGCATATCATCATTATAAGAAAAATCTTTTTGTCCTACGCTATCTTTTATTTTTGAAAGGAATTTTTTCATCTTAAGAAGGGAAATATTAACAAATTTATAAACATTTCTATTGTTTAATACACTCTAATTTTGAAACTATAGAATAAATTTGAGTTTTAGTAAAAGCAGGCACATTTGAATCTTCAGAAACTTCTTCCAATTCTTGTAATGAGGCATCAACTTTCATAGAAATAGATCTTTCTTCACATTTTAATGCTTCAATTGCGCATCCAATTCTGCCCCTTACATTTTTTGGGACACAATCGTCTTCTTGCAAATCTGAAAGCATTTCCAATATTTCCAAAACCATATCTTCACTCATTTTTGATGGAACCCATAACTTCTTTTTGTAATTCTGTTGCTTCTTCTCTCAGTTTTTTCTCTTCTTTTTCCAAATTAGTAACTTTCATATCTGCCATTTCCTTTTTTGACGTCAATTCTTTTTTTAATTCAGTCTTTTCCACAGAGATCATAACGTTACCTACAACTTTGTAAGTGTCCTCAGAATTATCAATTTCTCTTAAAGCATTATCGGATTCCATACTTTGTGTTTGGAATGTTTGTTTTTGCATTGCAAGGCTTTGCAATCGCTGTTCTAACATTTGTAATTTAGAGATCTTCTTTTTTGTCTCTTTATCGATATTTTCCATTTTAAATTGCCTTTACTTTTGTACCAATAGATCTTGGTTTAAATAATATTTTAGATCCACAGTATATGCATCTAACTCTTTTTCTTAAAGTTGTACTATCAATTTTTTTCCCACAATTGAAACATTTATATTCAACCATTTTTATTCTCCCAATGAGTATGCCTTACCAGCAAATTTTACATCACATTTACTACAATACCAAATTCCAGAACTAACTCTCTTTACTTTCTCCTTTAAACACAAAGGACATTTGTATAGCTTTTTCTGCTTTTCTTCAATATTAAGTCTCTTTTGCTTCAATGGCGCACCATATCTTGCTCCAAATCTTCCGCTTCCCTTAGTTTTTTTTACCATCTTTCTAAAACTCTATTTTCTGAGTTAAATTTCCTTTTAAAAACCTTTCTAATTTCAAATATGGGGTAACGAGGATTTGAACCCCGATTCCGACGCCCCAAACGTCGAGTGCTACCAAGTTACACCATTACCCCGCGATAGATTCATCGGTTTTATTACATTAATAAATGTTACTAAAAATAAAAAAAAGGTAAGAAAAGTTATTTCTTTTCTTCTTTGGAATCTTCTTCTTTAGCGGCTTCTTCACCTTCAGCAGGTGCAGCAGCAGCTTCTTTATCTTCTTCAATTTTAGCTAATTCTTTACTATATCTGCTTTCTAATGCAATATTAATTTCTTTCAAATCAGCGTTCAATTGCTTAAGTTTTTCATCACTAACTTCAGTATTTCCAGAGTTAATTAATTCATCATATTTTCCTTCATCTACTTCTTTAGTAACTTCATCTAAAGGTTTACTCTCGATAAGAATCCCCATAGGGCCACAACTCCCGATAACAGTTTTAACAGAAGCTTTCAAATCTTTTGATAACATAGAATCTGTTTTCATTTTAGCAACTTTTACAATATGTTCCATTGCCATGTTTGCAGATTTCTTAATTTTTTGTAATCCAGATCCTTTTTGAAGATTAATTTCTTTTTTAATCAATTCAGAAACAGGAGGAGTTCCAATCTCTAAATCAAAAGATTTATCCTCTGTATCTACAATAACAGTAACAGGAACTTTCATTCCTTTAAAGTCTGCAGTTTTTTCATTAATTTTTGCTAAAATGTCTTGAATATTTACTCCCAATGGACCAAATGCTTGTCCCATTGCTGGACCGGCTGAAGCCTTTCCACCCTCGATCATTACATCTACTTTTTCTTTACTCATTCTTTTTCGTCTCCTTCTCTTCTTATTACTTTAACAGAATCTAAACTTACAGTAATTGGAATTGGAACCGCAGCTTCAAGAAGTTCAACGACAACTTCTCCCTTTGCTTCATCAATTCTAACTACTCTCGCTTTTTCTCTCTTGAATGGACCAGCAATAATTTCTACAATATCATTCTTTCTGATATCTACTGTAGCTTTTGCTTGTTCAATCATATGTTCAATTTCAGAATAATCTAAATTTCCAGGCAAAATTCCTCTTGCATACGGAACACCAGCACAAGCTTCTTCAGCATCTGCCCTACTTCTTGCTTCAATAAATACATACCCTCTTAATCCATGAGGCCTAAATATGCTATAAACGTGCAATCCTTTCTTTTCAACATTTGCAGAGACAAAATCTAAAACTTGATCTTCTCTATTCGCAGTAGTTCTTAATGTTAATATTTCTGTTTCTTTTTTTACTTCTGTTTCCATTTTAACCTAGTAATTTCCATGCTATGTGAATAAGGAATCCAATAGCACCTATCAAAAGTATTCCTATCCCAGTAACCTTCACAGTTACCTTCAATTCTTCTTTCGTAGGTTTCTTAGTAACTTTAAAAACTCTTTTACTCTGAGTAGCAAAGCTTCTTAACTTTGAAAATACGCTTCTTTTTTGATTTTCTTGTTCCATCTTAGGTCCTTAATTCCTTAGAATAACATATGTTGAGGAAAATATTTAATTTATAAACCTTTCTATAATAAAAAGAAAAAGTAGATTTTAATCTACAAAGTCAATTCCAAGCTCATTTTCGATTTCTCTCTTCTCAACTTCTTTATTAACTTTCCTTGGGCCAAAGATTTGTGGGCTATTTACTCCAGTAACAATCAACATAACTCGAAGTGTTTTTTCCAAATCTTCCATTATTTGAGCTCCCCAAATTATTCTTGCATCTTCATCTAATTTATCAGATACAGATTCAACAACTTGTTTAGCTTCTTCTAATGTCATATCAGCCCCACCACAAACATTAATCAATGCACCATTTGCACCATTTATATCAACATCTAATAATGGGTTGTGAATTGCTTTTTCAACAGCTTCTTTAGCTCTATTTTCACTGTCAGATTCACCAACACCAATCATAGCTACTCCTCCTTTCCCCATGACTGTTTTAATATCTGCAAAGTCTAAGTTAACTAAACCTGCTTTTGTTACCAATTCTGCAATACCTTTTACAGCATTTGTCAAAATTTCATCAGCAACCTTAAATGCAGTATGAAGTGGCAAATCTGGAGCCAGCTCCAATAATTTATCATTCGGTATTACAATTAAAGTATCAACAATACTTTCCATCTTTTCAAGACCAAGAACAGCATTTTCATATCTTCTATGTCCTTCCATTTCAAATGGCAAAGTAATTATTCCCACAGTTAACATTCCCAATTTTTTAGCAATATCTGCAACAACAGGGGCAGCACCAGTTCCAGTTCCTCCACCCATTCCACATGTTATGAAAGCCATATCTGCGCCTTTCAAAACTTCTCTAATATCATGTTCACTCTCTCTGGCAGATTCTTCTCCAACTTGAGGGATACTACCTGCACCAAGTCCTTGAGTTAGTTCTTTCCCAATCAAAACTTTGTGAGTTGAATTTGTATATAATAAATCTTGAGCATCTGTATTTACAGCAACAGTTTCAGCACCAGTAATTCCAACTTCAGAAATTCTATTTATTGTATTATTTCCTCCGCCACCAACACCAATAACCTTTATTTTTGCTTTCTGTTTTGATAAAATTGCTTCCAATTCTTCGTCGACAGAACTTAATCTTTCCGGAGCTCTTCTTTCAAATCTATCAGAAACAACCGGGTTCCTTTCTTGAACATTTTGAATTATACTATCCATTTAAAATCCCCCTCTATTTGTACAATCTAGCATAAAAAGGGGAATCCAATTTAATTTATAAAGTTAATTATCCTAAAGTGGTTATTTAGGTTTTTCCTCTATAAATTCAACTTTTTCAAGCCCAGGAACTAATTTTTTAAATTTATCAGAAAATGTTTTCACAATTTGTTCCGGCATCTTGATTTTAGAAGTAATTTTAAGATTATTTTCAGTTAATTCTTTCTTAAACATATCTGGGCCAAACATTTCTAACCCAAATTTCATAACGCTATCAACTTTTTCTTTTAAATCTTCAACTTTCTTTAAAATTTTAAAAGTATAAACCAAATCTCTTCCTGCTAAAGGATGATTAAAATCCAAATTAACTCTTCCTCCACTAACACTTCTTACTGTCCCAATCATTCCATCAGCATTAATTTGTAATCCAGGATAAGGGTTCATTTTTTGTTTTCTAAATAAACTCATAGAAACAATTTTCATTTTTTTAGGATCTTTTTTACCAAATGCTTTTTCTGGAGCAATATCAATTTCATAATCCTTCCCAGTTTCTTTACCATCTAGTTCATCATCCAATCCTTGTAGAACATTTTTTTCACCAACACAAATAGTAATCGGCCCATATTTCATTTTTTCATTATAAATATTATTGGATTTAGCAACTTCTTCATTACTTGTATCAAAAACTTTATCCATTAATTTAACTTTGCCAGTATAATCTAGTTCAACAAAATCGCCTTTCTTTATTTTTACCATGTTTAATTTGAGTTTAGAAGTACTATTTAAATTTTACTCTAGATTAATCTCCAAAAAATTCAATCAGTCCAGCACTAGTTTTATTCCAAATGCCAGATCCGGTTTCTATAATTGAAAGAAATGAAGAAACAAGAGGTACTGTTGTTAAATAAGAAGAAATATGCGCAATTATTTCATTACTAGTTTCTTGTGCCACATAAAGTCCAATAGCAGGAGGAATTGTAGAAATTAAAGCAACTAATCCTGCTTTCCTAGCATGTTCAAAATGTCTTGAAGCTAAATCTCTTATAATGTATGGCTCATCATTTGATTCAATTATTTGAATCGCTTCTCCTAGTGAAACATTAAATCCTCGATATTTTTTTAATAATGATTCTGTTCGAATAGATAAAGAATTTCCATCAAGGTAGGGTGTTGCCATATTTTTAGAAGTTAAACTACATTTAATAAATTTGTGATATTACACAATAAAAAACTTTTTAAGTTCATTCCCACTCCCCCATGGTAAGATGAATTGGCGAAATGAAATAGATCCGGTAATAAAAGACCATGTAGAAGGAAGAATAACTCAAGCTTCAGCGAATAGAGAAGCACTAATTCTTTCAAAGAACCCAAGAGAAGCGCAACTTTGGTGTGCATTGGGAAATGTTTCTAAAGAATTAGCAGAAACAACTATTAGATTAAAATACATGGAAAAAATATTAGCAGATACTTTAATGGAAAAGAAAAAAAAGTCAAGATCCAAGAAACAACAAAAGGAAATTGATGATGTAATGAAAACTTTAGCCAGATTATAAACAAAAATTTTATAAAGACATGGCTTTCTTTCTTTTTTATAATGGATAAAAAATTAGTTCATGCAAGTGGTTTAAAAGTTGGTGGCTTTGTTATCTTTGATGATAAGGCTTGCAAAGTAACATCTATAGAAATTTCTAAGACTGGAAAACACGGGCATGCAAAAGCAAGAATAGCTGCTGTCTCAATAACAAATGGTTCAAAGATCATTAAAGTTTTCCCAGGACATGACAAAGTAGAAGTTCCAATAATTGAAAAGGAAACTGCACAAGTATTGTCTATTGCTGGAGATAAAGCAAATGTAATGGATATGAAATCCTATGAAACATTTGATTTGGATATACCGGAAGACTTAAAAGACCAAGTAAAAGAAGGTGACCAAGTAAACTATTGGATTATCTTAGGCAAAAAAGTACTAAGATCTAAATAAAAATGGCATCTAAATTTGAAGAAGCACAAGCAAGACTATTCAAAAACGTCTTCGTATGCAAGAAGTGCAAATCTAAAAAGAGATCTACAACACAAAAAGTATTGCAAGGAAAGATTCTTTGTAAAAAATGTGGTGGAAAAGCTTTTAGAGTTCCAAGAAAAGCTAAATAATAATTAAAATGGTGATATCTGCTTTTATAGCCGCAAATACAGATTATGTAATGCTAATATTGTTTGCTTTAGTTATGACTTTTTTATTATATTTCAAAAGAAAAAATATAGAATTACAAAAAATATTATTTCCTTTCTTATATTTAATTATGTACAAAACTAAATGGGGTCTTAAAAAAATGGATTCCATTGCAGAACGTTTAAAGAAATATAAAAATGCGCTAAGTTACACTTCAATAACTTTAGGATTTGTTGGAATGGTGGCCATGACATATCTATTCTTATTATCTGTTTACAAATATTTTTTTATAGAAAAGGAAGCAGTAGTTGCACCATTATTGCCAGGCGCCACAATTCCTGGAATGCCACAACTTTCTTTTATACATTGGATAATTGCAATATTTATTTTAGCAACAGTTCACGAATTTTCACATGGTATTTTCGCAAGAATGTACAATATAAAAGTTAAATCTTCAGGATTTGCTTTCTTTGGAATTCTACTTCCAATAATTCCTGCTGCTTTTGTAGAACCTGATGAAAAACAAATGAGCAAGAAATCTAAAAAAGCACAATTAGCTGTATTGTCTGCAGGAACATTCTCAAACTTTATTTTTGCAGGAGTATTTTTCTTAATTTTATCATTAATATTTGCACCACTTTCTGGTGCAATGATGGAACAACAAGGAGTTATTATCGCAGGAATTTCTGATGACTCTCCAGCCTTTGAAGCGGGAGTAGGAACAAATGAAGTAATAACTTCTTTTAATGGGGTAGAAATAAATTCTTTAGAACAATTATTTAATGAACTGAATAAAACAGAACCATTTGAAAAAGTTACATTGCAAACTGAAAATAATACTTATAATTTAGTTTTGACTGAACATCCAGATGGAAAAGAATATGGATACATGGGAATAAATCTAGCAAACAAAACAGGAATAAAACAATCAATTTTGGGAAGTATTGGAAAAGTCCCTGTTCAAATATTCGCATGGTTTTCAATCTTAATCTACTGGTTATTCTTAACA
Source organism: Candidatus Woesearchaeota archaeon (assembly GCA_018693795.1). Taxonomy (GTDB): domain Archaea; phylum Nanobdellota; class Nanobdellia; order SCGC-AAA011-G17; family PNOQ01; genus JABJPM01. The sequence goes on along the minus strand of JABHMJ010000022.1, from coordinate 12,497 downwards.
AATTTAATGGTTGGATTAGTTAATTTGCTTCCTCTGGGAATTGTAGATGGTGGACAAATGTTTTTCATTGCAGTAAGTTCAGTTGTAAAAAATGAAAAAACAGCAAAAACAATATTTGCAACAGTAAGTATAATGCTATTATTATTCTTGTTATTTTTCCTATTGCCTGCAATGTGGAGTTACTTTACATCTCCATTCCAATAATTTTAAATAGTTCTTTAGATTATTTTTAATTATGTTCCAAAAATTACCGAGTGATTTAAGAAATGAATTAGAGGAAATAGTCGAGAGCAGAAAATTACAAAGACCAACCTTAGCACAATTAAAAGTAAATGCAGAATGTTTACAGTATGGGAGAGATATTAATCCAGACAGTCTTTATTATAAAAGAAGATTAGCGCATTATGAAAAAAATACTGGAGTAAATGCTTAACAAAACAATTAAAAACAAATTCTTCTTCTAAAATAACATGTTAATTGATGTACACACACATTTAGATTTACTAGAAAAAGAAAAAGATCTAGATGAAGTAATAAATAAAGAAGAAGTAAAAGTAATAATCTCAAATGGAACTGGACCAAAATCAAATAAAAGAGTTCTTGAAATAGCAAAATTATACGATAAAGTAAAACCTGCTTTAGGGATGTATCCAGATAAGGCAGTTTCTTTAACAGACAAAGAAATAGATGAAGAAATTAAATTAATAAAAAAAAGTAACCCAGTAGCAATTGGAGAAGTAGGCTTAGACAATTTTAGAGTAGAAAATATAGAAAGACAAAAAGAAGTTCTAATAAAATTCATAAATTTAGCAAAAGAATTAGATATTCCAATAATAGTCCATTCAAGAAAAGCAGAAGAAGAAACTTTAAAACTTTTAGAAGAAAATAATGCTAAAAAAGTAATAATGCATTGTTTTTCAGGAAATAAAGAATTAACTGACAAAGCAATAGAATTAAATTATTATTTTACAGTTCCATGTTCAGTAACAAAAAATAAAACATTTAGAAAACTAGCAAAGAGAATACCATTAAATAAATTACTTACAGAAACAGATGCACCTTATCTTTCTCCAAGAGAAGAACCAAATGAACCTGCTTTCATAAAAGATTCAATTAAAAAAATTGCAGAAATAAAACAATTAACAGAAGAAGAACTAGAAAAAATAATTTTCATGAATTATCAAAGTATATTTCTACAGTAATATTTATATATTCAAAAAATAAATAATCATCATGGCTAAAAAAAATAAAGAAGATAGGGCAGGAATTTTTGTTCCAGCCGGAATTTTTTTGGGGTTAGGATTTGGATTTTTAATATCAAATGTTCCCGCAGGATTATTCATTGGAATGGGATTGGGATTCACAGCAATGGCAATATCAAAACATAAGAATTAAACTTCTAAAATTTGCCCTTTATCTCCAGGATTAATTATTATAGTTTTACCTATATTATCTATTTGACCAAAATTCTCTTCAATATGTCCACAAATAACCAACATTGGTTTCACTTCTTTTATTAATTTTAAAGCAGATTTATTTCCAACATGTCCTGCCCAATCAATATAATCCGTTGTAGTTCCATAAATTGGAGGATGTGTAACAAAAATAACTTTCTTTCCTTTAGATTTTTCTTTTAATTTTGGGATTAACTCTTCTAGATCTTTATATCTTTCAGAAAATCCACCATAACCATATCCAAAAAATAAATAGTCTCCAATAATAATGCTTTTCTTGTGTAAAAATTTAACTTGCTTACCAGTTATTAATTTAAAGTCTTCTCCCTCTTCATGATTTCCCGGGACAACTATAGTTGGTTTGTTAAACTTATCAAAATCTTTTATTATATTATTAAAATTCCTTCCAAAATTAGTAAAATCTCCAGCACAAACTACAACATCTGCCTTTTTTGCTTTAGAAATTAATTTAGGATTTATTCTCTCATCAAAGTGCGGATCTGTAAATGCTAAGATATTCATAAAAAAAGTTAAATTTTAGGTTTTTTAAACCTTATTATGCTTCTAAAAACCCATGCATGAACCCAGCGTCATAAGGATCTATGTCTCCCTCCTCTTCTAGCCGGATTATACATTCTTTCTCATAATAGTTATATTCCCCCATTTTCATATTTTCATGTGGCATATCGCGCTATTATGTATTAACTTCCAAAACTTCATCTCCAATTCTTCCTCAACAAAATCTTCCCAATGTAAGTATTTAACCATTAAACATCACCTCCATGACGTATACTAATTATGAGAAAAAATGTTTATATATCTCACCCGCATGTTTGGCAAGCTGGCAAGCTCCAAAACAACAAAACTTAAATACAACTAAAGAAAATCAAACTTAAAATGACAGATTTAATAGCATTCCTATCAACAGGAAAAGGAACTTGGGGACAAGTAACTGGATTAATCAACGCAGAAAGCTGGGATAAAATCTATTTACTAACAAATGATTTCGGAAAAGAAAAATTTACAGCAGCAGAAAATACTGAATTAATAGTTGTAAATTCTTCAGCTTCAGAGGAAGAACTAAGAGATGAAATCACTGGAATTATAAAAGAAAAAGTAAAAGATGAAATTGCAGTTAATTTCGTTTCAGGCACAGGAAAAGAACATATGGCCTTAGTCACTGCCTTAATGAAGTCTGGAGTAGGCTTTAGATTCGTAACTAATGCAGATGAAGGTCTTAAAGAACTTTAGAAAGTTTTATATCTTTCTTTCTTTTTATCATTTTTATGGGTTTATTCGATAATATTTTACACGACAATGAAAGCTTATTCTTAGATGAAATTGCGTTAGATTATGATTACGTTCCAAAACAAATTCCGTTCAGAGAAAATCAACAACAATTTATCGCAGAATGTATTGCACCATTACTTCAAAATAAAACTGGAAGAAATTTATTCATACAAGGTGCACCGGGAATAGGAAAAACTTTAGCTGCATTATTTGTAAAAAGAGAATTAGAAGAAAAAACAGGAGATGTCAAAGCAATATACATAAACTGTTGGAAAAAAGATTCAAGCTATAAAATATTATTAGAAATTTGTAATCAAATTGGATACAAATGGACCCAAAATAAAAGAACAGATGAATTAATGGACATAGCTGCAAAAGAATTAAACAAAGGAACAGTAGTTTTATTCTTAGATGAAATTGATAAAGTAAGAGAAGTAGACATACTATATTCATTCTGCGAAGATTTACTAAAAAAATCATTAATCTTGATTGCAAATAATAAAGAATGGTTAACCCAATTAGATGATAGAGTAAAATCAAGATTGATGCCAGAACTTTTAGAGTTTAATGAATACAATGCTGAAGAAACTGCAGGAATTATGAAAGAAAGAGTAAAATATGCTTTTGTTCCAAATGTTTGGGATCAAGATGCCATGCAAGCAGTAATAAATAAAACAATACAAGTGGGAGATATACGTTCTGGATTATTTTTACTTCGTGAATCTGGAAATTCTGCAGAGGCAAGAGCTTCAAGAAAAATATTAATTGATCACGCACACAAAGCATTAACAAAATTGGAAAGTTTCAAAATTAAAAATTCTCTAGACTTCGGAGATGATGAACAAACAATTTTAGATTTAATAAAACAAAATTCTGGAAAAACTGTAAAAGAATTACATTCAATGTTAGAAGATAAGTTTTCTTATAGAACATTCCACAGAAAAATAGATGAATTAAAGAAAAATCACATGTTAGACGTTATTGAAGTTCCTGGGAAATCTTCAATTGTAAATTATTCAAAGAAATTAACTGAATTCTAAAGTTTTATAAAAGAGTTATTTCTCAACAAAAATATGATTTCAAATAAAAGATTAGCAACTGAATATTATAATACTATGTCTGAAAAAGGATTTAAATCAGAAGAAAAGTTACTAAAAGAATACGGATTCATAGCAGAATATCCAACAAATCTAAGACAAACATATTTAAAACAAGGAGATTTAAAAGGAATTGGCCTAGAAGATAGGTTAGACGAAACGTCGTTATTTCTATTAAGGCATATTGTAAAGAAAAAGAGAAGAGAAGAATAGCTTGACAGCTTGCCAAAGACTGAGAAACAATTTATAAACATTGATTAATAATTCCTAGCATGGCTAAAACAATTTCAAAAGATACACCATTATCTGAAATAACATTAAGAAGGTATGAAAAACCTTCAACATCTTCTAAAAGAGATTTAACCAGAAAAGTTTGCCTCTCAATTGGATTATTACAACCAGGAGATTCCAGAGATATAATAGTTGATATTTTACAAGTATTAATGGATAACAAAAATGAACAATTATTTATGAATTCTGAAGAAATAAAAGAAAAAGTAATCTCTTCAAGAAAAAAACAAAAACTCCCACTAAAAGGAGTTGCATCTTCTAATGTCAGAAGACAATTAAAAAGATTAAGAGATATATACTTAGTAGAAAATATTAGAAATCAATATAGAATTTCAGAGTTTGAAGAATTGCATGTAATATTCAAAAAACAAATAAAGGAGTTCTATCTTAAAAACATATTAGAGAGAGTTGAAGATTACTTTAAGGAGGTAAAATGAAATATAGAGATGTACTATTGGCACAACAGTTTGATGGATACCCTAGAAAACCTAAAAATAAAATAAAACTCTCTGATGGAGATTTGATAGCTAAAGTTATGTTAGCAAGAAGTGCACAAATAAAAAGAGGAGATCGAAATATAACAGATCACACAAATTATATAGATTTAGATTCCCCATATAGTGAATATTAAAATGATTTACCAACCCGCTGAAGATTCTTACTTACTTCAAAAACAAGTAAAGAAATTTGTAAAACAAGGAATGAAAGTTCTAGACATGGGAACTGGATCTGGGATTCAAGCAATAACTGCAAAAGAACAAGGAGCAGAGGTTTTGGCTGTAGATATTAACAAAGAATGTCTAAAAATACCAAACGTAAAAACATTACATTCAGATTTATTTCAAAATGTAAAAGGTTCTTTCGATCTAATAATTTTCAACCCCCCTTATCTTCCAGAAGATGAAAGAGAACCAGAAGATTCTAAACTAGCAACAACAGGTGGAAAAAAAGGGAATGAAATAATCATAAAATTCCTAAAACAAGTTAAAAATCACTTAAAAGAAAACGGAAAAATACTGCTTTTATTTTCTTCTTTAACTCCAGATATGGAAATAATACTAAAAGACTTCAAAACTAAAAAACTTTCAGAGGAAAAAATACCTTATGAAAAATTATATGTATATGGACTTTCCAAACAGTAAACTTTATAAACAATTCAATTACACAAATTCATACCCATTACGACTACGTAAGTAGGAGGGAAATAAATGAATAAAAAAGCAATACAAGATTCGATAAAAAAGTTAAGGGAAATTTCAAAACAAAGAAAATTTCCACAAACATTAGATGTTTCTATTAATTTATCAAAAATAGATTTAAAGAAAAATCCTAATCAAAAAATAGATTTATTCTTACAACTTCCTAAAGAAATAGGAAAAAAACCAAAAATATGTGCCTTTGTTGGAAAAGAATTAGAAACAAAAGCTAAAATTTTCGATAAAGTAATTCTAAGTGAAGAATTTGAAGCTTTAGCAAAAGATAAAAAAGCCCTAAAAAAATTAGCAAGAGAATATGATTATTTTGTAGCACAAGCAAATTTAATGGCAGACATAGGTAAAAAATTTGGTAAAGTTTTGGCGCCAATAGGAAAAATGCCAAATCCAAAAGCAGGATGCATTGTGCCTCCAACTGCAGACTTAGAACCTCTAGCAAAAAGATTAGCAAGTACAGCAAGATTACAATCAAGAGATCAACCTAGTATTAAAACTGTGGCTGGAACAGAATCTATGTCTGACGAAGATCTTACAGAAAACATTAATTTAATATTCAATACAATTACACATGAATTACCTCAAGAAAAGGCAAATATAAAATCATTATTAATTAAATTTACAATGAGTAAAAGTGTAGAAGTTACAGAAAAAGGTCCTAAATTTAAAGAGGAGGCTAAGAAAGAATGAAAGCCCACGTTTCTGATAAGAAAAAGCAAACAGTTGTAGAATTAACTAAAAAGCTTGAATCAGGATCAATTATAGGAATCATAGACTTAACAAATTTACCTTCTGCTCAATTCCAAAAAATAAAACACAAACTAAGAAAAGATCTAAACGTAATAGTTGCTAAAAAATCATTAATTAAAATAGCAATAGAAAATGTAAAAGGATCTAAAAAAGGAATAGAAAAATTAGAAAAATATTTAGAAAAATCAATGCCTGCAATATTGTTAACAGATAAAGATGCTTTCAAAATAGCAAAAATGTTAGATAAAAATAAATCTTCTACTGCCGCTAAGCCTGGACAAATAGCTCCAAAAGATTTGAAAGTTCCTGAAGGCCCAACCCCTTTTGCGCCAGGACCAATTATTGGAGAATTGGGTGCAGCAGGAATTAAAGCTTCAATTGAAGATGGAAAAGTTATAATTAAAGAAGAATCGACAATTGTTAAAAAAGGAGAAGAAATAACACAAAAACAAGCAGATATGCTTGCTAAATTTGGCATAGAACCAATGGAAATTGGATTAAACATTGCCGCAATCTATCAAAATGGGGATATTTTTGATAGTGATGTATTATCTATTGATGAAGCTGAATACTTGAACAGAATTAAAGCAGCAGCTTCTGAAGCACTCAATCTTGCAGTTTTCGTAACATATCCAACAAAAGAAACTGTTGAAATATTGTTACAAAAAGCTGAAAGAGAAAAAATTTCAATAGAATCAAAACTTCCAGAAGAGGAAACTCCAAAAGAAGAACCTAAAGCTGAAGAAAAATCAGAAGAACCTAAAACTGAGGAACCAAAAGTCGAAGAAAAGGCCGAAGAACCAAAAGTTGAAGAAGTTCCGAAAGAAGAACATAAAGCTGAAGAAAAAACCGAGGAACAAAAACCAGAAGAAACTCCAACAGAAGAACCAAAAGTTGAAGAAAAAACTGAAGAAGTTCCGAAAGAAGATCAAAAATCAGAAGAAGTAGATCAAAGTGGTTACTCAGAAGAATCAGCAAAAGAAGCTGAGAAACTTTTAGATCAATTAAAACAGGAGAGTATAGGAGGATAAAATGGAATTAATATATGCAGCATTACTTATTCACAAATCTGGTAATGAAATCAATGAAGAAAGCTTAAAAAAAGTTTTAACAGCTGCAGGAGCAACAGCAGACGATTCAAAAATCAAAGCATTAGTTGCAGCACTTGATGGAGTAGATATCGAGCAAGCAATTAAAGAAGCCGCTACAGTTAGTGCAGCACCAGCTGCAACAGCAACTGAAGAAGCTCCAAAAGCTGAAGAAAAGAAAGAAGAAAAGAAAGAAGATGACGGACAAGCAGCAGCAGGCCTAGGTGCTCTTTTCGGATAAACTTTTCTTTTTTTATTTTTTTTATTTTAAACAGACGCAATAAATGATGACATCGGAAAAAGAACTAAAAAAGGGAATTACAGAACTAAAAAACACTCTTAATAAACTAAACGTAGAAAAAGAAGAGTGGTTTACTGAAAAAGAGGGATTAAAAAAAGAAGTTTCTAAATTAATCTCTCAAATTAAAAAAATTAAATTTTCTAAAACTACTGATAATAAAGAAGTTCAAAAATTAAAAACAGAAAGGAATAAATATAATGATGAAGTAAAAAAACTAATTTCCAAATTTAAAAAACTTAATTCTGAAAAACAAAAAATTATGAAAGATAAAAAGATTACTTTCAATCCAGGAGAAATATCAAAACAAATTGAAGCATTAGATTATTCTATTCAAACTGAAGCATTATCTTTCGATAAAGAAAAAAAGATTATGATACAAATTAGACATCTTAAAAAACAAATGACAGAAGCTGGAGATGTACAAGGTTTATTCAAAGAATTAAAAGAAGTTTCAAACAAAATTAAAGAAGCAAAAGACAAAGCAGAAGATTGTCATAAAAAATTACAAAAAGAAATAAAAGATAGTAAACCCGATTATGAAGAATTTAGAAAATTAACAAAACAAATTAATGATTTAAAGAAAAAACAAGAAAAAGCATTTGAAAGTTTTATAGATTCAAAAAATAAATTCTCAAAAATAAATTCTCAATTAAAAGAAAAATTAAAAAATGCAAAAGGTATGAGAATAGAACAAGATTTCAAAGTTAAAAAAAGAGATACACATATTCTTGAAGAAAAAACAAAAGAAGTAGAAGAAAAATTAAAGAAAAAGAAAAAATTAACAAATGAAGATCTTTTAGTTTTCCAAGGTTCTGGTAAATAATACCACAAACTAATTAAATGAATTATATAATTTAATTTTATGAGTAATTTAATTTACGGAATAATATTAAGTGCTTTACCAATTGCAGAATTGCGTGGTGGAATTCCATTGGCAATGTCTTCTGGGGCATCTATCGGAGTAATATTTACTTTATGTGTTTTAGCTAATATTTTAATTATTCCCATAATATTTTTATTTCTAGATTTTTTACATGAAAGATTCATGGAGAAAAAATTTTACAGGGTTTTATTTTCAAAACTAATAAACCGAACAAGAAGAAAAATTGAACACAGAATTGGAACAAAATGGGAATATCCAGCATTATTACTTTTGGTAGCTATCCCACTCCCTGGAACTGGAGCATATACTGGGTCGTTAGCTGCTTGGTTATTCAAATTAGATAGAAAAAAATCATTAGTAACAATTGCAGCAGGAGTATTCATTGCAGGAATACTTGTAACATTAGCTTCTTTAGGGATTTATTCTCTTATATAATTCTTTTACATCAGAAACAACAGGAATACTTTTAACCTTAAACTTCTTAACCAAAAATATCCAAACAAAAGCAACATACAACCCAGAAATAAAATTCCAAAATACTAAATGAATTTTATCAAATAAATCAGATCCAAATTCCAACAAAACAAATATCAATAAATCTATACGTAAAATATTCATTAATAAAATTAACAAACTACCAAATAAAAACATCCTAACACTTTTCTTTAAACTAATGCCTTTAGTAAAAATTATTAAAAATAATAACAAAGCATAAGCAATTCCAGCAATACAAGCAGGAATAATATTAATAACAATACCAGAAATAAATATAGAATTATTAACCAAATAAGCATCATAAAATAAATTAATTAAAAAATAAGCTGGATAAACAGTTAAAGGATAAATGACAGAATAAAAAAATTCATAAAAAACAACAAAAACTACCGCAAAAAGTAATCTAAAACCCAAATTCCAATAATATTTCATTAATTTCTCACACTTTAATAAATTTATAAGCTTTAGTAAACTTTATAAACAGATTTACAACTCTAGAAGTGTAACAAAATTATAATTTTGGAGGACAAAAGAATGAAAAAATTAATATTTTTGGCAATGTTTTTGATTTTATCAGCTACGCTAGCAAATGCTGACTTGACTACAGGCCCAATTGACTTTGGAATTGCAAATCAAGGTGAATCAAAAGACGCCACAATAACATTAACAAACCCAGATGCAACAAATGTAACTGGTGCGGTGCTTTCTGCGAGTGATTTTACATATACTAATGCATTCATAAGCACGTATTTATTTGACGGAACAGTAACATTTAACCCAAGTACAGCAGATGTGCCTGGAAACGGTTCAACTGATGTAATAGCAACAGTAAATGTGCCCCTTTCTACAAGAATGGGTGAATATGAATCAACAATAACTGTAACTGAAAATGCAACACAAACAACAATGCCTGCCACAGTATTCGTAGATCAATACACAGGAAGTGTTGGAAACTTAAATATAATTGATACTGATTCATATGATGATATTCCTGATCAAATGAGGGCAGGAAATATCCTGGATATCGATTTAGATATTGAAAATGATGGATCAGCAGATTTAACTGATGTAAGACTAGAAGTTTGGTTATATGATGAAGATTTAAAACAAATAGTTGCTTTTGAAGATTCAAGTGATCAAACAGTTGATGATGGACAAGAGGAAACATTCTCAGTTTCATTAGATGTAAATGATAATTTAGATGCAGATCATAATTATGATTTATATGTAAAAACTTACAAAACAGATGATGAGTTAAATCAACATGATGTTAATATAAAAGATTTTGATTTACTAGATGAATCTGATTTTTGTGATGTAGGTCAACTAAGAATTGAAGAATTCGATGTAGATGAGGATGAATACTCACAAGGGGACATGATACAAATAGATGTTGAAATTGAAAATAATGATAATGAAGACATCGATGATGTAATCGTAGAAGTTTGGGTAACAGAACGTGGAGAGGATAGAAAGTTAGAGAGTGAAAAAAGCTCAAAAACTGATATTGAAGAAGATGAAACAGAAACTTTTTCATTTGAAATAGAAGTTGAAGATGATTGGGATGATGGGACATACGAAGTTCATGTTAAAGCTTATGAATACAGAAACGAAGATCACCAATGTATTGAAGATGTTGAAGAAATAGATGTAGAAAGACCAGATCATAAAGTAATAATCGATAGTATTTTGGTTAATCCATCTGTAGTTTCATGTGGATATCTTTTCAACGCAGAAGTTGATGTACAAAATGTTGGCGATCGAGATGATGATGCAGTAAAAGTAAGAATGTATAATTCAGAACTTGGAATTGATGTTTTTTCTGAAACATTCGATTTAGAAAAATATGATGACCGAGATGATGATAACACTGTATATCTAGAAGCTACAATCCCAGAAGGAATGGCTAACAAAGAATATGCATTAACATTTACTCTTTACTACGATGATTTAGGTGAACAAAAAAATTACGTAGAAAAGATAACAGTTAATGGTTGTTTAGTATCAGAAGAAACTGAAGAATCAGAAGAATCAGATTCAACTGATAGTTTAGCTGGAGAATCTAACGAAGAAACTAGTGGAACAGTATTTTTACCTACTGGTTGGTCTGTTGGAAACTTTTTTGATAACGAAACAGCAAAAACAACATTCTGGATAGTTGGCGATATAGCTTTAATCGTTATAATAATTTATTTCCTTTCTCTTTTCTTTAAGAAAAGGAAATAACTTTTTTTCTTTTTTAGTTAAATTTTTAAATTAGAATATTAAAATTAAGACATGGTAGGATTACTTCCAGGAAGTTTAACACTAAGTGATTTGTATTATATCTTAGTTGGATATGTTTTTGCATTAATCATAATTTCAATAATCCTATTGTATATAGTCAAAAAAAAATTAGATATTAAATTTTGGAAAAAGATACTAAATTTCTCAAAAAAGAAAAATAAAGAAATATTTAAAATAATATTAGTAATTCTATTAATTCTGATTATATTATATTCTGGAATACGTTTTGCAATTTATTCTTTGGATCAATCTACCTCAGTAAAAGTAGATAAAAAAATAATGATTATAGAACTAGATGATTATTGGAATATTGAAGATGTGGAAAATTATGAAAGATATGGTTATACTTTTGATCAATTTATTCCAGTTACTGATACAATAAGCAAATATGGATTTAGAGCTACATTGGGGGTGACACCATATATTTTCGATGAATCCACAAAAGAAAACATACCATTAATTGAAGATCAACAAATGATTGATTATTTAAAAAAATTATCAGATGAAGGATATGAATTGGGAATGCACGGATATAACCACTGTAGAAATCAATATCATTGCCCAAAATATGAAGAAGTTTGGTTTAATGTTTACAATGGAAAAAGAGAACTTGAAAATATTTTTAATATCCAATTCAATTCATATTTTCCGCCAGGAAATTATTGGACTACAGAACAATATGAAAACGTAAAAAGAGCAGGATTCAAAATTATTGGAAACACACATGTTCCTAAAGCCTATTTTGATTCTGATGTAATAATCACTCAAAAAGGATACGATCCAATTTATCATTATGGGTGGCATGCTATTGATTTTAGACATACACCATATGAAGAATGGATAGATGAATATGAAAAAGATAATTTATTTATTTTACAATTACATCCAAATACGTTTGATACACTAGAAAAGTTAGATGATTTAGATAAATTTTTAGCTTATGTAAAAAATGATGATGTTCAAGTAATGACTTACAAAGAATTTTATGATTACATTTCTCAAAAGAAAAAAGATAAAGGAGTACAATTAAGCGCAAAGGGGAATATAAAACAATGAAAAATGAAAAAAAAGTAATCATAGAATTAAAAAACGTTTACAAGCATTATCGTATGGGAAAAAACATTGTTAGGGCCGTAGATGGAGTTTCTTTACAAATAAGAGAGGGAGATTTTGTTGCTATTTTGGGGCCCTCGGGTTCAGGAAAATCTACAATGATGAATTTAATAGGTTCTTTAGATGTTCCAACAAGGGGAAAAATTCTATTAGATAATGAAGATATCTCTACATTAAGTGAATCTGATTTAGCTCAAATAAGAGGAAAAAAGATAGGGTTTATTTTTCAATCATTTAA
>JABHMJ010000021.1 GCA_018693795.1 Candidatus Woesearchaeota archaeon | reverse complement strand
TTTATTAATTAATAAAAAAGTTTAATAGTTAGATTTATGCTTTCATAGCTATACATTGATCTTTAAAATAACCAAATAAGCAATCACAGCAATCACTTTTTTCGTATGTTGAACAATTATTAATAGCCGTCAAACATGCATTTCCTGCTCCATCCATACATTTTTGTATAATTTCTATAAATAAATTTACGATATCATTAGTCAAACATTTACCAATATTTTTTGTGTTAGTTTTTCGAACACCTTTGACAAAATTTTGGCGACATTCTCCGATATTATAAAATTTCTCACATGGACACATTAATTCTATACTAATACAACTTCCTTTATGATATGGTTCATAATTTGTGTAATAATCAATTAATTTCAGATTAGTTTTATCAAGGATTTTTATGTATAATTTCATTTTGTTTTATAATTAAATATTTATTATTTAAGATATTTAATTATTTTTATTTTCAATTTTTTACTTAACTAATGGATCAAGTGAGTCAAGAGTAATTGGTGTATGTTGAATTGCTCCAAGTGGATCACTATCTCCAGCTTTCTTTCCTTCTGAAATAACAGCATCTCTAAGAGCATCAATTGCAGATATGATTTGTCCTTCTTTTCTTGATTTCTTTTCGATGAGTTTGTTGTAGTTGTTATTAACAACTTCCATAAGTTCTGCCATTGAAAGAGAAGTATTCTGAGTATAATCTCCAAGTTTCTCAATGATTTCATTATATTGTTTAATATAATTGATATACTTAGCAGTTGATTCCTCATACTTTTTAACATCTTCAATCTTAGCCTTAAGTTTACGTTCAGTGTTTGGAGAAAGTGATTTGTTGTATGTTACTAGTTTTCTCCTGTAAACAGCAAGAGTATTTGAAAGTGCTTTCCATCCTCTTGGTGTGTTGTCAACAGTAAACATTTGAGATCCTCCAACCATCCCGTTGAAAAGATATGGTCCCATCATCAATCCAAGTGGGCTATTTTTAACAAATAGATTCTTGTTTGTGTTGTTGATGATTGTTCCTAGTTGTTGAAGACTCATATCAGTTATGAGTCTACGTGGATATGAAAGACCATAAGGATCTTCTGGATTGACTTTTCCAAGGCTACCTTCCTTCTTCTTGTAATTCTTGTTGATAATTTCTGGGTTTCCATTGATGTAACTTACGAGGTTCTTAAGATAATTTTGAGCATCGACATTTCCTTCAATAGTAATTGCTAGTGTGTGAACAGCACTATTTGTATCTGCTTTGTGTCGTTTAATCCAATCATCTAACGATTCAAGTTTATTGAGAACAATCTTATCAACTATTTCCTTCTTTGCTAAGAACTTAAGTTTTTGAACAGTCCTGAACATAATGTATGGGTGAGCATTGTTGAAAACACTGATATCCTTGGGGAAAATATCGCGTCTACTAAAAACAGCTTCACAATCAGTATAATTATCATCTTTAGTTGAAAAAACACATTTGAAAATATAATTGGTACATTCTTCTTCATTAATTCCAAGTTGAGTGCTGAAACACTTATGTCTTTTTGTGAGGTAATCATAATCTTCCACTTTCTTTTCCTCATCTCCATCTTTCCACATAAGAATTCCTCCCTTGTAATAAGCTCTTCCTGTAAATTGATTGTCAACCTCAATGGTATCTTCTGGGAAATCATCGACATCAGATCCAATTGGTGCTTGAATTGCTTCCTTAAGAATACTCTTGAAAAGTCCGTCGAGATCAAAATTGAAGTAGGTTTCTGTAGTATCAAATGTAATTTCTGGAACTGGTAACATGATATTAAGACCACCAGAAACATCAATGTTATTATTATTTACTGGGTGTGCGTAAACAGTATCATAAATAGTTTTGAATAAATTGGCATTAGCTGGTGATTGTGCTTGAACTTTAGCATTAAGTGTGAACCATACTTCTGTATTTGCTATTAAAAGTGGAAATGCGTCTGAAAATATGACATTTCCAGCTAATGTTCTCTTAAGATTAACGCGGAATTTTCTTGCGGTATTTTGGTCTGTAATACGATCTATAACAGCATCAATTTCTCCAAAACCTTCACCATCTATAGCAATATTCAAGAAGTTCTTGTAAAATGTTTTAATATTATTTGGGAATGAATTGAATCCTTTAAGAGTATTCTGGAACCATTTCCACATATTATTATCACCTAGGTCTCTTCTTTGATAGAATGGAGACTGACGATATGTTGATCTAAAAACATTTCCAAGGAAATCTACAAATTCAGTATGAAACGCTGCCAAATTATTAGCTTGGATAATGTGTAATTGTCCCATTGGGCAAAATGGAGTTAATTGACCGTTTGTTGTTCTATATGTTTGAATAATTGCAGTAGTAAGTGGTCCTCCTCCATTGTGTGTAATTATTTCTCTATTTAGGTTATCTAAGATCCCCATAATCTTGTCACTGTAAAAATCGTAAAGTTTCACTTTGAATGCGGC
>JABHMJ010000020.1 GCA_018693795.1 Candidatus Woesearchaeota archaeon | reverse complement strand
GAGATTTTCCCATAAAGTCTTCCCAGGTCCTTTTTATCGGAAAGCAATTTCATAATTATAATAGTGCTACTAAATGTAAGAGCAATCGCAATATATAATGAGGCAATAATTGAAAACCCTAACAATCTAGAGATTAGAAAACCAAATAGGGATGTAAAAACAATTTGTCCGATACCAGTTATTAAAGACACCTTTCCAACTTCCTTTATAACTTTCGGACTCAAGCTCAACCCAACAATAAAAAGAAGTAAAGCTATGCCCATATGGGAAAATATATCTATTGTTCCAGTTGATTTGATAAGATTGAGAAAATAAGGACCCACTGCAATACCACTAAGAATATACCCTATGATTAAGGGTTGTTTTAACATTCTTATTATTCCTGCTATGAAAGTAGTTATAATAATAATTAAACCCATTTCAATTAATATTTCCATTTTATTTTATTCAATATTTTTCTAACAAATTCAATATGCTACTTGGTGTCACAACACCAACAACTTTTTTATCCTCATTTAAGATAGGAATATAATGAAATCCCTCTTTGTATACTAATTCTATTAATTTATTAATTGGAGTATCTAGGTTTGCTGTTGATTTATGTTTATTTATCAACTCTTTAGCTTTTTTGTATAGAAATTCTCTTTTGTATCCCACATTTAATATCCTAGTTAAAGGCTCATATTTTTCTTGATGTAAGAATAGTTTTATGAGATCTTCATCACTAATCTCCCCTACAAATTTTTTATCTTTAGTAATTACAATACAAACATTTGTATCTTCTCTTTTTAATTTTTTTATAATTTTGTTAGGATCATCATTCTCATAAACAAATACTGGTTTTATCATAGCATTTTTTGCAATTAGTTTTCTTATTTTACTAAATTCATACATATAATCTGCATCTTGTTTTCTCTGTTCTTTTAAGAAGTTTGTTTGTTTCATTTTCACCTCTGTTTCATTTTTTCTACAATTTTATCATAAATTTCAAACAATTCTCTAATCTCCTTTATCTTAAGAAAATAAAATTTTTCAGGAGGTTTATTTTCGAAATTGATAAACCCCAAATCATATAATAACTTTAAATGCTTAGATGCAGAAGATTCAGATAAATCTAATTTTTTAGCTATTTCATGAACTGATACCTTTTCTTTATCATAAAGGATATGTAAGATATCTCTTCTTATTTTAGATCTTATAGCTCTAGCAAGTTTCTCATCTGGCATAATTGATAAACAGAATTTAGACTATTTAAAGGTTTCCATGTTGAGCAACTGTGCAACATTAAAATATTACTAAATTTACGAATATCTGTAAAAAGTTATGAGAAGTTTAACGCCGACGCCCAACTAGGGTATTTGTGTCGTGAACAACGGATTTCTAACTTGATACTAACTCTTCTGCTTTGTTTATGAAACCTATGACTTTGTTCTCATAATCCTTTACTTTTTCCTTGTCAAATTTTATGCTTGTGGCATAACTTGCATCATGCCTATCATCTTTGAGAGTAGTATAAAGTTCAGCATCCTCTTTATTTATAGAAAGTTCATTTATTAAATTTGCTTCATCTTCTGTTATCGAATATTCTTTTATCAATATAAGAATTGTTGCATAATGATTTTTAGATGAATAATTTTTGTTTGTTATAAGTGCTAATGCACTATGATATAATGCATAATAGAGTGTAACTATAAGCCAATCATTGAATTTAGCATTGTTTTTATTTAGCTTATAGAATTCAAGATTGTGTCTTGCTTTTTTTATATGTGACATGACTAATTCTTTATTTTCTTGAATATTATAGATATGTTTTTTATTTGTAAAAAAAGTTATTTCTTTTTCTAAATATTTTCCATCTAAGAACATTTTATTAATATTCACTTAAGATCACCTCATAAAAATTTTGTTCTTTATATATTGGAAAACCTGTTTTTCTTGCCTGAATAATAATGTCATCTTCATTTTCCAGAAATTGCTTAATATTTGCTTGAAATATTGAAATTGGATGTTTGGAAGTTATTTCTGCCTCTTTCTTATTTTTTGAAAAATTTACCTTCTCTTCTGTAATAATCAACAGGTCAATATCACTTTCTTTTTTCTCTTCTTTTCTTGAAGCAGATCCAAACAACACTATTGTATTTATCTTTAAAGGTAGATCTTTTAAAAAGTTTCTTAGGGGAGTTTTTATATTTACATCAAGATTGTTAAATTTATCCATAGCTATCTCTGAAAATTTTAGAGAGAATATCTTTTTATTTTTTATCTTATAGAACGTATTAGATTTAGTTTTTTCCTGAAATATAATATTTTCTCTTGTAAGTTTTTTTAATACAATGGATAATGAACTATCAGACAGTTTAGATAATTCTT
>JABHMJ010000019.1 GCA_018693795.1 Candidatus Woesearchaeota archaeon | reverse complement strand
TTTCCTTGTCTAACAAACTAATGTAATTTAGATAAAAGAAAAATATTATTTTCTTTGAAGGCCTCTATCTGACCTTCTCTTTCTTGGCTTTTTATCTCTTCCACGCTTACCGACATTCTTGGCGTGTTTTAGTCCGGCTTTGGTTCTCTCGCTTATTTTCTCTCTTTCTATCTTAGCAAGAGTTGACATTATAGAAAGTACGACATCCTTGAAGTCTCCGACAGATTTGAAATATTGTTCTTGATAGCTTTCCCAATCAATGCCTAAGTTTTCTAATTCTTTTAGTTTTTGAAGTGTGAAAAGAGTTCCACTCCTTGAAAATCTTGACAAATCCCAAAATAAAACTAATTCGAACTTCCTTTTATGTGCGTCTTGGAACATCAAATCATAAGCCGGTCTTGATTTAGCAGTTCCAGAAATAATGTCTATGTATTCATTAATTATTTGATATTTGCACTTAGAACAATACTCTCGAAGTTGTGAGAGTTGATTAAGAACTTCTTGTTTATCTGTTGAAACTCTCACGTAGATTGCTGTTTTTTTCATTTTAAATTAATTCCTTAGCTTGAATATAAGGGGAGAAGGACGCCGACGCAATATCAAGCGTCCTTCAAATTGTTGTACCAAAGGATGACATCAACCTTTGATTATCGTAGGAAGTTCGAAGTATGACTTCTCGAACATGACATTGAGAGACCCAACAATAAATCTCCCAATATCGTATTGAATTCCTGGGCGGGTCAGCAAAAACCTCGAGACCCAGGAAAACAAATATGATAGCTTATAGTTTTAATTCGCATTCAGATTCAAGCCGTTCAAGATAACCCAGAGGTTTCGTTTTGGTTTGTAGCTCTTCGAAGAGAGGTTCGAGAACTTGAGGAACCTCAACCAAGATATTTTCCCCTTTATCATCGAAATTCCCTTCAAAAACAATCCATGCGTCTTGCTTTGAACGTAATTTTATTGAAAGTTTTATTTTCTTATTTTTCATTTTTTTCTTTTCCTTTTTGGATTTCGCAATACTTCCTTGGCTTGCTTCTCATCAATCGGGTTCCAACTTGGAGGTAAAACTAATTCTATGCCGAATGGCCTCCAACAAAATTTAGTTTTTTTTGTACTAGCGTTCATTCGCCTAATTTCTTCTTTGATTTCCATAATTTCGTCTTCAATTTTATCGTTTGAAACCATAAGAGGATTATTTTCATGAAATATATAAATCTTAGAATCATTATGACATAGTTTGTGCATTGAATGTCAGACGAATTCTTGAAAGGGTCATCATGCGAATATAGGAAGAAACTGAAAGTCCAATCTGTTCTGCATTTTTTTTAATTTCTTTTAATTCATCGCTTCTAAAACGGATTGTGATTGGATTATTTCTCTTCATTTTATGGTTTATTCAGTTATTTTCATCATTTCTTGAGTTTGGGTTCCATATAGTTTATTCCACTACAAACGCTACAAACCCCACCAAACGACACAAAATCCCTTAGTAATTATTTTTTATTTTGCTTTTTTGAGTTCTTTGTGTGCTTTGGTTACGTTTGTAGCGTTTGTAGTGTTTGTGTTGTTTGGTGTGGTTATATTTGGGAAGTATAAATCTATAATTCGTTTCACTTTCTCCTCTGAAATAAGGTACTCTTTCCTCCCAGAATATCTTCTACTCTCAAATTTAAAGCTTGAAAGGATTTTTCCTACCTTATTTTGAGGAGCTTTCAAAGAGCTAAATAATTCTGCTATCTCTATCGCATTATCTACTATTTTTTTTGGGGAAATGTATTGTTTATCTCCGGCCTTTTCTAATAGTATAGCAAAGAATTCCTCAGTATCATCTCCGGTTTGAATCTCTAGCTCTTTATAGTTCATTAGATATTTGGTTAATTTTTCCTTTACTTCTTCTCCGAAAAATTCTGCAATCGCAAAGAGAGGGAGCCAATTATCTTCTTCTCTGTTCTTAGTCAATGAAGATATATCCAAAATATCATAAATCTCTTTTATCTTATTCCAATTTTCCAACATAAACAAATAAAGCTCCTCTCTAATCGGTTTAAAGCGCTCTTTATTTACTTTGGTGTATGGTTTCCTCGAGCCTTTTATAGTTGAAGTCTTTAACCATTTGAAAGCTATAAACCTTGATAGTGAAGTTGTGTTTATTCCCGTGATATTACAAACTATTTTAGGGCAAAATATGGGGAATTTGAACGATTTCCAAGTCACTCCAACTTTTTCTGCCCTAATAACAAAACTATCCCTATACGCACTAGCATTTAATATTTGATTTACTAATCTTTGGGTGTCATCTTTTACGTTGCTAATTTCAAACTCGTCAATCAACATCGTTCCCCGATTCCCCTCAAGAGTTCTAAATATCTGTGCGGGAGAAACCCCACCAGAAGAACCTAACTCAAACCCTCTAAAAGATAGTTCTTGGATTATTTTACCAGCTTTACTCTTTCCAGAACTAGAGGGAGCATTAAAGAGTATGTGAGGAAACCAATAAAACAAAGGATAGCAATACGTCGCGATAGTCCAACAAGTTAAAACGTCAGTAATTTCCTCTTGTTCTCCAAAGTCCATATAGTAAAGAATTTCTTTCCTAACTTTATCATAAATTTCTTTTGAATTGACTAACTTTTTCCTCTTATCTTTCTCATAAAATTTTTTGATAGTTTCACGAGAAATTAAGGGAGCTATATCTCCCAAATTACCCTTATATTTGAAAAGTTTTTTTATCTCATTTTCTCCTATCCAACCCTTATCTACTTTTTCTAATGTATTCCTCAAAATAGTTTGATTATCTAATATTATTGCGTCTTTTCCCCCTAACTTAAAGCCGTATCCGAAAGAATCTCCCTCTTGAAAAATATCAACATATGATTCTCTTTCCTCTTTTTCTTCTAATAGTTTAGAAATTTCTTTACGTTTTATACTATCGAGGGCTTTTATTTCTGCTATGGCCTCTTTCCTTTTTTTATCTAATTTCTTTCCCAATTTAAACCCCTCCGCGATAGATTTTTTTCTTTACATCTCGCCAAAAAATCAATAATATTTCCTTGGACTTCACAATTCCAACATCTAAACCACCCTTTTGAATCTCTGAAATGTAAAGCGGTTGGGTTATTTCCATTGTGAAACTTACAAGGACTTCTTGAGTTCTTAACATCAAAACCATAATCCTTTGCTATTTTAATAATTGAAATCTTCTCTCTTACATCTGAAGAGAAAGTTCCGTCTCCCTTAATCTTCGGAGCCTCTGCCTCCCTTTTAAAATGAGATTGCAAATACCCTTTCAGCTTTGAAACTATTTCATTCGAAGTCAAGTAAGCAATCAGTTCATCCTCCACAATAGAATATTTCATTCCTAACGGATGAACTGAACCGGGACAAACCATATAGGCTCCTCGTCCTCGTATATGCCCGACGTTTTTTCCGTCTTGCATTAACGATTTAGTTTCCAAAGGTTTCTCTGTGAAAAAATAATAATGTCTTTTGTAAGGTTTAGAACTTTGGACCACAAAAGTTTTAGGAAACTCCTTACTGCAAATCTTATTTAGTTCTTCAGAATCTGCGTCAATGATAGTCAAGTTTCCATGCCCACAGATAATTCCATAATTGAATCCTTTATCCAAATGGTCCATTAATTTTAGATTATCAAAAGAATAATTATTTTTACTATTCCAGGAATCCTCAACCGGCTTTTTTAATTTCTCTCGAACTAAAAGAAACCTAAAGTTTGAATCTTGTAATTGTTTAGGTATCATCTATCCCAACTCCCGTTTTGAGCCATTTGCCAAAGATTATGTAGTTCATCGGGAACCCCTTCATTCTCATCTTTTCGAAATAAACTAGCAATCCCTAGAAATAAACCCTTGAAGATTGCAATAATAAATCTAAACGGATTCATTTTTAATCCTCCCGTTCAATTCTTCAAAAATTCTTTCAATAACATCAAAAAATTTGGCAAAAGAATCATAGCCGTCTTTCATTTCTTCAATTTCTTCTGAATCATCTTCAGTGCCATACATCTCGGCAGAATCGATTTGAGTTAAACATTCGGTTTTTAGTTCTAGAATATCAAAACCGGCTCTTCGAATTCTTTTTAGAAGTTCAGCACGTAGAGTAGCTTTAGTATCACTCATTTTGAACCTCCGTTTCACAATAAAAACAATGGAAAAATTCCATTGTTCCTCCAAGAACTTCGTCTTTGTATTCTTTAGAAAATATTACGTGAATAGCCTCATTTTTACATTTTAAACAAATGTATTTTTTAAATTTAGGCATTGTTCGAGGCCTCCCTAACTTTCTTTATATTCAATCGAAGATTTTCTAATTGAGCCTCTGTGAGTTTTTTCCTCTTTCTAATCTTCAAAATATCCTCTAATTGATAGATATCTTTTTCATTGAATATGATAGAAAATTCTCCAAAGTCTCCGGTTTGAGTTATAGAAAACCAAACTCCTCTAGATTGTAGTTTTTTCTGAATTAAATTAGCGTTTTTAGAGCAATTTTCAAGAGCTAAAGTAAATTGGAGAGTATTTGTTCCATTGATTTCTTTTAGCGGGAAATTATGGACTGAGATAGTTCCTTTTCCAAATCTGCCCCAATTACAAATTATTTCAAAAGTAGCGTCTTGATTTTGTTCTATCCTATAGGTCTTGTTATAGTGATTTTTCAAATAATACATTTGGTCTCGCTCTTCTTGACTATAAATCGACATAGGAATTCCTTTGACTTTCATTATTCGAAACCCTCAACAATTTTCAGAATTTTATCAACTTTCAAATCCATGGCTTTTAATCTAAATTTGACAGAGCGCTCTCTAAACAAATTAAATCTGATAAAGTCGCTCATCGACATCCCGGCTCTGACAGATGTACTTTTCAAGAAATCTTTTTCTTCACGGCTCATGACAAAATAAATGCCTTTAGTGGATTTAGATTTCGTCATCTTGCTGGGCCTCAAGTTTCTTCTGTTTCAAATAAAATTTATATTCAGTCTCTAAATGTTTAGCTAGAAAATTCCTAACATACGTTGAACCTTTTAATCCTTGTTCAAGACCTTTTCCAATTATAAAATCGAAGAAATCTTGGTCTAAAAATCTGACATTAATCGCTAGAACATTTGGGTATTCTTTTTTTCTTATTATTTTCATTTTTATTAACCTCCGGTAATGGTTTCATATTTTTTTTAAACTCCATTCTCGAAGGCCAGTAAAAAACAAAAGCCTACTTTTCAAACCAATTTTGGTTTGTAAAAAAAGAAAACCAAATATTACATTTAAACATCTACATACTCAAGAATATACTTTTACTTGTCGCTATTTATTATTTTAACGACAAGAATTAACGATGAGAAATAACTCTTCGACCTAGTTCAGTTAGTCTATATCCCCACCCAAGATTTTCGATTAACTTCTTTTCCTGGAGAAGTTTATAACTTCTAAAAACGCTTGTACTTTTTTTATGAAACTCTTTCGATTTTAATAACAGATTTTTTAATTCCTTGCTAGTTTTTAATCCATTAGTTAACGCCCTAGAAACTTCTCTAATTTTTAATTTATTCGAGTTTGCATTCTTAGGATAAATAATTCTCTGCTTTTTTAGAAATTTAGTTGGAGAATTTAACCCTTCTAATCTTCTGCCCATCCATAGCATTGTCCCTACTCTTTCATTTCTATACATGAATTTCAATATTTCTTTTTGCGTTTTTCCTAGTCTCATTTTTTAATTTTTTGCTGTACTGCTTGCTTGCATTATACCAACATTTACACGAGAGGTAGTTGAACTGAATTTAAATATCTTCCGCAAAACCAACATTAATACACTAAGAAGAAAGAAAAAAAAGAATTAAAGTTGCATTTCTGCAATTTTATTTCGGTGTTGCTCAAAAATTATCCGCCTTATCTCTTCAGTTTTTTCTTTAAAATCTGCCTTGAAGTTTTGGAAATCACCAAGCGTTTTCTTTAGGATTTGGTTATCTAGTTTTACTTGGTCTAATTCTTGACGGATATCGCTAATATTCTCTTGTTCTATCCGCTTCATAATTTTCTTTTGATTTATTCCGCTCTTCGCAATATACTTTTGAGGCACAGAGGAACTAATCGCCCACCCAAATCGCTCACACATTTGATAGTTATTCATTACGCTAGCAAGTGAGGTCGCGCTTGACCGCCGTAAGTCATGAGGTTTTATTGGCTTTCCTAGAATTTTTTTCCCCAATCTGTTTAACATCATTCTAATAGAATTATAACTCCTATCAAAAATAGCTTTCTCGTGGTCTTCTGAGGGATTATTTTTTAGGTATTCTTTTATATATTTCTTCGCGTCATCATCAAACATATAGATAACTCGCCCCTCTGTTTTGCTATACTCATGCTTTAGGTCAATTATCCAATCTTCGCCCTCTTGTCTAATATCTTCAAACCTAATGTTTAACGTCTCTTCAATTCTTAAGCCGGTATCCATTAGAAAACTAATTATCGTTTTATCTTCTATGCGAGTAGCATAAGAAATCACTTTCTTAATCTCTTCCGGCTTAAAATAAACTATGGATTTCTTTTCTTCAGTTAAATCAATCCAAGAAGTAAGGGTCTTAAACTTCTCTGTGTCCCCAAACTTATGTCTAAGGAACCGGATATATTCCTTTTTTATATCTAGTTTTACCCGTTCGCTATATCCCTCTGGACTAGCATTCTTCTTTAAGGTTCGTTTCTTTATTACGTCGTCTTGTAAATCTCCTATAAACTTTTTTAGGGCGTTTAAACTTATTGGATATATTGGTTTATTGATTTTATCCATATACAACCCAACCACCTTAAGCCTAAACATAATCTTGTTTAGGGTTCTAACGTTTGGTCTTTTGGATTTACCAACTAATCCAAGTTTTAAGTCTTGTAGAAATTCAGATATTAGTTTATCATTCTGTTTACTAACATCTTTTTTTAGTTTCTTTAAACACGTGTTGTAAGTATTTACGCTCCCGTGTATATCTATTTTATTTGCCATATTGAAAGGCCTCCTAGTTTTTTTTCTTAACCTATCTATTCCCTATCTAGTCCCATTCAATAAGCGAACCGAACAAATCGGTTCTATGCGCTGGCCGGGATTTGAACCCGGATCACAAGCTTGGAAGGCTCGTATGCTAACCATTACACTACCAACGCTTAATACAAAAAAGAAAAAATATTAGTATATAAAATTAACTAATAACAATTATTTTGATTAAATGTACAATCTAAATTACAACCCAAAATACCTCCAGAATATCCCAAAGAAATACACGATTCAAAATTTAAATCCAAACCATCACACTCTTCAAACAAATAAGGTTCAACAATCCCATCTCCACACCCACTTTCAGGTAAACAATCAATATTAACAGAACATTGATTTTCTCCAACACCAGGAACAGAAACACACTCTCCATCAACATTACAAATACTATGTATATCTTCTTCAACAGGATCACCACATTCACAATTCCATTCTGCAGGAGCACTTTCACATCCACTCAAAGTTACTTGACATATCTTTCCAGCAGCACACAAACTAGCAGGACCATCAGGACAAGAAAGTGCATAATAACCTTCATAAAGAGAATCAACACAACCTCCACCAAGATTATTACATAAAGATTTATCTGCCCATCTTCCACCAGAATATCCTCCGCCCCCAATTAAAACATTACATTCAACATCATTAGAAACTTCATAAAAATCATATATATTGGCTGATAAATAATTTTCTTCAACAGATTCTTGCATAGAACATCCAGAAATAAACAAAACAAACAATAATATTAATAATTTCATAAAAAAGAGAATAAAAAGAAATTTAAAAAGTTAACTAAATTTCTGAGCAATCATCACCATAACAAGTTGATCCAGTCCACGTAAAACCTTCAGCAGTACATAAACTCTCTCTAGCATCTGGATCTACACAGGATGATATACTTCCAGTATTAGTACAATATCTTCCAGGCAAACATTCAAATTCTTTTATTGCACCAGTAACAGAATCTCTCATTTTAACAGTATTTTCATCAACACAACTATGATCTGCATAATAATACCTTGTCTGGCTGCATTGCCCCGTTGCTGTTGGATGTCTTAATATTTGAGGATTTGCTCCACCAGCATAAATTTCACTATCAGCATATAAAATATCAGAACATGTTACAGCATCATTCGCACAAGTTCTTGTAATTCCTGCAACCCCAGAACAGTCTGGATCACTACAATATGTCTCAGGAGATTCAGCACCACAAACACTATCACAAGGCAACAAATCTAAATCACATTTAGCACGATAATTACAATCTGGATATGATGGCGGATTTGAAATAGGAATATCCAAATAATAGTCACAATTATAATAGTAACCCCATCCAAGGATTGGATTTAAATCGAAATCATAGCCAATAGTTGCGCATTCATACTGAACTTCTGAACAACCAGCCCCAAGTGAATAATCGCAAGCTTGACTGCCCGTGGCAAACCAAGAAGTATCAACATCACTATCATCATTTATACATTGATGAATTCCATCTCCATCTCCATCACAGTCTGGCATCTCATTTGAAATATGTAATAAAGCAGTCCCTTGGAAATTGACAGAAGAATCTTCAACTAATTCTGCATAAATATAATATTCTGGGTTACTTCCTAATTCATCATCATCCCATTCAGTTATCCAATATGTTGTAGCAAAATCATACCAAATCAAATCTGTAAATAAAACATTAACTGGATTAACTAAAACAGCATCATCTCCACTTAAAGCATCATCTTCAAAAATTTGAACAGAAACTTCTTTTCCGGCACACCCATTTGTACCGTATATATTAACTTTTGCTTGAACACCTTCCATTCTTGATTCATCAGAAGCTAATCCTTCCCAAGTTAAACCAGTAATCTCGCATATTTCTTCATTATAACATCCAGTAAATCCAGAACAATCAGCAGCACAACTAATTTCTCCACTATCATATCCTAATGATGCACAAGTTTCTCCAGCCAAATCAGTTCCATCACATATTTCATTATATCCATCGTCATTTGGAGCTTGGATAATATTATCTCCACAAATAGTTTGTCCAGCAGTATAACATTCACTAACATCAAAAGTACAAACAGAAGTATCACAACCCAATGTGCCACTTTCGTAACCTAAAGAAATACAAGTTTCACCATTTAAATTTCCACTTTCACATTGTGCATCGCAAGTTGCAATATCACAAGTAAATCCAGAAAATGTATCTTCAACACATTGACAATTATAATTACAATTTCCTAATTCGTCTCTTGTACCTAATTTAGATCCACTACAAGTTTCTTCACTTTGAGAACAATAATTATTATCGGATGTACTCGGTCTCTCACAAGTTTCTGGAGCAGTAACAATCCCATCATTACAAACAGTTGCACCCTCACAACTACAACTCCATTCTACAGGGGCATTCTCGCAACCAGAAAGAGGCACTTGACAAATTTGACCTAAAGCACATAAGTCTCCTGGTCCGCCAGCACAAGTAATAGCATAGTAACCTTCATAAACAGAATCTACACATCCTCCACCAAGATTATTACATAAAGATTTATCTGCACTACTCCCGCCAGAAGATCCCCCGCCAGAAGGAGGAGGATTATCAGTCGCATCTCCATCATTTGGAATATCTTCACGAACAAAATTAACTTGAGCAAATTGTGGATCTTCTTCCATCAATTCACAACCAGAAATAAATAAAACAATACTAAAAAACAAACTAACCATTAACAAATTTTTCATTAACATAATCCAACAACTCCTTGATCAGTAACACATAATGGATGAGAAACTCCAGAAATAGTACCTATTTTATTATAACAACTCAAAGTACCATCAACATTATCACACAATACTAATTTAGTATCCATATTTGGATTAGTAGCATCAGTTAAAACTCTAACTGGCCCTTGGAACATAGTATTTCCTTTCACATGTAAAGAATAATCCCAGTCTTGTCTACTTCCTGGATTTTCACTCCAACCATCATCAATAATATCAAACAATGCAGGACCATTCACAGAAGAGACAGTTTGAGGTCTAAAAAGTTTAAAAGAATTAAGATCTGCAGCATCAAATTCGTATGTTCCTAAACCAACTTCATCAAAACTATGCCCCATAACAGAGGGATCTCCACCAGTTCCTCCAGAATTATAAGCATAAGCAAAACTACCAAATAAACTAATTAATAAAACAAAAGCATACAAATGTTTTTTTTCAA
The DNA here is from genome assembly GCA_018693795.1 of Candidatus Woesearchaeota archaeon. Taxonomy (GTDB): domain Archaea; phylum Nanobdellota; class Nanobdellia; order SCGC-AAA011-G17; family PNOQ01; genus JABJPM01. The sequence goes on along the minus strand of JABHMJ010000019.1, from coordinate 7,294 downwards.
TATTAATTACTATTTGCAAATTCTTCACCTCTTTCATTATTTAATAAACTATTATTTAAATATCTTTCTCTAAAATAAAATCCAAAAATAACAATAAAGAATAATAAAATACTGTACAAACCAACAAAAGGAACATTTGTACTATGCAATACACATAAAGAAGTACTACTATCTAAAACAATCCCATCTCCAGAATACAAAATCCAATTTGTGGTCCCATATTGATCTCCACTCCCATCATCTATACAAGGATCATAAACTAAATATTCATTTGGACCAACAGGGGGATTACTAAAACTACCACAAGAAGATTTATCAAAATCCAAACAATCTATATTACAATCTAAACTTCCACTTGAATATCCAAAATCAGTACAACTTTTTCCATCCAAATCAGAACCATCACACAATTCATTTACACCATTACTGTTAGGAGTATCAATATTATTATCCCCACATATAGTAAGAGAACCAGTACATAATGAAGTGTTATAAGTACAATCTAAATTACAACCCAAAATTCCTCCCCCAAATCCAAACGCCGGAGATGTACAATCAAATCCTCTTAAATCAGATCCATCACACAATTCATTATCTCCCACCCCATTTGGCATTTGAGCAATATTATCTCCACAAACGCCCACTCCAGAACCAGTAAATTCGCAACACAATTTCCAAGAATAATTTGGATCACTACAATCAGAAATATGCGCATTACCACCTGCACTAGAAGAAAATAAACAAAAATCATCTACGCCAATTGGACAACTTCCAGAAGATATCCCATTACAAGATGCACCCTCCACTTCAACAGAAACGCCATAAGAACCTCCAAATGGCACAGCCCAATTTAGCAAATCTAACGCAATATGAGAATTTAAAGTATTATACATAAGAAAATCAGGAGAACCGACAATTATTTCAGAAACATCCAAATAAGAATAATCGCAACATAATTTATACGATCCAAGATCATTCAAATTAACGTGTGTATTTGAATCAGAATAAAAACTAATCCCAGGCACTTCAGATTTACTAATGGGACAAACAGTATTAATAGTACAATCATCTGCACCAAGAACATAACTAAAACTAAATAAAAATAAAACTAATAATAACACACCTTTTTTCATAATAATAAAACTTCAATTATCATTTAAATATCTTTCTCTAAAATAAAATCCAAATATAACAACAAAGAATAATAAAATACTATACAATCCAACAAAAGGAACATTAGAATTATATAAAACACATAAAGAATTACTACTGTCTAAAACAATCCCATCCCCAGAATACAAAATCCAATTTGTAGTCCCATATTGGTCTCCATTTCCATCATCTGCACAATCATCATAAACTAAATATTCATTAGGTCCAACAGGAGGGGTTATAATAGTAATATTAGTACAAGAAGAAGTATCAAAATCACTACAATCAGACAAACAACTCAATCCTACAGAATTTACAAATCCAAAATTAGTACAATCATTTCCATCTAAATTACTCCCATCACATAATTCATCTACGCCAACATTATTTGGCACATCAATATTTCCATCACCACAAGTTCCCAAGGCAGGTAAAGGTCCAACACATTCAACAGTTGCAGGAGTTAAATTAAAATCTAAATCTTGAGTAATAGGACAACAAAAATTAAGTGTATCTTGATCACAATGAAATCCATTACATCCAGCAGGACCACAAATAATTTCATTTTGCGTAGCATAATTACAAGCATAATCTCCCATAATCAATCCCCAATCTTGAACCCCAACTAAAGTACAATCTGAATCTTCACAATCTACAAAACCATCTAAATCATTATCAACTCCATCTCCACATTGCCCATTATAATTTTCTTTACAATCATCAAAATTCACACAATCAGAATCTTCACAGTCTATATCTCCATCAAAATCATCATCTATTCCATTATCACAAGTTTCTGCAGAAACACATCTACCTAATCCAGAATCCCAACTCCACCACAAAGGACAACAATATCCAGAAGCACCACCAGAAATTCCAGTGCAACCATACGCTTCAGTATTAACCCAATTTAATCCTCCCCATGTTAATGCAAATGGTCCACCATCATAAAGAATATGATCTTCTTCACAAACAGCAGGATCTACTGAACCCCCCGGAATTTGACCATTACAATCAGGATCTAAACAATCATAATACCCATCTCTATCTTCATCATTAAGTGGAAAAGAATCACAAATTTCAACAAAATATGATTCAATTGGACCTTCAATAATTGGATCAAAATAAGGTATTGCCGAGGAAGTAAGTGACAAATCAAAATAATAAGTTACTCTAATAGATTTAACTGATGCTTTAAAAACGGGATCTAAAATTTGAAATTCGCAAGTTTCATCAAAATCACCATCATCTAAAGATAAAGAATAATAAGGAGAAATTGTATCAGATCTATAATTACATCCAGAAGAAATAAAAGCAATATCTGGATCAGATGGTTGAGTATTAGCATCATGAAATTGTAAAGTTCCACCAAATTCATCTAAAAAATTTAATCTAATTCTGGCATTAAGATTAGTGGAAGGATTTCCATCAGTATAAACATCCTCAATAGCAGGATACCAATTTACCGGACCAGAAGATAAAATAAAATTTTCTGTAGAAACATCACTTAAATTAAATTCAACTGAACCATCCAATAAATGACTATACAATGTCATCCAACTCCCCCCATAATATAGTTGAGAGTTTGTAGTTACAGGATAAACAAAACCAGGAGCTCCATCTCTTTCAATCCAATTCCATACCGGATCATCATTACGAACATCAAAAGAATAATCTTCAGGATAAGCCCCACTAACAAAATTAACCATAAACAATAAGATAAATAATATCACCCACTTCATTTAACAGAACCGCCCATTTTCTCTCTTAAATAGTTTTCCATAATATGATCAACTTTCTCAACACTCCATCCTTTTTTAACTAAAGCAGATTTAACTTCTTCTTTACTATACCCTCTGCCTAAAGAATCATAAATAAATTTATTCAAAGTTAATTTTTCTCTTTCACTAACAAATATTTTCTTCCCAGAAATTTTATTAATTAAATCTTTAATGCTTCCTGGACCTTTGTAAAACAAAACATACAACAAGAAAACAAAAAATATTGAAATTAAAACAATATAATAAGTTTTAGGAGTTTCTCTAACACAATCTTCAGGACAATAATTATCATTTGTTTCATCTCCTTCATTTACAAATAAATAATTGGCAATTGTACATTGACTATCACCACAAAAAAAATCACAAGAAGTATCATCAAAACAATAAGTGTCTCCACCAGTAATATCCACATTAGTAAAAACTATTGTCTTAATATTATTAAGTTCATTTGCTTCAACAACATATTTTATTGACCCAACATCTCCATTCCAAGTTAAAATATTAGTATTATTATTTACTCGACCACCAACAGAATTATCTAAATTAGAAACAACCTCTCTCAAATCTTCAACAATAACTATATTTGTTCCGCCGGTTATAGAAACATCTTTTTGAATATATAATAAATTGTAACTCCCCTCAAAAAACTCAACATTAAATAACGTAGAATCCATATCTATATCAACATTTTCAACATTAAATTTAAACAATTCATCAACATAAGCAGGATTATAATTAGTTATGCCACCATAATTAAAAATTTCATCTGGGGTTAACAATCCTAAATTATCCACTTCTCTACTAGACAATTTATTAATCTCAATAGGAAACTTGGAATTAATACTATGCAATTCATTTACAATTAAAACATATTTTGGATCTTTATTTGCCTCGGCAGAATTTTTAATAGATGTAAAATTACTTTCCAAAGAATTAATTTTAGAAACACTAGAATTAATCAAAGAACTATATCCCATAAAATCATAAAATTCTTTTGCATCTCCCAATAAAAATCTTAAAGCCTGTGCATTAATTATCCCAGATTCTAATTCTGAAAATTGATTTTCCAAATGTTCTTCTAATGGAACAATAAAAACATTAATTGATGTTTCTTCTTCAATTCCTTGAGAATCTCTAACTTTCAAAGTAACAGTATAATTTCCATTAACTAAATATTTATGAGAAACAACTTCCCCAACACCATTAGTACTATCTCCAAAATTCCAAGAATAAGAAACAATACTTCTATTATTACTTGCACTAGAACTAGATCCATCAAAAGCTATATCAAAGTTTTTAGCCATATACAAAGAACTAACTCCAATAACTGGTTGAGGCCCGGCGCTAATCCCGAATCCAATTTGTTTATCAAAAGAACCATATTGAAGTTTCAAAACACAATAATCTTCATCTTGAACAAATGGAGTTTTCAAACCAATAAAAGAACTTAATGGAATTTCTTTTTCACTTAAATCTAATTCTAAAGCTTCAGAACCAACTTCAAAAAAATCATCATTACTTGCTGCACCATATTCTAAATATAAATTATTAAAATTTACTTCACCACCATCAACAACACTAACTTCAACTGGAATAAAACAATGCCCCAAAACTCCGTCACAATAACTATTCATAGAATTAATTAAAACAACATCAGAAACATATGTTGGACTAGAACTTAAAGAAGAATCATACAACATTTCTTGAACCCCAAAATAATAATAAGGAACATCTAAATATGTTTTTCTTGGAACTCTAAAATTATCATTTGTTGCTTCTAAACAAACTACAAAATCAATATAATCTTCATAATTACTTACATCAAAATTAACACTACACTCAACATCTCCATAAGAACTTGGAACATTTTCAAAAGTACATCTTTGTCCTTTAACTAAAGCTTTTAACTCTCCTCCAACTCCAACACTTTTTGCAGTAGCTTTAATATTTAATTTTAATTCACTAGTAAATTCATCTAAACTAACATTAAAATCACTACACGCATTAAGAACCCGGGGATTATAATCGTCTTCTCCAGGCAAATCTCTATTTCCTTCATAATCTTTAGGAATAATTAAATCGCCAAATCCACTTTCTTCTCCAGCAAACTCCCATTCATAAGTTCCATCAGCACCAATATCAAATTTTACTCCAGACGCACTTCCAGAAACACTAAAATTAATCCTGGAAATTTCATTATCAACTCTAAATCCAATTAACGAAGAACCATTATTTCCTAAACTAAGATCATAACTAGCACTAGAAGCTCCAGCACTATAAACTTCTTTAGGACCTAAATTTTCACCAGAATTAATTAATAAATCATATATCTCAATTTCTTTTTCATTATAAGAATCACAACTCAAAATATCAGCTTTAAGAACATCAGTAACAATTACATTAGTATCATTAATAATTATATTTCCTTGAAAATTTTGATTAACAGAATAATTAAACTTACTTAATTGAACATCAAGAACACTAGCGGCACTAACAAAACCTACAAAAAAAACAACTACCAAAAAAAATAAAGTTTTTTTCAATCAATCACCTCAATCTAAATCTTAAAATTTCTATATTTAAATGTTTTTATCTTAATAAAATTCTTTTCCTTTAGAACTAGGTTTAACTCTAACTTTCCCATCATCAAATGAAGGATATTTGCTCTTAACAATATGGTCCATAAAAACTCCTAAAGCCGCAACTTCAGAATGAGGTTGATTAGTTACTCCAACATTAAAATCTGACATCTCATAAACTTCTCCAGAAACTTTTTCTCCACCAACAACAATTAATAAATCATTTTTAGGAATTTTAACTTTTCTAAAATCTTCTCCATACATTGTTAAATGCACAACAGTTTTATCAGAAAACAATTTTTTATATGAAGAGACATATTCTATGGAAAAATCTCCTCCAAATTCCTTTACAATCTTAGAAACACTTTCTTCATATGATTTATCTTTTTGACCAGTATAATAAATCTTAGAAGCACCAAAAGATCTAGCAACTAAAGCAACATGAGTACTAATTCTTTTATCACGAGAAATTCTATGTCCTAATCTTAACACTTCAATCATAAAAAACTAAAACTAAATAGAATTAATAAAGTTATTCTTTTTATAACATTACTCCCATAAATACCGATCTAATGCCCCAGTAGAATAATAAAAACGATCTGCAGAATCCTTAAACATTGGAGTTTTTGATAAACCCCCAAATTCTTTTTTTATCAAAAATGCGCCCAATTCGTGTCGAAGTTCACTTAACAACATATTGGGGTTATCAAATACTGAATTTTCTATCTGTAATAATCCTGGTTTGAGTCTTATCGAAGCATAATTTCCTTGTGAAGTAAGATCCTGAACATAACCATTTGGAACTCTAACTATCCTCAACCTGTGTGATGCTTCAAAATCACGCATAACAAGATTTAATTTATATAATGCCTCTTGATTATTGATTTTTCCAGCCAATAATAATTCTTCTGTAGTACGCAAAGTTTGCAATTGTTTACTTCTCTAAAAAATATTTTTTAATTGCATTAAACCTTCTCTTCCAGATGTCAAAGTATTTCTAAGAGCACTTGTTGTAACTCCTGCACGCACTCCAGAAAAAGAAGCTCCTCTTTGCAACATACTAAATTGATATGCGCCCATAAAAAGAGCTGCACTTCCTGCCTCCCTATCAAATTCATCCATTTGCAAAACTTGATTAGCAATAATGTCTGCCCCACCTTTACCAAGGGCAGCGGCATTTAAAACAAAAACCCCCGCATTAGCAACCATGGCAGACCCATGTTCCCAAACTTTCCACCAAGATCCATCAGAATAAAAACTCCTTTGTTGTGCAATTTCCACATCTCCTATGCCTGTATCAAATATGTCGACCTGCCCACCACGAATGGACATTCCAGTAGGATCAACATAATTCATCGGATTATTCATAACATAGCCATAGGCTAATTCTCCTTCAACAGGATCTACAGAAGTAAATCTTCCAATAGAAGAATCATAATATCTTGCATTAAAATAATGTAATTCAGAATCTAATTCTTTTCCAGTAAAACTAAATCTTTCACCTTCTTTCAATAATTGACCAAAAGGCAAAGACTTCGAATCAACATCACTTCCTAGCCTATCTTGGTAATGGTAAGTAACTTCATCATCATTTTTAGAAGCAACTAATTTACTTCCAGCATAGAAATAAGTAGTTTCACCAGAACCAACATCTTCAAACGTTTCAGGAATAGCAACATCTTTAGCAAAAGCAACATTACTAATTAAGATAAGTAAAACTACAAATATCACCATACCTTTCATAGAAATAAAAAAACAAAAGAAGTTTAAAAAATTATCTAA
>JABHMJ010000018.1 GCA_018693795.1 Candidatus Woesearchaeota archaeon | reverse complement strand
ATTCAATTTAAGTGGAGATTCTATTGCGATGCTCAAATGGTCCAAATATAATAAATCGTTAATAAATAAAGAATTAGAAGAAGAAATAGCTTTTGCAGATCAAATAATTCAATCAGGATTATCGGCAAGAGAAAAAATAAAAACTGGTGTAAGATGGCCATTACAAAATATCACTATTGTTTCAGATTCAGAAGAAGCAGAAAGGACAATTAAAAACCTAAAAGAATTGATAAAATCAAAGTTAAATGTAAAAGAGATTTTATTTGAAAAAAGATTTTTTGGATCAAAAATCGAAGTTATTCCAAATAATGCTCAAATTGGTAAAGATTTCCAAAAAGATTCTGTAATAATAAGAAAAGATCTAAATGAAAAATTACTAAATGAACTTAATGAAAAAGGCAGAATAAAAATAAATAATTTTGAATTGAATAAATCTCACATAATTGTTAAAGAACATCTTCCAGAAAATTTAGTATCTTCAGATTTTAATAAAGGAAAAGTAATTTTAGAAACAGAAACACACGAAGAACTTCAATTAGAAGGATTTACTCGTGAATTAATGAGAAGAGTTCAAGACATTAGAAAAGAAAACAAACTAAAAAAGCAAGATAAAATAGAATTAGCTATAATTTCTGATTTAGATTTAACTAAATGGAAAAAACAAATAAAATTAAAAGTTGGAGCAAATAATTTAGATTTCTCAAAACAAACTTATCCAATTCAAGAAAAACTTAAAATAAAAGATAAAGAATTTGAAATTTATGTTAAGATTAATTCCTAATAGATAACAACAGCCTTTTATAAACATTTATAAACTCTTCTCTAAATCCTTTATATATAATTTTTCATGGGGGAAAATCAAATGGGTAAAAAAACTATCAAAATCGTTAACATCGTTTGTTCAACTTCTTTAGAACATGATGTTCATTTAATTAAATTAGCAGAGACACTTTCTAATACAGAATACAATCCTGAACAATTTCCAGGTTTAGTTATGAGAATAAGAGAACCAAAAACATCTGCTTTAATTTTCAGTTCTGGAAAAGTAGTAAGTACTGGGGCAAGGTCTCTAAAAAAAGTACGTGAATCTATCAATGAAATAATCAAAGCAGTAGCTAAGATCGGAATAAAAGTTACAATAAAACCAAAAATAACTGTACAAAATATGGTTGCATCTGGAGATATTGGGATGGATTTAAATTTAAACGAATTGGCTATGAAATTAGAAAATTCAGAGTATGAACCTGAACAATTCCCTGGGCTAGTGTATAAACTTCCTGGAACAAGGGCAACATTCTTATTGTTTAGCAATGGAAAAATTGTTTGTACAGGTACAAAATCTGAAACTGATTTAAAATCCGCTGTAGTAACTTTAGCTTCAAATCTTAAGAAGCTAAAATAATTTCTTTTTTTTACATAAATTCTTTTAAACTTCACCCAATTATCCAATAACTGGGGGAGTCAAATTTGCCAAAAGATGCGATAGATCAGATAGAGAGATTTAAAGAATTCTTGGAAACAGTGTATACTAGAGAACTAAATAATGCTGTCAAATGGGGAAGCAAATTCATAACCATCAATTTTCTTGATTTATCAAAATTTGATGTAGAATTATCAGAACAATTTCTTAATGAACCATATGAAACAATACAGAATGCAAGATTAGCGATAGACCAATTGGAACTTCCAGAAAAGAAAACATTCAATATTAGGTTTATCAATCTTCCAACCTCTCAAACTAGAGCAATAAGAAATGTAAGAAGTGTAGATTTATTCAGCATGATAGTCATTGAGGGAATTGTAAGGCAAGCTTCGGATGTAAGGCCACAAGCAGTTTCTGCTAAATTTGAGTGCCCCACGTGCGGAAATATGCTTTCAATTCTTCAAATAGATCAAGCTTTCAAAGAACCAACAAGATGTAGTTGTGGAAGAAAAGGTCATTTTAAATTATTAAAAAAAGATATGGTTGACGCCCAAAGGATAGTTTTAGAGGAATCTCCAGATACATTAGAGGGAGGATCCCAACCTAAAAGATTACAAGTATTCCTACAAGAAGATTTAGTAGAACCGAAGATGGAACAAAAAACAACTCCTGGAACAAGAGTAAGAGTTACAGGAATACTAAAAGAAGTTCCAATATTACTAAAATCCGGTGCTCCTTCAAGAATGTTCGATCTAGCTGTAGAAGCAAACAACATAGAACCAGTACAGGAATCTTTTGAAGAATTAGATATAAGTGAAGAAGAATTAAAAGAAATAAGAAAATTAGCTAAAGATAAAGATGTTTTTAAAAAATTAACCGATTCTATTGCACCTTCTATTTTTGGGTATAAAGAAATTAAATCTTCATTAGTATTGCAATTATTTTCTGGGGTAAGGAAAGTAATGTCTGATGGGGTCATAAGGAGAGGAGACATTCATGTTTTATTAGTCGGTGACCCAGGTGCAGGAAAATCACAATTATTACAATTTATTTCAAAATCAGCCCCAAAAGCAAGATTTCTCTCAGGAAAAGGGGCGTCTGGTGCAGGGCTAACGGCGGCAGTTGTTAAAGATGAGTTCCTAAAAGGATGGAGTTTAGAGGCCGGTGCAATGGTTTTAGCAAATAAAGGTATTTGTGCAATTGATGAGCTTGACAAAATGTCTCACGAAGATAGAAGTGCTTTACACGAAGCTTTAGAACAACAAACAATAACAATTTCTAAAGCAAATATTCAAGCAACTCTAAGGGCAGAAACGACAGTTCTGGCAGCAGCAAATCCAAAATTATCTAGATTTGATCCTTATACTCCTATTCCTGCACAAATTGATTTGCCTCCTTCCTTAATTAACAGATTTGATTTGATTTTTCCAATTAGAGACATTCCTAATAAAGAAAAAGATGATAAAATTGCAGGACACATCTTGAAATTTTACAGAGGGGAAGCAAAAGAAGAAGATACAAAAATAATTGAACCAAATTTAATGAAAAAATACATAGCATATGCTAAAACAAACATTATTCCTAAAATGACTAATGAAGCTTCAGATGAAATAAAAGATTTTTATGTTAATTTAAGAAATTCCACCCAAAATGAAGAAGAACAAAAATCCATACCAATTTCTGCTAGACAACTAGAAGCAATAGTTAGACTTTCAGAAGCTTCTGCAAAAATAAGATTCTCAGAAGAAGTAACTAGAGAGGATGCACAAATTGCAATAAAACTAACAAAATATTGTTTAATGCAAATTGGTTTTGATAAAGAAACTGGACAAATTGATATAGATAGGTTCTCAACTTCAATGCCTTCTTCAGAAAGAAACAAAATAGTTGCAATGAAAGAGATAATTAATGGCCTTGGTGGAGAAGAAAAAGGAATCTCGATAGCGATGGATGACATAATTGTAGCTGCAAAAGATAAAAACATACCAGAGGATAAGATATATGAGATAATAGAAAAGTTAAAAAGGAATGGAGATATCTTCGAACCAAAAAGAGGATATATACAAAAAATATAAACAATGGCAGAATCACAAATAAGACAAACAGCATACAAAGTATGGATTTCAGATATACTAAATGGAGAATTCATTAATCCAGAAGGAGAATGGACTCCAAGTTATGTTCAGGTGCAAGATAAAAAAATTTCAAGGGCAAATGTAGTGGCCAATGTAATAATGAATTACAAAAATGAAGATTCTACTTATGTTTCTTTAACATTAGATGATGGTTCTGATAATATCACATTAAAAGCTTGGAACGAAGATACAAAAATATTAGAAAATATAAAAATTGGAGATACAGTTTTAGTAATTGGAAGAGTGAGAGAATATAATGGGCAAATTTATTTAGTTCCAGAAATTACAAGAAAACTAGAAAAACCAGAATGGATACAATTAAGAAAATTAGAATTAACAAAATTATATGGGGAAAAAACAGAAACCCCAAAAGTAATTCCTTCACAACAAGTTGAAGAAAATCAAGATCAAAAAACTAAAGAAACACCAATAATAAAAGAAGAACCAATAATTGAAGAGGAAGTTATTTCTACAAATGAAGAGTCTTCAGGAGAAGAAAGACAAAAAGTTTTAGATACAATTGGAGAATTAGATTCTGGAGAAGGAGCAGAAATAACAGAGGTAATAACTAAAACCAGATTTGGGGAAGGTCCTACTAATAATTTAATACAAGATCTTCTAAAGGAAGGAGAAATCTTTGAAATAAAAGCTGGAAGATTAAAACTAATTGAGTAAATTATTTTCTTTAAAAACCTTTATAAACAGTCCAAAATACTAATTTTTTAATGGAATACGAAAAATTATTAGAAAGGGCAAAGAAAAATCTTCCAGAAAAGGCAGATGCTAAAGAAAGATTTGAAATGCCAAAAGTAAAAGGCCATATAGAAGGAAATAAAACAATAATTACAAATTTCAATCAAATCGCTGTAACCTTAAGGAGAGATGCAAAGCACATGCTAAAATATTTGCTTAGAGAATTAGCAACTCCGGGAACAATAGATGGACAAAGATTAACCCTGGGAAGAAAAATAAATTCAACAATAATCAATAATAAACTACAAAAATATGCTAATGAATTTGTAATTTGTAAAGATTGTAAAAGACCAGACACACAAATAATGAAAGAAGGAAAAGTAACGGTGTTAAAATGTACTGCTTGCGGCGCAAAGCATCCAATAAAATCAAAAATATAAAATGGATACAATAAAATCAGAATACGATGTGTTAATAAAAAAACACAAATTACCAAGCTTTAACAAATTAGATGCAGAATTTGAAATTAGAGCATTGGAAGAAAATAGATCTGGAAGGCCAGTAAAAGCAATAATTAGAGTTATGGCGAATAAATTAAGAAATTTTTTAGAAATTCTAGATCCCATAGTTAGTCCAAATCCAAATTCATTACATTCAATGATTGCAGTAAATAATTTATCAGAGTCTATAAAAAAAGAAATGTACATTTTCTATAAAAAAATTGGAGCATTATATCAAGAATGTTTATTTTATGATTTAGAAGATGATGACAAAGCAGCAGTTTTCATAAAAAAATTATGGAAACAATGGGAAAAAATAAAACAAACACAAAAAAGATACATGAAATTAATTATAGATACATGGGATAAAGAGATACCAAAACAAAAAGCAGGTTATCACGGATAATGTTTGTAAAAATCCATAAATCAAATGGCAGGCACATAGTAGCAATTTGTGATGAAGATTTAATTGGTAAAGAAATTTCTGAAGGGGATTTAAATTTAAATATTACAGAAAGATTTTACAAAGGAGACAAACTTACAAAAGAAAAAATAATTAAAATTATGAAAAATTCTTTAAATCTAAACATTGTTGGTAAAAATTCAATAAAATTAGCTTTAGATAATAATATAATAGAAAAAGACGCAATAATAGAAATAAATAAAATACCTCACGCACAAGTTTATCAATTAGAATGAAAAAATACATAACAGGCAAAGCCTATCAAGCAATAGTTCAAGTTCGTCCTAAAGATGAAAAACTATTAGAATACGTAAAAAAAGAAATTGATAAAGAAAATGCCGAAATAACCGATATTTTTGAAAGAAAAGAAGGTTTTGATGTTTTAATTTCTTCTTCAAGGGCAGCTTTTGGGTTGTCAAAAAAATTTAAAAAACAATTTGGTGGAGAAACAAAAATAACCCGTTCATTAGTTGGCGAAAATAAACTAAAAGGAAAACTAGTATATCGTTTAACTGTTTTACTTAGATTAAAAAAAGAAGAAGACTTATAAAACAACTTTTTACTCTTATTTCTATGGTATACGTGAAACCAAAAAAGAAAAAGCACGTTAGAGGTGCTCCTGCAGCAGATGCTCCAATTAGAGTTAGAACTCCAAGAAATAAGGAAGTTTTAGGAACAGTAACTCAAAGATTGGGTGGATCAAGAATGCATGTTGCTTGTTTGGATGGAAAAACACGTTTAGCAAGAATTCCTGGAAGATTAAAAAGATCATTATGGGTTAGAGCTGGAGACATAGTTCTAATTGAACCATGGGAATTTGAAGGGGATGAAAAAGCAGATATAATCTGGAAATATAACAAAACACAAGTTGTTTGGTTAAAACAAAAAGGTTTCCTAAAACAAATGTCAGAGTTTGAAGAATTCTAAAATGCAAGAAGAACTTAAAATCACAAAGGAAAGAATCGCAGTATTGATTGGAGAGAAAGGGGCCTCTAAAAGAAAGATAGAAAAAGAAATGGGGACAACTATTCAAGTAAATTCTCAAGAAGGAGACATTATTATTGAAGGGAAAGACTCTTTGAATGTAATAATAACTACTTCAATAGTAAAAGCAATTGGGAGAGGATTCAATCCAAGAAAAGCATTCTTATTAAAAAATGAAGAATATGTTTTAGATTTAGTTCAATTACAAGATTATGCTGGTTCTTCAAAAAAATCAGAAGAAAGATTACGTTCAAGAATAATTGGAACAGAAGGAAATACTAGAAAAACAATAGAACTAATGACAAATACATTTTTATCAATATATGGAAAAACAGTGGGAATAATAGGGAAGCAACAAGATGTGTACTTAGCAAGGAGAGCAGTAGAAATTGTTTTAAATGGCGCTCCCCAAACTCATGCTTACATGTGGATAAGAAAACAAAAAGAGGCTGAGGAAGTATTATGATAGAATATTCTTTTTACTTAATGGCAACAGGATTGATACTAGCAATGTTTATTCCACAATTAATTAAAATAATAACAGAAACAACAAAAAATAAAAAATTTGAATTTTCATATTTCTTTTTAGATGGGGGCATGCCCTCTTCTCATTCTTCATTTGTGGCTGCGCTAAGTACTGCAATTGTTTTAACTCAAGGGTATTCTGTAATAACTTTGGTAACTCTTGCAATTTCTTCTGTAATAATTAGAGATTCTTTTGGAATAAGACTGGAAGTAGGAAAACAAAAAAAGATATTAGAAAAATTAGATCCAAAAGATGCAAGGATAGAGAAATTAAAAAGGGAAGGACACACAGTAGCGCAAGTTATTGCAGGAATTTTCTTCGGAATATTGATAATGTTAGCTACATTAGCAATTTAACGCAATAAACTTTATAAACTAATTACGAGGAATCTATAAAATGCAAACAACTCTGGCTGAAGACAAAAAAGAAATAACTCATGCAATAGAACAAGCAAAAAAACAAAGAGATATTTCCATTTCAGAATTCTTTACAAAAAATAGACATTTATTAGGATTCGATAATCCACTAAAGGCGATTTCAACAACAATAAAAGAAGGAGTAGATAATGCTTTAGATGCAGCAGAGGATGCAAATATACTTCCAGATGTAATTGTAGAAATAAAACAAACAACAGAAGATAGATTTCTAGTAACAATAGAAGATAATGGGCCAGGAATTGTAAAAGAACAAATTCCAAATATATTTGGTAAATTATTATATGGTTCTAAATTCCATAAATTATCTCAAACAAGAGGACAACAAGGAATAGGAATTTCTGCAGCAGGATTATATGGCCAATTAACAACTGGAAAACCTGTGAAAATTACCTCAAAAATTGGAAAAACAAAACCAGCATATTATTATGAATTACATTTAGATACTACAAAAAATGAATCTGAAGTTTCAAAAGAAGAAATAATTGAATGGGGTAAAAATCATGGAACAAAAATTTCAATTGAAATGGAAGGAAAATATCAAAGGGGAAAACGTTCTGTTTCTGAATACATGAAATACACTGCAGTTTCTAATCCTCATGCAAGACTAACATTAATAGAACCAGATGGTACAAGAATTGATTATCCGCGTGGAACAACCGATATGCCAGTGAAACCAAAAGAAATCAAACCTCACCCAGATGGAATTGAATTAGGAATATTAATCAATATGTTAAAAGCTACAAAATCAAAAACACTACAATCATTTTTAACAACAGAATTTTCAAGAATAGGGGCCGGAACTGCAAAAAAAATATGTGGATTGGCAAATCTTTATACAAATGCAAGGCCAACAAGAATAGCCAAAAATGAAGCAGATAATTTATTACAAGCAATGAGAAAAACAAAATTCATTGCACCTCCTACTGATTGTCTTTCTCCAATTGGTCAAGATTTATTAAAGAAAAGTTTACAAAAAGAGTTTGATGCAGATTTTTATACATCCATAAAAAGGACGGCGGCAGTATATAGGGGAAATCCTTTTGTTGTTGAAGCCGGGATTGCATACGGGGGATCATTACAAGGAGATTCCACTGCAGAAATAATAAGATTCGCAAACAGAGTTCCACTTCAATATCAACAATCTGCTTGTTCTTCAACAAAATCAATTACAGAAACAAAATGGAAACAATATGGTTTACAACAATCTGGAAAAAATATTCCAGTTGGACCGGTAGTAATTGTAGTGCACATAGCATCTGTGTGGGTTCCTTTCACATCAGAATCAAAAGAATCTATTGCACATTATCCCGAAATAATAAAAGAAATAAAATTGGCAGTTAGGGAGTGTGGAAGACAACTTGGAAAATACATTAAAAAACAAAGAAAAGTAAAAGATGAAGCAAAGAAAAGATCATATTTAGATAAATATGTTCCAGTTATCGGAGAAGCACTCAAAGAATTATTAGATTTAAAAGATGTTGATGAAAGATTAATTAATGAAAACTTAAAAAATTATTTGGAGAGGTCTAGAAAACTATGAATGAAGTAATAAAGAAAATTAAGGAAACTGCAAAAAAAGTCCAGACTAAAATAAATAAAAAACAAAAACCTGAAGTTTCAATTCCAATTAGATCTTTAAGTAATGTAAATTATGATCCTAAAGTAGGATATTTCGAATTAAAAGGTGCAAAAAAAGTAAGAGCCTTAACAGTAAATACAATAAAATCTTTCGCTCAAACATTAAAAATGATGACTCTTTCAAAACAAGTTGTTGAAGGAAATGATATGGCAACTAAAAGAGAGGCATATTATGTTTCTAAAAATTGGGGAGATGCCCGATTTAATGAACAACCCGAATCAGATGCAGTAATGGATGATATTGAAGCAATGTTTATGGTAAACCGAGAACAGTTAGGTTTCGTTCCTGAAGAAAAAGGAGGAGATATTGCTGGTGCACTAACTGTAATCGATAAAGATCTAACAACTGGAAAAGAAATTGAAATTGATTGTACAAAATTTGGTTCTGGAGCATATTCAATTCCTTCTTCTGTAGAGCAATTAAAATTCAAAACAGATGCAAAATTTATTTTGGCCATAGAAACTGCAGGTATGTTTCAAAGATTAGTAAAACACAATTATTGGAAAAAAACAAATTCTATTTTAATCTCAATGGGAGGAGTACCAACAAGAGCCTGTAGAAGATTCATTAGAAGATTGGCAGATGATAAAAAAATCCCAGTATATGTATTCACAGATTCAGATCCTTATGGATTTATGTCAATTTATAGGACATTAAAAGTTGGCTCAGGTAATGCTGCTCATATAAACAAATATTTTTGTGTACCTCAAGCAAGGTTTTTGGGAGTTACCCCCCAAGATATTATTGATTATAAACTTCCAACACACCCATTAAAAGATGTTGATAAAAAGAAAATTAAAGATGTGCTAAAAAATGATCCATTTGTTAGAGAACATAAAGAATGGAAAAAAGCTTTGGAATTAATGCAAAAAATGGGACAAAGGGCAGAACAGCAAGCACTAGCGGCATGGGGTTTAAATTATGTTATGAATACTTATTTGCCAGACAAAATTAAAGATACAAAGAAATTTTTACCTTAAATAGTTAATTTTATAAATTAAATACGTGATTCAAATTCTATGGCCCTATGGCGTAGTCTGGCTAACGCATTCGACTGATACTCGAAAGATCCCAGGTTCAAATCCTGGTGGGGCCATTTTTTACCATAAAATGATTTTAAAAAAGATAGATTCTGGATACGATTTAAATTTTGCTTATTTAATTGCAGATGAAAAAACGAAAGAGGCAGCAATTATTGATCCCTCAGAAGATATCTCAAAAGTAAAAGAAGAGATTAAAGGATATAAGATAAAGTATATAATAAATACCCATTCACATGAAGACCACATAGCAGGAAATAAAGAATTAATAAATTTAACAAATGCAAAAATAATTCAACATGTGCTTTCACCAGAGAAACATGATATTTCAGTAAAAGATAACCAAAAAATAAAAGTTGGAGAAATAATTTTAAAATTTATTTATACGCCTGGACATATAAAAGACCACATATGTATTTTAGTAGAAGATAAATTATTTACAGGAGATTTATTATTTGTTGGCACAATTGGAGGCGTTGGCCCACGTTTTAAAGGAAGTAATTTGGAAGAAGAGTACAATAGTTTACAAAAAATAGCTAAACTTAGTGACAACACAGAAATTTATCCAGGTCATGATTATGGACCTAAAAAATCATCAACAATTAGTTATGAAAAAAAACATAACATTTTTCTTGGTCCCAAAACTTTCAAAGATTTTAAAAATTTATTAAATTAGTATTTTCTAACCAAGTTTAGCACCAGATTCAATATCTTTATCAACAGTAGCTAAAACAACATTATCTTTATCAGAAGCAGCCAATAACATTCCTTCACTCAAAACCCCTCGCAATTCAGCAGGTTCCAAATTTGCAATAACAATAATTTTTTTACCAATTAATTCTTCTTTAGTGTAATGTTTCTTTATTCCAGCAACTAAAGATCTTTCTTCAGAACCAATTTTTATTTTCATTGTATATAATCTGTCTGCATTTGGGTGATCTTTAACTTCCAAAATCTCGGCAACTCTTAAATCTAATTTTCCAAAATCATCTATTGATATCATTCTAATTTTTTAAATAACACTCCTTCTTTTTTAACATTATATTTTCCATGCCAGCCAAATTTTATATCTTCAAGTAAACCAATCCCCACTCCAAGTTGGTTATTTATCCTTTCTGAAGTTTCTGGCATAAATGGGGATATGAATATTGAAATAACTCTCAGACTTTCTAATAAATTATATAGTACTTTTTTACGATCATCCTCATTCTTCCAAGGTTCTTTATCATTAACATATTTATTTGATTCCCTAACAAACTTCCATATTTCTTCTAATGCATGGTGTAATTCATATTTGGAAAAATATTTTTCAATTTTATTCAAATTTAATTTTTTCAATAAACCATCATCTTCTTGTTTATCTAAAATACCATCAAAATATTTTTCACATAAAGTTAAAGTTCTACTAACTAAATTCCCCAAATCATTTGCTAATTCATTATTCACTCTTTCTTTTAAGGAATTCTCAGAAAAATCTCCATCTTGGTTAAATGGGATATCTTTTACTAAAGTATACCTTAATGGATCCACACTATATTTTTTAACCAATGCAGTTGGATCTATAGCATTTCCCAAACTTTTACTTATTTTTTTTCCATTAAAAGTTAAATAACCATGAACTAATATTTTTTTAGGTAATTCTATTTCAGCTGACATTAAAATTGCGGGCCATATAACTGAATGGAACCAATTTATTCCTTTTCCAACAACATGAATATCTGCAGGCCAATACTTCTTAAACTTCTTATCATTAGGATATCCTAAAGCAGAAATATAATTACTCAAAGCGTCAATCCAGACATAAATTTTATGTTCTTTATCAATTGGAGTATCTATTCCCCAATCCATTCCAGGCCTACTTACAGAAATATCTTTCAAACCATCTGATTTTATTCTATTTACTATTTCTTTCCTAAATCCTTCTGGAACTATAAAATTTTTACTAGAAACTAATTTTAAAATTTCTTTTTCATATTTACTCAATTTAAAAAAATAATTTTCTTCTTCAATTATTTTTGGTTTTTTATTATGTTCTGGACATTTCCCATCAACTAAATCTCTTTCTGTCAAAAAAGCTTCACACCCTTCACAGTATAATCCAGAATATTTTTTCTTATATATCTCCCCTTTATCAAAAATTTTCTTAAAGATTGATTGTGCAACTTTTACATGCCTCGGTTCTGTTGTTTTAATAAAATCATCATTTGATAAATCCAGATAATTACACAACTTTACAAAAACTTCAGTATTTTTATCAACAAACTCTTTAGTCTCTATTCCAGCTTCTTTTGCAGCTTGAGAATTTTTCTGGGCATTTTCATCTGTCCCAGTTAAAAAGAAAGTATCTATTTTATTCAATCTGTTCCATCTAGCTAAAACATCAGCCAAAATTTTTTCATATGCGTGGCCTACATGTGGCGCACCATTTACATAATCAATTGCAGTTGTGATATAAAATTTATTTCCCATTAATCTGATTAAAACTGATTATTTAAAAATCTTCTTCTTTATCCACAAAATAAGAATATGCTTCAACTATACTTCCAACTTCAATAATTTCTATTCCTGATTCACTTTTTATATCAATTTTTTTTGGTATTCTCTCAATGCTACACCAATCCATTAATCCAAATTTTTCACAATGTTCTATTTCACCATATATCACTTCTGTACCTTGCAATAATGGGACTAAAAATAAATTAATATTGCCTTCCTTTGCTGCCCTCGCTTTTTCCAAAACTCCACCAATTGGTCCAATTGTCCCATCATGATTTATGGTTCCAGTAATCATAACATCTTCTTTTAATTTATCTCCCAATAATGCAGCTATACTTGCCATAGCTAATGCAGCACCTGCACTTTCACCACCAATCAAAGAAGCATTCGCATTTATTGAAAATGTCATATCATAATTATTTGTATTTAATCCTGTGACTTCCTCTGCAACCTTTTTTGCCATCCTAATGCTATTTTGAGTATCTACCCAAAATAATAAACCATTAATATCAACTAATGTTTTTCCAGTTCCTTTTTCTGCTTTAACAATTAATTTCGTAGAGACGCCAGATCCATCTGGCCCAATTGCTGGAACACTAACATATGCTACTCCTTCTTCAATTATAATATCTTCAATAATTTCAATTTCAGGGTTAACTATTAAGATTTTATCTCCATAAAGCCCAAAGAACATACCTAGTGCAATAAAAAATCCCATAAAAATATAAAATATAAATTTATAATTTCCTTTAGACTTTTTCTTTCTTCTAACCATAAATCTAAATTTAATTAATAAATTTATAAGAGTTGTGGAAAAATAATCATAATTTTAATAATTTTTCCAATTTTGGTTTATCAAATCCAACTAAAATCTCTCCATCGACTTCAATAACTGGCACACCCATTTGTCCAGACTTATCTACCATCTCTTTTTGTGCTTCTTGATCTGATGTTACATCTACCTCTTCAAATTTTATATTTTTTTCTTTTAACCACTCTTTTGCCATTTTACAATATGGGCAACTTTGGGTGGAATATACTTTAACTTTCATTTTTTACCTCCAATTTATATTATGTTTTTTATTAAATTTAAATAATTCCTTTGGCCCTTCTGACCCAGGATTATAAAAATATAATTTATCTCTATCCAAGTTTTCAATAATTTTCCAAGAATTTTTTATTTCACTAAATGAAATTGATAGGCTATGGTCTCCTTGAATTGCCTTCAAGTACACATCTTTATATCCTTTGGAAGTATTTGATCCAAAAGCACAGTCATAACAAAAATCAAGTTTTATTGGTTCAATATTATTGCTTCCTGGTGTTTTTTCATTTAAGTAAATAGACATCCCCGGATTTGGCCAAATTCTAATTTCTAAATAATTGCTTTCTACTTCACCACCTTTAATCAACAGGCATTGAGGTTTTTTAAATTCAATAATGATTTTTGTATTTTTTTTAGATAAATTTTTTCCAGTTTTTATATAGATTGGAACCCCCTTCCATCGTTTATTATTTATCTCTAACTTTAATGCAGCAAAAGTTTCAACTCTGCTTTTTTTATTAATATTCTTTTCAGTTCTATATCCACTATACTGCGCAAATATAGAATCCTTTATTTTTATTTTCTTCAATAATTTTTCTTTCTCTTTTTGAATATATTTTCCAGAAATTAATTTTGGTTTTTCCATCCCAACTAATGCTACCAATTGTAATAAATGATTCTGAACAACATCTTTTACTACTCCATACTTCTCAAAAAAAGCCCCTTTATTCTTTAAATTAATATCTTCGTCCAATAAAAATTGCATAGATTTCACGTGTTTGTTATTCCATAAAGGTTCAAAAATTTCATTAGAAAATCTAGTAAATACAATCCCTTCAACTAATTCTTTTCCTAAAAAATGATCTACCCGATATATATTACTCTCCCCAAATGTTTTTATAATTTTTTTATTAATTTTCAGAGAAGATTTTAGATTATTTCCAAATGGTTTCTCATAAAGTACTCTTGAATTTTTATCAATAACATTTATTTTTTTTAAATTTTCAGATATTACTTCAAAATTTTCAGACATAGTAGACAAGTGGAATAATTTCAAACCATATCCATTTTTATTCAAAATATTTAATTCTTGTTCGAGTAAATGATATTTTTCAGAATCTGAAAAATCCATCCGGATATAAGAAGTATTTTTTTCAATATCTCTCAATATTTTTTTATCATATTTAGGAATATATTTTTGTGAATTTTCTATTAATTTTTCTGGAGTAAATGATTTTCTTGCCACCCCAATTATTTTAAATTTATTTATCTTTTTTTCAGAATAAAGATCATATATTGCGGGAATTAGCTTTCTTCTAACTAAATCTCCTGTGGCCCCAAAAAGAACAAAGACAACTCCTCCTTTCACAGGTTTAGTTCCGTGTTTTTTATTTGTAAAATTAATCATATTTTATATTTTTTATAGTTCAAACAAAATTTTTTCTTTCCCAGTTTAAAATGATTATGCGCTTCATCAACTATTTTCATTACTTCATCACAATTCTTTGCTACATATAACAAATCCAAATCTTTCTTATTAAAATAATTATTTTTAAAAGGATATTTTTTAAGCCATTTTACTAATCTAGGCCATTCTTCTCCCAATAATATTATTGGGACATGACATATTTGATTAACTTGCATGAGTTGCCATGTATAAAATAGTTCTAATAAAGTTCCAACTCCGCCTGGAGCAACAATAAATACATTTGATAAAAACATAAAACCATCTAGTCTTTCTGAAAAATGTTTAAATTCTTTAACAACATTAACACCTTTGTTAACTCCCTGTTCTTTGGGTAGCTTAATTGCCAATCCAATAGAATGAATACTATTATCTTTTCTTTTTGATTTGTGTCCTTTACTTGCAGCAGCCATTAATCCTGGTCCTCCGCCTGCGACCAAATCAAATCCTCTTTCTCCTATTAATTCCCCAATTTGATAGATTTGTTTATATTCTTTAGAATTATTTTTTATTCTAGATGATCCAAAAACAGTAACTCGAAAATCTTTTTTTTTCAACTCTTTTTTTAATACGCCCATATAACCAAATTCAGAATTATTTCTATAAAAGTGTTTCTAAAAATGCCCACGCCAAGTATTAGCGGTTTTTGTTCAATGCCCCCATTCTTTGAGAAAATAATTAATTTTAATTTAATTTATCTTCTATTGTTTCATGAGGCCAGTTTGGAGAAAAACCATAATGTTCCTCAAATTCTTTAAAATATAGTGGTTCATTTTGTTCTTTAAATGAACCATCAGATTCACAGACAGATAAGACATATCGTCTTTCCGCAGTATCTCTTCTTATGGTTACAATAAATCTTTTCCCCCCATATTTTTCATTTTTCATTTTATCTTAAGTTACTGGCCTTAGAGCACTAAACAAATAGTGCATATGCTCCCGCCGAGCAAGAGGGTCTGGAGTAGAAGTCTCCCTGTTGTTTACTATTGTTAGATTTAATATTAATCTTGACAATTATAAATATTTGTGTTGTTTAGTTTTATAATATTTTAATTCATTATAAAACTGTATAAAATACCCTAACTAAAAAAAGTTATATTTCTATATAAACAAATTAGTGTATAACAAACTAGTGTAAGATTGACAAGAGAAAGATTAAGTTCTTATGTAGTAAACTCTTTAAAACAACCACCCTAAAAACTTTTCAAAGATATTTTTTTCCACAACAATTGGTTTTGGAGGTTCAGGTAGGATATCTTCTTCAGGAACTGGAGAAATCTCATAAGAAGATTCACAACAGAACCAGGTTTCTTCATGATATTCTTGATTGGGATCTAGATCAA
The DNA here is from genome assembly GCA_018693795.1 of Candidatus Woesearchaeota archaeon. Taxonomy (GTDB): domain Archaea; phylum Nanobdellota; class Nanobdellia; order SCGC-AAA011-G17; family PNOQ01; genus JABJPM01. The sequence goes on along the minus strand of JABHMJ010000018.1, from coordinate 46 downwards.
AGCAAGAAAATACTAAAGGATCTGTCATATCTGCTTCGTATCCTGT
>JABHMJ010000017.1 GCA_018693795.1 Candidatus Woesearchaeota archaeon | reverse complement strand
TATGTTAATATCGGAGGGGGGATTCCTGCTCAGTATAAAAATTTTAGAAAGGAAGTTATTGATTACATTTTTAAGAAAATTGAAGAATTAAAAGAATTTTTGAATGATAAAGATATTCAAATGATTATTGAACCAGGAAGGTTTATTGCTGCTCCAGCAGTTAAGCTGGAATGTGAAGTTATAAATGTTTATCATGGTAATTTAATTGTAAATGCTTCTGTGTATAATTCTGCGATGGATACATTTGTGGCCAATATTAGATTATTGGTTGAAGATGAAGTCGAAAATTCTGGTTTTTGTTATGTTATTAAAGGTTTTACTCCAGATTCTTTAGATATATTTAGATATAAAGTTTGTTTTGATAAAGAATTGAAAGTTGGAGATAAAATTGTTTTTTTGAATGCTGGGGCTTACAATTATTCCAGTAATTACTTTAATTTGGATAATGTTGAAACAGAAATAGTTTTATAAATAATTGAATTTATTTTATTCTAATGGATTATAAGAAATTAGGTTTTAAATGTGGTATTGAAATTCACCAACAATTAGATACTCATAAATTATTTTGTAATTGTCCATCTGAATTAAAAGACGGGCCGCATGATATTTCTATTAAAAGAAGATTAAGACCAGTTCCGGGGGAAGAAGGAGAAATAGATATTGCCGCTAAACATGAAACTGAAAAAAATTTAGAATTTGTTTATGAAGGATATTCAGACAACACTTGTTCTGTTGAATTAGATGAAGAACCTCCGCATGATTTAAATCAAGATGCATTGAAAACTGTTTTAGAAATTTGTAAATTACTGAATTGTAATATTGTTGATGAGGTTCAAGTTATGAGAAAAACAGTTGTAGATGGTTCAAATACTTCAGGATTTCAAAGAACTATGTTAGTTGGTTTTGATGGTTATTTAGATACTTCTTATGGCAAGGTTGGAATTGATAGTATTTGTTTAGAAGAAGATTCTGCAAGAAGGGTCGGAAGAATTTTACAAGGAAAAAAAGAAAAATCTAAAGTCTATAGATTAGATAGACTGGGGATTCCTTTAGTTGAAATTGCTACTAACCCAGATATAAAAAATCCAGAACAATGTAAAGAAACTGCAGAAAAATTAGGAATGATTTTAAGAAGTACTGGAAAAGTAAAAAGAGGAATTGGAGTTATAAGACAAGATGTTAATGTTTCTATAAAAAATGGCGCAAGAGTTGAGATAAAAGGTTTTCAAGATTTGAAAAATATTCCTAGAATTATTGAGGGTGAAGTAAAAAGGCAATTAAAAGAAAAAATTAAAGAAGAAGTTAGAAATGCTAATGCAGATGGATCAACTACTTTTATGAGGCCCATGCCTGGAGCAGCAAGGATGTATCCTGAAACAGATGTTAAACCAGTTATTATTGATAAAAAATTATTGAACAGTGTAAAAATTTCTGAATTAATTGATGATAAGATTTTGAAATATGAAAAGGATGGATTGAGTTCTGAAATAGCTAGAAACTTGGTTAATTCTGGATTTAATTTAGAAGATTATCAATATGATTTAGATATTGGTACAACTGCAAATATTTTAGTTGAAATTCCAAAAGATATTAAATCTAGATATAATTTAAATTATGAATTTAAAGAAAAAGATTATAGATTTGTTTTTGAAGCTTTAAAATCAAAAAAGATTTCTAAAGATTCCGTTATTGATATTTTTATTGAAATTGCAAAAAATAAAAAAATTAACTTAAAAAAATATACTCCTATGAATTCTTTGAAATTAGAAGATGAAATAAAAAAGCTAGTTCAAAAAAATAAAGATTTGAGCATTGGAGCATTGATGGGAGAAGTTATGAAAAAATTTGGAGGTAAAGTAGAAGGCAAATTGGCTGCAAAGTTAGTTGCTAAATATAAAAATGGATAAAACAAAATTAAATTATTGGATTGATGTTGGATTATTAATCTCTTTTTTAGGTGCAGGAATAACGGGAATAATAAAACTAAAGGCGATTGCTACCCAATTAGGATTAGAGTGGGGAGACCCCTTGATGAAAACATTAAGTACAATTCATGATTGGAGTGGAATTGTAATGGTACTGTTAGTTTTAGTACATTTAATTTTACACTGGGATTGGATTGTTTGTGAAACTAAAAATATTTTTTCTAAGAAAGAAGTTTGTGAAGATGATTCAAAAACTTCTTCTTAATTTTTAAATTCATCCATTGTTTTTTGACCAAAACATATTTCTTGGAAATCGCAATAGTTGCATAATGGTCCAGTTTTTTTTGAATAATCTGATATATCTTCTGAAATTGTTTGTTCTTGAATAAATTTGCATTCAAGTTTTGCAAAATCTACTAATTCTTGGTCTACATCTAAATAATGTTGTTTATGTCTTAAAAAATCTACTCCAACCTTGTTTGGCTTTTTTCCATATTTTTCTTCATAGAGTAAAGCATAGATTGCCAATTGCAATTTATATTCTGGAGTCATTTTTTCTCTCTTAGATGTTTTATATCCATAAGAG
>JABHMJ010000016.1 GCA_018693795.1 Candidatus Woesearchaeota archaeon | reverse complement strand
CTAGATATAGATTAGATAAAGGTGTTAAAGAAGAATTAATACCTTTGGTTAGATTAAGAAATGTAGGAAGAGTTAGAGCTCGTGTTTTATTTAGAAATGGAATTAAAAATTTAGGTGATCTTAAAAAAACAGATTTAACTAAATTAACTCAATTAATTGGTCCTAGAGTAGCTAAAAATTTAAAAAAACAACTTGGACAAGAAGTTGAGGAAGTAAAGAAGGGTAAGAGAAAAGGTCAGTTAGGTTTAGGGAAATATTAACTTGAATATTCTACAAAATTATAATTTAATGTTTTTGCAAGAGTTTGGACACGTTCTTTAATAACAGAGGGTCCTACAATAATAACGCTTGGTAAAGAAGGAGGATAGTTTAAATGTTCTAAAGCTTGATTTGATAATTCTACAGTCTTTTCTACTTGTAAGGGTTCAGTTAACAAAGTTTTAAGTTCTAAAATTGAGGCAACAGCATCTTTAATTCTAGGAGGCGGTAAAGTTTTTGATAAATAATCTGCAACAATAGTTTGTACTTGTTCTGATTGAGCAATGGAACATATATTTTGAGTGCTGGTTGTGCTTGGACCTTTTTCGCAAATGCCTGTGATACCAACAGTATTTTTTCTGACCAGTATAAAATTTGATCATATTCAGAACACCATTCGTCCCAGGGATATTTTTGTTTCACAAAAGAAGAACAAATATTCCAAGGTGAACCACCTTGTTCAACTATATACAATAATTCAGATTTGCTATTATCACTGTTACTCATGTAAAATTATCACTTCATTTTTTAATAGATTAAGCACAAAAACAAGGTTCTTACTGTCACCCCACCGCTTGAGAGAGACTCTCTCACAACCCCTTGTCATATAGGATATTGGAAGAAATTTATAAAGCTTCCTCTCATTTTACAAATATATTTATAAATATCTTGTGATTTCTTTTGTCGTCGATAAAAATTCTAAATTTTCGTCACAATGTTGAGACAAAAAACATTAAAAATTAAATATTTACAATAAATAATACAAACCATTATCATTTACTATTCTTACTTTTTCACCATTTTTCACTAGTTTTTGATTTACTGTAGGAACACTTTGAAATGTTACTGGATCAAGCACTTCAATGCTTGGATGAATTTTAGAAATTCTAGTTTTTGTAGGTTTTAATACTTCAAATTCTTTATCTTTAATATCAATTGAAGTATTTTTATTTTGCCTTAAATCTAAGCCTTGAATTGTTTTACTTATTTTGTGAATTAAAATTACTTTTTTTTCAACTGATATAACATCTCCAATTTTATAATCAGGAGCTTCGTAAAATGCATTCACTCTATAAACAAATTTACTAGTTTGTCTATCTTGGGAAAAATGTTTTGCAGTAATTTTTAAAATACCACCGTGATTTTTTTGTAACATACTTCCGAGTGTTTGTAATTTTTTTTTGTCTGTTACAGTTAGATCATAACCATTTCTAACTTTATTTTCTTTTGAAATAAAAACTGAATTTTTTTTAAAATATTTTTTAACAAACATTATAATGTTTTCATTTACGTTTCTAAGTTGCAATGTTCCTTCAAAATAATCTCCTTGTTGTTTTGAACAAATATTACAATAAGTTACTTCAATGTTTGCAGGAATAATAAATTTATCATCTCCAATAATTAATTCTACTCCTAGTTCTCTTTGAACACCAGGTTTAACAGGTAAATCATTTAAAATTGGATTTATGGAATCAATTTTTTCATTTACAGATTCTTTTGTGATTTTTTTAATAACAGTACTTAATTCAGTATATTTATGCCATTTATTTTTGTAAAAATATTTAGAACACTCAACACAAAGTTTAATGTAAATGTCTTTAGCATTAATTTCTTTTTGAGGTTTACAGTCTTTACATATAGATTTTGACTTTTTTCCGCAACCAGGGCAAAACTCCATAGCTTAAAGAAATTCAAAAGTGTTTATAATAGTTGTTTTTGTGTAAAAATTTAAATACCAAACTTTAATTATGAAAATTAAAATGAAAAAAATAATCCTTCTATCTCTGCTATTACTATTAGTTGCTTGCACAGAACAATGTATCGAATCTGAAACTCAGGTTCAAAGGGGAGAAGAAATTTTTATGAATTCTTGTTCAGAAAATTTGGCTATAAAATATTCTTGCTTAGATAATGAAATGAAAAAAGAATTTTTTGATTGTAAAGAAAATAATCAAATTTGTGAAGGTGGAGCTTGTATAACAGCACTTTGTGAAGAAACAGATGATGGGAAGGATTACGGTAACAAAGGAGTTATGAATTTTAACAATGAAATGTATGAAGATTATTGTACAGGAGACAAAGTAACAGAATTTTATTGTTTTGAAGGTTTTTTTAAAGAAGTTGAATTTGATTGCTCATCTAAGGGAGGAAAATGTAAGAACGGAGAGTGTTATATCCCTGATTGTGAAGACGGTGATAATGGTGAAAATTATTGGTACAAATCAGCTGTAACAATTGGAGATAATAAAAACTTTGATGAATGTATTAATGAAAATAATCTTAAAGAATACTATTGCAAAAATAATAAATTAGCTTTAAAAGAATATGATTGTTCAGATGTTGATATGTTTTGTTCACAAGGAAAATGTGAATCTGATTTGTCTAAAGCTACATGTTTTTTGGGTGCAGGAACTTTTGATGATTCAAATGATGAAAGATCAATTTATCATGGAAGTAATGATGGACAAAAATATACAAAATCAGAATGTATAAACAAATACTTTTTGAAAAATGAAATTTCTAAAGATTATCCTTGTGGAGAACGAATTGTAGACGATAGACCTATTATAAATTATAAAAATGCTCAATGGTTTACTGATCCGTTTGATAAAGAAATAATTTATGAAGATTTTTGTGATAGATCTGTAACTGTTGAAAATTGTGTTGTACTATCAGATCCAAGTTTTAATATTTTTCTTAAAGGTTCAGTTATGAAAGGAAATGAAGAATTTACTGATTATTGTGATGATTCTGAGACTTTAATAGAATATATTTGTTTAGGAGATGGTTTAGTTGAAGATGAACACGATTGTACCATATATGGAAGAGTATGCAAAAACGGAAAATGTGTTGAAGAAGAGGAAGAACGGCCACAAGATCCAGAATCAGAAGATCCACCTGAAGAACCTTTGGATTATATTGAATTAAATGAGTGTGATTTTATTGCAAATGGTGGAGAATATAAGCTTACAAGTGATTTGCAAATTGACATGTCAGAATACAAGTGTTTAGATGTTTTTGCTGAAAATATTGTAATTGATTGTGATGGTCATACAATTAGAGGAAATCTTGATAATAAACCAAGTTCTTATGAGTATGGAATTAATATAAATAGTGATACAAACGTTGTTGTAAAAAATTGTAATATTGAAAATGTGTGGAACGGAATATGG
>JABHMJ010000015.1 GCA_018693795.1 Candidatus Woesearchaeota archaeon | reverse complement strand
CATTCCATCCTGAATTTAAATTAATAGTTTGACTAATTGATGTTCCACAATCTAATTCCTCATCAATTAAAGTATCACAATCATCATCCAATCCATTACATACTTCTGTAATTGGACTTCCTGCAGTACAAGAATCAACTACTGAAGCACTAACACAAGAGGTTGAACCAGAATTAGAACATTCTCCCACTCCACATGATGTTGGAACAGAAACATAATCCTGATCTGGTGTTCCACTACAATCTTCATCTACACCATTACAATTACTATCTGAGGCTCCAGGGTTAATTGATGCATTAGCATCATTACAATCTGTCAATCCACACGTTCCACCTTCAACTGAATAAGTATCTCCATCTGAATCTGTACATGTTGGGGCAACACCAGTTATTTCTTCTACAATTTGGGATTGAGTCATAGCTATATTTTTTATTTTTACTTCATCTAAATTCCCATTAAAATAATCTATTCCATAAACTATTCTCCTGCCAATAGAAATAGGGCCATTTGTAGAAGAGAAACTGGTTGCAGAACCAGAATAAGATCCAATTATTGGGTTTCCATCAACATAAATTTGAATATCATTAACACCAGAAATAACTGCTGTAACATGATGCCAATGATTTGCAATAATAGAATCTGCAGAAACTTCTAACTGATATCTATTTGCAGAAACGCTTCCTCCGCCATTACCAAATCCAGCACGAATTTTATTGCTACTAGTAACTTCTAACCATGCACCAGAATAAGAACTATCATCATCAGTTCGAATAATAGAAGAATGACCAATCTTATCAGTTTTAATCCAACCCATTAAAGTCAAAGGCAAACTAAAAATATCGCTATCTCCATATTCAACATAATTATCAACTCCATTAAACAAATATGCCCCATTAACAAACCCAATTGAAGAAACCGGAGAACTAACAGTGGATGAAACTAAATTACTAGAAGAATAATCATTTACATCTGAATCAAAAGGAACATAAAGTAATGTATCCACATCGACAATACAATCACTATAAGAACACCCCGTTATTGTGCATGTTTTTGTTGTACAAGAAGGATTATCCGGACATAATAAATCATTTGGAACTCCCGGCCCACATGCTCCTGCAGAACATATATCATTCTCTGTACAATCAATTCCATCGTTACAAGAATTTGTTGTATGTGAAACTTCACAAGTTCCCCCATTACAAACTCCCTCCGCACAGGGAAGACTATCTAAATAATTACAATCTTCATCCAATGTACATCCTCCAGTTCCAAGAATAATAATAATATCATTTTCTAAAGAAGGATCTATTTGAGACGCATAATAATAATCTGAACCGCCATAATTTGCTTTAACATTATAATCTCCATATTGAGTTCTTGTACCGCCGGAATTAGTACTTCCAGATTCATCATAGTCATTCAAATATAAGAAAGCATAACCTTCATTATTAGTATAATCAGAAACAGAATAAGATAAATCTAAAGTTTCTGCAGTAACTAAAGAATTAATTACTGGATTTCCCAAATCATCTTTTACATTTACATGCAAATAAGATTTTTTATGCAAATCATAACTGCCACTTAAACCAGTAAAAGAATAAAAATCAGGATTAAAACCATTCAAAAATTTATTATTTATTAATCTTAAATTATTTGCATCAAAACTACCACTCCCAATTTGAATAGCAGCATCATAATCTCCGGGAGTATAATAAATATTGTCTACCCTGCTAAATGTGTTATTTTCTAGCCACATATCAATAGATGGCCCATAAAAAGAAGTAATCCAAACTGCTTTATCATTAGATTCAAAATAATTATTATATACTAATTTATTATCTTGCGGAACATTAGCAGTCGTTGCATCACCCATATATAAAGCATACAAATGCAAGTTATCATTATCATTTCTTTTTTCAGTATAAAATCTATTATTGAAAATATTATTGTTTGGTCCACTTGCACTGAAAAAAATTCCTGTAGAAATTGGAGTGCATCCAGGGTGTTCAGGGTTAGTATAATACTCTCCCATTATATGAAAATCATTATTATAAACATCAGTATCAAAAGTATCGTCTGAATAATAATCATTTATTCTAATCGCATTAGTTGAATAAGTTAAATCAGTGCCAGTGATATATTCTGGATCACATGGTTGTGCAACAGAATAAAAAATATTATTATATATGCTGACACCATTTGATTTATACACTAAAATTCCACTTCCCCTAATTGGATCAAAAACATTGTTATAAACATCAGAAATATCTGCCGAATAAGTAATAGCATAATGATTTGTTACAGATTGATCATTTTCAATTAAATTATTATAAATTCTAGAATTTTCTCCAACAACATTTATTACTCCTTGTCCACCAGAAGCAATATTATGATGAAAATCTTGAGATCCAATTACTGATCCAGCACGATGTAAATGTTGTCTTGTAGTAATCCATGGCTGATAATTATATAATTCTGAATAAGAAATAGAACCAGATGAACTTGTTCTAATTGCATTAGAATCGATACCAGAAACATTAATTATAACATTTTCTACTTCTAAACTTGCTCCGCCCATGAAATAAGATGTAATTCCAAAGCCAGAATGAACAAAAGAACCAGAATCAATATATCCATTTTTAACAGTAATACTTGCACCAGGGGTTCCAGTTTGTGAAAGATAATCTGGCCCATAACAAGATTGAGAAGAATATGTATCACAATATGCATCATTATAATAATTAATTACTCCCACGCCATGATCATGTGCAGGCAAAATTCCTCCAAGGTCTAAATACATATTATTGCTGTTTGAAGTGACCCTAATTCTATAATTTCCAGCAGGTTGATTATCAAAATCACAAAAAGCCACCATTCCTTCTCCATCAAAATCAGCGCCATATGTATTTGAACATACAACACTCCCTCCAGAATTCAGAACCTCTAAATCGATTCCTCCATTTCCATCCTGGTATAATATTATTCCACGATAATGCCTATTGCCTACCGGCAAATAAACCCAATCAGAAACAACAACACTCCCTGCATTTGGAAGATATAAAGAATAATCGCCCAATAGTGGCATTTCTTGTTTAGTTCCTTGTCTTGCGCCTGAGGCTCCAGAAACATCCCAATTGTCCGGAGATCCAGAAGTCCAACTTTCAAAATTCCAGTTAGGCATCATATTATATCCTTCTGCATAAGTAACTGTATAGCCATTTAAATCTAAAATAACCCCATCTGCCAAAAATAAACAAGACATGGAGTCAGAAATATCATTCATAAGCAAAAAGTATGTATCTGAATTTCCACTATAATCTCCACAAGTAGTTAATTCAACACAATTTGAATGAGCAATATCTGCACAAGTTTTTAAACCGGCAGAAGAGATAGCTGCTCCAGCATTAGCCCTAACATCTTGTTCCAAACCATCTAATGGTGCTTTTTTTATATCGCTTTCAGTACAACCAGAAATAAATATAATCACAATAAACATAATACAGAATAAAAACACCAACTTTTTCATAACAAAATAAAAACAAACTTAGTATTTAAATTTAACTACTAAACAACCATTTAACCCAATCATCTATTCCTTCATAACTAGAAGAAGAAGAAAATGGAGGTCCAAACAATACATCTCCTACTGCAACCCAATATTCTGCACCAGGCACAAATATAGTAACAGGCGTATAATCAAACACTCCACCATTAACAGAAACTGCAAAACCACTTCCTGCAACAGTGTTATTAAATGAAACTAAATTCCAAGTATTATCAATCAAAGAATATTCAGAACTAACTGAATTTCCACTAAATGTTAAACTTTTAGCAGAACTAGAATAAACATAATAACCACGTAAAGCTTCTAACGAAAATTCATCTCCACTAACCCCATTCCAATCACTTTCCCAACCATTATTATATCTCATAACATATGTAGATTCTAAATCTTCTGAGGTTAAAGATAAATTAACTAATCCTAAAGATACAACATTCCAACCAGAATCTAAATTAATAGTTTGACTAATTCCAGAAGATCCACAATCTAAACCTTCATCGATATTACCTTCACAATTATTATCTAAACCATCACATATTTCTATAGTTGGGCTTCCTGCAGTACAAGAATCACCTATACTGCCCGCACTACAAGAGGTTGAACCTAAACTAGAACACTCTCCAACACCACATGATGTTGAAATAGAAACATAACTTTGATCTGCTACCCCACTACAATCTTCATCTATTCCATTACAACTACTATCTATTTCTCCAGGATTAATTCCTGCATTATCATCATTACAATCTACTTCACCACAAACTCCACCCTCAACTGAATAAGTATCACCATCTGAATCTGTACATGTTGGACTTGAAATATCTCCATCAATCATCACTGCTTGTATGTCTGTTAAAGAGAGTGCACTTTCGTAAACTCTCACATCATCAATTATTCCATCAAAATATGAATCAGCTGAACCCCCGGTATTAAATCCAATTAAAGTATCTACTCCAGTTCCAAGATCTAAATTTCCACCAACTGAATGAAGTTGCGAAGCAACTTCAATTCCATTTTTATAAATTTTAATTGTTGTACCATCATAACTAACTGCCAGATGTACAAAACCTTCTACTTCAGAAATAGATCCACCAACTAATGTATCTGTAGTTCCACCAGCTTTAATTCTAGTTCTAACTTCACCATCACAAACACCCATCATCCAATAATGATCTGCAGTTTGTGTTCCAGAAGCTTTTGAAATAATTCTTGGACCACAAGAATTTACAGCATCTAGATTCACCCATGCTGTAATTGTTATTTGATCATTAACTAAAACATCTCCTATGTTTAGTGAATTAGAAATACCATCAAAATCATAAGCTCCACTTAATTGTCCAGTTATTTGAGTTGGGCATGAAGTACAAATCCCATTATAACTACCAGTAACATCACTATAATCTGAATCTAATGTTAAGTGAGTTATTAAAGTTCCAGAAACAGTACAATCACTGTAAGAACATCCAGTCGCAGTACATGTTTTTGTTAAACAATTTTCATTTACTGGACATAATAAATCATTCAATGTTCCTGCACCACATGTTCCTGCGGAACATATATCATTCTCAGTACAAGTAATTCCATCATCACAAGAGTTTGTTGTATATGAAACTTCACAAGCTCCAGCATTACAAACTCCTTCTGTACATGGAAGATTATCTAAATAATTACACTCTTCATCTATTATACAACCAGTTGGACAATCTTCATCTATTAAAGTATCACAATCATCATCTAATCCATTTCCACATATTTCTTCAGTTGGAATTATTTCACCAACACAACTTCCCCATGTTCCTCCGGAACATGTTTCTGTTCCCGCTGAACATTCACCAACGTTTGAACCACAAGTTCTTGTTTCTCCATCTGTGCAACCAACTGCCGCTGTAAAGCTGATTGCTTTTCCATTTGAAACTGTTCCATCTGAATCTATTACAAAAAGATAATATGTTTGATCTGGATTTAATGCTCCTTGATTTGCTGTGAATTGAATTGTTGTTCCATCCCAAGTTGTGTGAGGAATTTGAATTTCACAATGTGAACCACTTAACTCTTTTTCAGCCCAAGTTGAAACATCACAAATTTCAATACGAGAAATAGTATTATCCAAATATACATCATCATAATAATAATGAAACATCCCAGTAAGTCCTGCAGTACAACCCTCATTTCCGCAAGCATCCATATAATATGGCAAATTAAACGCATAATAACCATTATCCCATTCAGACAAAGAATTATAATTCACATAATCATAAGCTTCAGATTCTAATTTTCCATCAAGACGAACATTATGCCAACCATCGGCTGAACCTGCAACTGAAGATCTCTTTCCTTCAATTTCTAAAGCATGCCAATTATTTTCAATAATGTTTGTAATATAATCAGTAACATCAATGCCTTGTGTCCGATCTGGACTTATCCACACAAGAGTTTGATCATAATTTACTTGAGTATTTACTGAAATAATTGGTCTATTATGGACTTGATCTCCTGGAGCCCCAGCAAATCGTCCAAGTTTACCAACCCTCGCATTAAGAAATGGATCACTAGTTGTATCGGCATTTCTCCAACGCATTTTATAGTTTGCATAAACGGTATAAAATTGATTATTTGGTAAAATAAAGTGGGCATTGCTAGTTTTTCCAATTTCAGAATCTGCATGACCTGAAACTAATCCAGAATATACATACGTTCCAGTATAAGTAGGGTCATTAGAATTTGAAGATTGTAAAGAATAGGAAATTCCATTTGTAGTACTTCCAAGTACATTTCCTTCAGCTCCACTTTCAAAATCATCCCAAACATATGGCGCAACTGGACTCTTAACACCAAACTCACTTCCAGAAATACTAAAACTATCTCCATGATTTAAAACACCTAAATTAGAAACATCACTAACATGGGGAACACCAGGAATAACTTGACTAACTTTTAAAATATTTGAACTTTCAATATTAACAGAAGAATCTTCATTTAAACTTGCAACAAAAACATATTCTGGATCTGAATCTCCGCCATCCGTATCATCAACCCATTCTGTAATCCAAGTTTGAGTTGCAACTCCAGAATTAAAAGTTGTAGAACTAGGATTAGTTACTGCAACAGGATCTAAATCAACAAATAATAAAAAATCATCCGTGTCAAACAATTCAAAATCTAATTGTTTTCCATCACAGTTATTTCCATTAACTGTTAATGTTACTTGTGCACCTTCATCAGCAGTTGTTGTACTCCAAGACGCTGAAGTTAGTGAACAATCAGGAATGGCTCCTGGTGAAAAACTAACTGGTTTAGCGTTAGAAACTTCTCCGTTCTCATTTACAACAAACAAATAGTAAGTTTGACCATTAGAAAATCCACCTTTATTTACTGTTAAAGAAATTTCGTCATTTAACCAACTGTCGGGAATTTGCATTTCGTAATGGTTAGTGTTGGTATTTCCGTAAGGATTGTATTCTGAACTTTCGGAAATTATTATTCTTGACATACCTTTATCAAAATACACATCTCCCCATAAAAATTCAAAATCATCATATTGATTACTTGATATACTAGGATCATAACCCATCATTCTTATGTAATCATAGGGACCGTCTCCAAAGCATAAATGGTCTAATTCACCGGAATATTGTCCATTAATAATTGCATAACTCGTTCCACTATTTGATTCTACTTCAGTAACAACTGCAACATGAGTCCATTCGGCAATAGGCATAGAAAAATAAGTTACTGTACTGGTTGCCTCATCATGACAATCATTACCACTAAGAAAGAATTCTGTTCCTCCAGAATATACTTTTGCATAAATTAATTGATTTAGAACACTTAATCCTGGCCATAATCTCAAAAACTTTCCTGAAACGCCACCATATTGCCCCACTCCCAAATCATGAGATGATCTCACCCACCAATCCAAATAGGTAGTGCCACTTGTCCCCGGAAGGTCAAAATCTCTTGCAAAATATCCTTTTCTCCCGTCAGTATTTGCTAAATTCTTTGATTCATAAGATATATGTCCCGCATATCTTCTGTTCAAACTATCATAAAATCTTGGAACCCTTCCATAAACATGGCTAGACCAAGGGCAATTTGCACAGTCTTGTAATGGATTAACGCTGGATCCTCCCCCGGTTACTCCATTTGTAGGAACTATCTCCCCATCTGCTGTTGAATAAGAATTGTACGCACCAATATTTGTTATTTCATCCCACAGTAAAGGTTCATCTTTAGTTCCAAAATCCGAACCAGATATAATAATAGTCATTTCGTCAGATAAGGAATATTGATTAGAAACAATATCAACAAAAGGAGCAGCACTCACAGAAATAATAAAAAATACAAATAAAAATAATAACACCAATTTTTTCATAATAAACTTAAACAATTACAATTTATAAATCTTTTTTAATTTTAGTTATAAAAAACCCATCAGTCCCATTATCTTGAGGCCATATTCTCAAACATTTTTTAACTCCAGAATTATATTCTTTACCATTAAAAGAAATAATTGGAGAACCATGTTTTAAATCTAAATTAACCTTTACAACTTTAGCATCAGAAAAATTATCCAACAAATAACTAATAACTCCTTCATCTTCTTCAGGTTCTAATGTACAAGTAGAATAGACTAACTCTCCTCCTTTCTTAAGATTTTCAAACGCAGTCTTAATTAATTGTTTTTGTATTCCTGCCAAACGTTTAATAGAAAAAGGATTCCAAGTTTGAAGTGTTCTAGGACTTTTACTTAATGTTCCAGTTCCAGAACAAGGAGCATCTACCAAAATTTTATCAAATTCAAATCCACTAATAAAACGCCCTTGCATCAAAGTTGTGATACAATTTTTAACTCCGCATCTTTGTAAATTAGAATTTAATGAACTCATCCTTGTATAATCGGTATCATTAGCAATAATAAATCCCTCATTTTTCATTTTAGCTCCAATTTGAGTAGTTTTACTTCCTGGAGCTGCAGCCATATCCAAAACAAAATCACCTGGTTTTGTATTTAAAACTTCAATAGGGATCATAGAACTAGCCTCTTGCACATAAAAATATCCCAAACCATGTTCTGGTTTATTCCCAATTCCAAAAACTTGTTCATCAATAAAAAATCCTTCTTTACACCAAGGAATTTGTTTTAGTTTAAAATCAATTCTTTTTTTAAATTCTGGAATAGAAACTTTTAAAGTATTAACTCTCAAAGATTTAGTTTGTTCTTTCAAAGAATATTCTTTAAACTTTTCAAAATCTGTTAATTCAGAATATCTTTTTATGAACTTTTCTTTAAATTCTGGAGTTTTCATATAAAAAATAAAAATTAATGATTTAAAAAAGTAACTATGCGCGAGCCGGGAGTTGAACCCGGGTCTCCACGTTGGCAACGTGGAATACTAACCACTATACTACTCACGCATTACAAAAAATAAAATAAACCAACCTTTTTAAAGCTTTTCCACCATTCTATTAAACAATGGATTATTATTCAAAAATTGCAGAGGGATATAATGAACTTCATAAAAGTGAACAATTAGATAAAGTAAAAACAATTTTTAAAAATATTTACATACCTCATGAAGAAACAGTATTAGATGTAGGGTGCGGTACAGCATTATATGGCTACTTATTCAGAAACTATAAGGGAATAGACCCTAGTCCAGGGATGTTAGAACAATCAAGATCAGATGTAAGATTGGGAAATGCAGAAGAAATCCCATTTGAAGATAATTCTTTTGATAATGTAATTTCAATAACTGCCATACATAATTTTAAAGATTACAAAAAAGGAGTTGAAGAGATGATAAGAGTTGCAAAAAAAAGAGTAGTAATAACATTATTAAAAAAGGCAAAAAAATTCGAAGAAATAAAAGAATATTTAAAAGATTTTAGACAAATAGAACATGAAACTGATTTAATATTAGAAAAAAATGTCTAACAAAATAACTGCCTCACATATATTAATAAAATCTCAAGAAAAAGCAATAGAAATAAAAAACAAATTAAATTCTGGAAAATCATTTGAAGAACTGGCAAAAGAAAATTCATTGTGCCCCTCAAAAAAAAGAGGAGGAAATCTAGGAACATTCTCAAGAGGACAAATGGTAAGAGAATTTGAAAATGCCGCATTCAAATTAAAAAAGGGAGAAATATCAGAACCAGTAAAAACCCAATTTGGTTGGCACATAATAAAAAGAACTAATTAATCAAACATTCCAAATAATCCGCCAAGATGAGAATCTTTCTTAGGAACATCTTCTTTTCTCATTGGTTCATCAAATTTAACACGTTTAGGTTTATTTTCATGTGCTTTAACAACAGGATCTACCTTAAAAGAATCTTCATTTTTTCTACTCATTTTTGAATCTTTTATATCTTTTAAAATTCTATATTTAATATCATCTACATCATTTGAAGAAATCTTAACTTTCGACTTTTTCAAACTAACACCCTTAAATTTACCTTTTTTTCTTAAAATAAAACTAGTATAAATCAACATTCCAAAAATTACTCCAATTAAAACTAAAAACGGAGTATCAGAAGTTCCAGAACCTGAAGATCTAATTGCTTGTCCAGTTACGCCCCCAAAAAAGTCTCCAAATTTCTCTCCAAAGTTTCTATTATCAATAATCTCTAAAGAAAATGTTTCATCATTATTTAAAACCTTAAATGTCTGTTGTCCTTCCTCAAATATAGTATACAAAATTATACTCATATTTTCTCCAGGTGCTAAATTAGTTCTCTTCTCAACAACTTCTCCATTTTCATCCTCTAAAAGTAATGGATTTGAATAATGAACATTTCCTGTATTTGTTATTTCTAAGAATTGCCCATTTAATAATAAATTAATTTTTTCAACCTCTTCAACATTAAAATATCTTTCAACTTTTAATCCGGCCCCTTTTATATTAACTTTCCATTCTCCTGGCACAGCATATTTTTCTAAAATATAAT
>JABHMJ010000014.1 GCA_018693795.1 Candidatus Woesearchaeota archaeon | reverse complement strand
TAGTTGATTCTTGTACTGCAGGAAGTCCAATTACAGAAGTATGTAATGGATTGGATGATGATTGTGATACTTTAATTGATGAGGAATTAGATTGTGGAACATCAATTAGTCAAACTATTAATTTAAATTCAGGATGGAATGTTGTATCTTTGCAATTATTTAATTCTGCTTTGACATCAGAAGATTTTGAATCAACATATGTTATGAAATATAATGATGGTTGGATAAGTGATTGGAGTGGAATTTCTGGAGATGAATTTTCGTTAGAACCTTTACGTGGATATTATGTTTATTCTCTTAGTGATCAAAGCATTGTTTTAAGTGGAAATCCAGTTAGTTCTGAATATTCATTAATTGATAATACTTGGAATTTATTTACTGTGAATAATACTATTTCGGGAAATGGGTTTGTAGCTTCTGTTTTTGATGGAGAGTTTGTTTATAGTCCGGTTTCTATGTTTGTACCTGGTGGCAATTATTGGGTTGCAGTTGGAGATGTATTGTTTGGACCTCCATTCTATGATGGATTGTCTTTTAATTCAGTTGGTTCATGGATTGAATGGTTGTTTAATATTTAGAAAAAGAAAGCTTTATAAATGAAATTTAACCCTTTTTTTGTTGATGAGAAAGATGGCAAAAGATGTCTTCTCAAGGTTGTAATATGAAACCTTTGTTACCAAGTTTAAGAGAAAAAAAACGATATGTAGTTTTTGAAGTAAAAACAGATGATTTTGAAGTTAAAAAAATTGAAAAATTGATTGTTGAGAGTTCTCTAAAGTTTATGGGGGAATTTGGTATTTCAAAAGCAGGGTTTATGGTCTTAAGTGATTCTTGGAATGGAAAAAAAGGAATAATAAAAATAGGTTCAAAATATGTTGATGAAATTAAACTAGTTTTGGGCTTAATAAAGGGAAATATTATAGTAAATACATTGGGTGTCTCTGGCACTCTAAAAAAAGCAAAACAAAAATTTATAGGAAAGGAGGAATAAGAAAAAATGCAACAAGGCGATGTTTCACACCAAATGATGGGATATGATCGGGCTAGTACAATGTTTAGCCCTGACGGAAGATTATTACAGGTAGAGTATGCAAAGAAAACTGTAAAGCAAGGCACTTCAGCTTTAGGGTTAGTTTGTAAAGATGGGGTAGTATTATTAGCAGATAAAAGGGTTATGGAAAAATTAATTGTTAAATCTACTGTTGAAAAAGTTTTTCAAATAGATGAAAATATAGCTGCTGTGGCGGCAGGAATTGTTTCTGATGCTAGAATTTTAGTTGAAAAAGCTCAAGTTATGGCACAACAACATAGAGTTACTTATGATGAACCAATGGAAATTTATTCATTAGTAAAAGATATATGTAACATAAAACAAAATTTCACACAATATGGGGGTGCAAGGCCTTTTGGTGTATCATTATTA
Source organism: Candidatus Woesearchaeota archaeon (assembly GCA_018693795.1). Classification (GTDB taxonomy): domain Archaea; phylum Nanobdellota; class Nanobdellia; order SCGC-AAA011-G17; family PNOQ01; genus JABJPM01. The sequence continues at coordinate 20,896 of JABHMJ010000014.1, read as the reverse complement.
ATGGCAGGAGTAAATAGTCATCCGAGATTATTCTTAACAGATCCAACTGGAATCTATTGGGAATATAAAGCAACTGCTATTGGGGAAGCTGAAGATGAACTAAAAGAAATTCTTAATACTCAATATAAAGAAAATATGAGTGTTGAAGAAGGATTGAAATTAGGAATGGATGCTTTGAAGAAAGTACTTGGAAAAGAATATAGTCTCGATAGATTAGATGGTGGAATAATAAAAATGTCTGATAAAAAATTCCATAGATTAACAAAAGAATATATTAGGAAATGTTTAAAATGAATGTAGATGACGCAGTAATTTGTAGATTAAAGAAAAATGGATTGAATTTTGAGATACTTGTAGACTGCGACAAAACTATGGATTTTAAACATGGGAAAGAAGTTGATATTGAAGATGTCATTGTTGGAGATGATATTTTTAAAGATGTAAAAAAAGGAGAACATGCTTCTGAACATGATTTAAGAAATGTTTTTAGTACAGATGATAAAAAATTAATGATACGAAAAATATTGAAGAATGGAGATGTTCAACTTACTACAGAATATAAAAATAAATTAAGAGATGAAAAGAAAAAAGCAATTATTTCTTTAATTTCTAGAAATGCTGTTGATCCCAAAACTAATATCCCCCATCCTCCTCAACGTGTAGAAAATGCGATGAATGAGGCTAGAGTAAATATTGATGAGTTTAAAAGTGCAGAACAGCAAGTTGGAGATATTGTAAAACAAATTATTTCGATAATCCCAATAGCTTATGAGTTAAGAAAATTAGAATTAACTATCCCAGCAGATGTTTCTGGGAGAGCGTATCCTGTATTGAAACAATTGGCTACGATTTTAAATGAAACGTGGAATAATGATGGTTCTTTAACTGTTAATGTTGAAGTTCCTGCAGGATTACAAAATGAATTATTCGATAAACTAAATGGGATTGCCCATGGTAGAATCGAATCAAAAAATATATAATTAAGGAGAAAAAAATGACAGAAAATATGTTAGTAAAAGAACGAGAAGTAGTAGTTCCTGGAGAAGAATTGGCAGTAGGAATGGATTATTTGCCAAGCGAAGGAGCTTTTAGAGATGGAGATAAAATATTGTCTTCAAGAGTTGGTTTATTTAACTTAGATGGGAGACTTGTAAAAGTTATTCCCTTGGGTGGTAAATACATACCAAAGAAAAATGACACAATCATTGGAACTATATCTGATGTTTCACCAATGTCATGGAGAGTTAATATTGGATGGGCATTTGATGTTATGGTCCATATGAGAGAAGGAAGTAGAGAATTTATACCAAATGACGCTGATTTGAGAAGATATTATGCGCCAGGAGATTTAGTTGTAGCTAAAATTATAAAATCTGCTTCTCCCAAGATGATTGACGCAAGTTTGAAAATGCCTGGTTGCAGAAAATTGGGTGTTGGAAGAGTTATTGATGTTCAATCAAGTAGAGTTCCTAGAATAATTGGAAAACAAGGTAGTATGATTTCTATGATTAAAGATGCTACCAATTGTGATATTATTGTTGGACAAAATGGAAAAATATGGATCTCTGGAAATGATCATAAAATGGAAAAAGTTGCTGAAGCTGCTATAAGAAAAATTGAAGCAGAAGCACATTCTTCGGGATTGACAGATAAAATGAGTGTATTCTTGAAGAAGGAGGCTAAATAAAATGGCTTATAATAAAAGATTTGACGGAAGAAAATTTGATGAAGTAAGAGAAATGGAAGCAAAAGTGGGAATAATTCCACGTGCCGAGGGAAGTGCAATGTTTAGAACTGGAAAAACTGTTGCGATTGCTGCAGTGTATGGCCCAAGAGGTGTTTTCCCAGCTTTCTTACAAAATCCAAAAGAAGGGAGACTTAAATGTGTATATGATTTATTGAGTTTTTCAGTTACAGAAAGAAAAAGACCTGGACCTTCAAGAAGAAGTACAGAAATTTCCATGGTTACTGAAGATTCATTAAAACCAGTATTAGATTTAACTAAATTTTCATATTTAGGTGTTGATGTTTATGTATATATTACACAAGCAGATGCTGGAACAAGGGCTGCAGGAATTAATGCTGCTGCTTTAGCTTTAGCTGATGCTGGAATGTCAATGAAAGATTTGATTACTTCTATTGCAGTAGGAAAAGTTTCTGATAAAATTGTTGTGGATTTGGATAAAGACGAAGAAGATCATGAAGATGGTGCTACTGATTTACCCATGGCTATGTCAACAAGAACTGGAGAAATTACATTATTGCAAATGGATGGAAACATGACACAAAAAGAAATAAAAGAAGCTGTTGAAATGGGAATGAAAGCTTGTTTAGATATTAAAAAAGTACAAGTTGAAGCCTTGAAAGCAAAGTATAAGGGGGCAGGAAAATGAAAAAATATGTAGAAGCAGTTCTTTTGAATAACGAAAGACTTGACGGAAGAAAATTTGATGAATTCAGAAAACCTGTTGAAATAAGTTATGATGTTTCTAACAAAGCAGAAGGTTCAGCTAGAGTAAAAATCGGCAAAACGGAAGTTATTGCTGGTGTAAAAATGGATGTTGGTAAGCCATATGCTGATTCTTCTGATAAAGGAAATTTAATGGTTGGTGCTGAAAGATTACCAGTTTCAAATCCTGAATTTTTACCAGGACCACCAAATGCTCAAACTATTGAGTTAGCTAGAATTATCGATAGAGGTATTAGGGAATCTGGAATGATTGATTTAAAAAAGCTTTGTATTAAAGAAGGAGAATTAGTTTGGAACATTATTATTGATATTTATACTATTAATGATGATGGAAATTTAATTGATGCTTCTGCTTTGGCTGCAATTGCTGCTTTGAAGAATGCAGTATTACCTGAATTGGTTGATGATAAAGTTCAATGGGGAGTTTTTACAAAAACTAAAGTTCCTTTGAAATTTGAACCAATTAATGTGACAGTTTACAAAGTTGGTAAAAGTTTAATTATTGACGCTGGTCGTGATGAAGAGGCTGCTACTGATGCAAGATTGAGTGTTTCTGTTAGTGAAACTGGAAGTGTTCATGCTATGCAAAAAGGTGGTTCAACTGGAATGAGCTTAGATGAAGTTGATAAAGCAATTGGACTAGCTATTAAAGCTGTTAAACCATTGAGGGATGCTTTAAAATGAAAATGACTAAATATGAAAAAGCAAGACTTATTGGTGCTAGAGCTTTACAATTAGCTCTTGGAGCTCCTTTTTTACTTAAGTTGAAAGATTCAGATTTGAAAGGGATTAATTATAATCCTATTGAAATTGCCAAACTTGAGTTTGAAAAAGGAATTCTTCCCATAACAGTAAAACGGCCTATGCCGTAATTTTTTCTTTTTTAGTTAACTTTTTATATTTCTATTTTTAAGATTATTATATGTCTCGAATTAAAAGAGGTTTGAGGAATTTTAGTTTAAGTATTGCTGCCGTAGCTATGTTGTCTTCTGGTTGTGCTGCGGTTTATAGGCAACCGGATTATGTTAATCGTGGAAGAGCGAATTTTGTTGAAAATTTAAGAAAATCAGATAATCATCGAGCTGGGTTGGATGTAGTTCCTGCTGATTTTGGTTTTGTAGGGGGTAATTTTTTTGTTAGTGGATATTTAAGAAATGGAGATGTTGTTATTGCAAATGAAGAGGTAGATAGATCTAATGATGTTTTATTAAGAAATGTTGGAAGAGAAATTTCTAAAATAATTAAATTAAATGAATCTTCTCCTGATCGTCATCCGAAAAGAGAAATTTATGTTACTGGGATTTATGACAGAGGATATGGGAGAGATGATGGACTAGATTTAGAAACTATTAATATTAATGGAGATTTATATTTTACAGATCCTACTGGCAGATGCGAGTTTACTAATGGATTCGAATTTTGGGATCAAGATGGGTGGAAATGGTTTAATAACGTGCATTATCCTGAAGGATTTAGTCCTTGGTGGGACCATAATAGGAGAGGAATGTTTTTTGAACGTCATGGTGTTGTAAACCCCTATGGAGATTGGGATAAAGATGGAATTTCTAATTGGTCTGAAAGTGTTTTAGGGACAAATATGTATAATTATGATACTGATTATGATGGATTGGATGATTTAACTGAATTATATTTTGGAACAGATCCTTGTGATTCTGATTCTGATAATGATGGTTATAGTGATTATTATGATCCTTTTCCATTATGGCATTCTAGATACCACGAAACACCAAGACATTCTGATTGGAGTGTTTGGTGGAATAATAATTATGATAATGTTGAAACTAGGTATAAAACGCCAAAAAGTAAAAGGATTATTCCCGGGACTAGATGGAAAGAATCTAAAAAAGGAAGAAAAGAAACCATAAAATATCGTCGTACCTTGGATAATCAAGAAAAGAAAGTTAGAATAAATGTTGAAAAAGTGCGGAAAGTTCAACAAAGAGAACAGAAATCAAAGACAAAAAATCCTAGAACAAAGAAAACTAGATAATTTTATATAGTAATTCTAATTTTAATCTTTATGATAATAAAAAAAGTTAAAGCCAAAGTAATATCTAATTCTCGTGGCGAAGATACTATAAAAGTTCAAGTTAAATCTGATTTGGGAAAAGGGGAAGCTTCTGCACCGTCTGGGGCAAGTAAAGGAAAACATGAAGTTAAAGATTTTAACTTTAATGTTAAAGAATGTGTAGACAAAATAAATAAAATTGATTGGAGAGATATGGAAATTAATTCTTTTGATGATTTGAAATTAATTGAAGATAAAATTGAAAGTTTAGGCGCTAATTCTGTTATTGCAATGGAATATGCTGTTTTGAAAGCATTTGGAAAACAATTATGGAAAACGTTAGATCCAAATGTTAAGGTTGTTTCTCGTCCTTTAGGCAATGTTATCGGAGGAGGAGTTCATGTTAAGGGGGGAAATTTTTGTGAATTTCAAGAATTTTTATTGTTTTCTGATAATGCTAAGAATGTTGATGATTTAGTAAAAATTAATGATTTGGCCCATAATTATATTAAGAAACATTTGAAAAATATGGATTTAGAATTAAAAATGACTGATGAAGGTGCCTGGGCATTGGAATTTAGCGTAGAAGAAATATTAGATTTATTAAAAAAAATTGTTAAAGAAGTTTTAGATGAGACTGGTGTTGATTTGAGACTTGGTATTGATGTTGCTGCAAATAGTTTTTGGGATGGAAAAAATTATGTCTATAGGGATAAAAAATTAGATTCATTAAACCAACTTGAATATATTGGTTCTTTAATCGAGAAATATGATTTGCGTTATTTAGAAGATCCATTGCATGAAGAAGATTTTTCTGGATTTGCTATGTTGAATGAAAATTTTGGAAAAAAATGCATGATAACTGGAGATGATTTGATTGTTACTAATGTGAAAAGATTAGAAAAGGCCATTGAGATGAAATCTATTAATGCAATGATTGTTAAACCAAATCAGAATGGGAGTTTATTGGGATTTAAGGAAGTTGTAGAATTGGCTAAGAAGGAAAAATTAAAATTGATAATTTCTCATAGATCTGGAGAAACTTTAGATGATAGTTTAGTTGATTTGGGTGTTGGTTTTAAGATTCCTTTGATAAAATGTGGCGTTTATGGTAAGGAAAGAAAAGTTAAACTTGATAGACTTAGAAAGATTAGTAAAGAGATGAAGTACGAGTTGTAGAAAGTTTTATAAATAGGTGATTTTGCCTAAATAGGAAGATGGCTGAAGTACAATATTTGGTTCCTTTAGAGGATTATTTGAAAGCTGGTATACATATTGGCACTAAATTTAGAACTAAACATATGGATAAATTTGTGTATAAAGTTAGACCAGATGGTTTATCTGTACTAAATGTTGAACAAATTAATGAAAGATTAAAATTGGCTGGAAAATTATTGTCTGATTATGATCCCAAAGATATTCTTATTGTATGTAGAAGAGAAAATGGGTGGAAGGCTGTTAAAAAGTTTGCAGAATTAACTGGCGTAAATTTATTTATTGGGAGATACCCTCCTGGCGTTTTGACTAATGCTAATTTAGAAGATTTTGTTGAAGCTAAATTGATTTTAGCTGCAGATCCAATACCGGATAAGAATGTTATAAATGATGCCGCTAAATTGGGAATTCCAGTTATTGCTTTATGTGACTCAAACAATGAATGTAAAAATATAGACTTGGTTGTTCCGGGTAATAATAAAGGTAAAAAAAGTTTGGCTGTTATATTCTTTATTTTAGCTAAAGAATTTTTGAAAAATAAAGGCATTATAAAATCTGATAAAGACTTTAAATCTAGTATTGAAGATTTTACTGCGGAATAATAATCTTTAAATAATTCTTAATTCTTATAATATTAGGGGCAATCGGAGATGTGTTAACTTTCGGGTTGACTTAAGATTGATTTAGTTCAGTCAATCTCCGGCCTAGACTTTTGATAAGTTTTATAAATAATGTAAATAGTTTTTGTTTATGGATATTAAGTTAGAGTTGATTAAAGTTTTGAAGAAAGTGATTAAAGAAGATATTTCTAATATTATTGAAACTCCTAATGATTTTAGTAAAGGAGATGTAGCTTTACCTTGTTTTTTTCTTTCCAAGAAGATGAGAAAAAGTCCTAATGTTATTGCAGAGGAATTGGTTGGGAAAATTAAGTTGAGTAAAATATTTTTTAGAGTTGTTAATGAAGGTCCTTATTTGAATTTTTTTGTAGATAAGAAATTGTATAGTGAAAGTTTGATTAAAGAAATTTTAAGTGAGAAAGGAAATTATGGTAAAAATAAGATTGGGAAATCAAAAAATGTTGTTGTGGAATATTCTTCTCCTAATATTGCTAAAAGTTTTGGTATTGGTCATTTAAGATCTACTTTAATTGGAAATTCAATTGCAAATATTCATGAATTTAATGGCTATAAAGTTATTCGTATGAATTATTTGGGTGATTGGGGAACTCCATTTGGAAAAATATTACTGGGATATGAGAAATTTGGAGATGCCAAATTATTGAAGAAGGATCCTGTTAAACATTTATTTAATTTATATGTTAAGATGAGTAAAGATGATAAATTTGATTCTGAATCCAAAGAATATTTCAAAAAATTAGAAAGTGGAGATAAAAAATTAGTTAATCAATGGAAATTATTTAGAGAATTAAGTATAAAAGAGTTTAAAGAAATATATTCAATTTTAGGGGTTAAATTTAATGTTTATTCTAGTGAATCTATGTATAATAATAAATTGGATGATGTTGTCAATTCTTTAAAAAAGAAAAAATTATTAGTTGAAGATGATGGAGCAAATGTTGTTAAGTTAGATAATTTGGGGGTTGCTTTGATTCAAAAGAGTGATGGAAGTAGTTTGTATATGACAAGAGATATTGCTACTGCAATTGATAGATATAAAAAATATAAATTTGATAAAATGATTTATGAGGTTGGTTCTGAACAGAAATTACATTTTAGACAATTGTTCAAGGTTTTAGAATTAATGGGGCACAAATGGAGTAAAGATTGTGTTCATGTAGCACATGGATTATATTTAGATAAAGATGGGAAAAAATTTGCCTCTCGTAAAGGAAAGACTGTTTTTATGAAAGATGTTTTGAATGAGACTGTTAAGTTGGCAAAAAAGTCTAAAGTTTCTTCTGATGTTGCTTTAGATGTCGCTAGGGCCGCTATTTTTTATGGAGATTTGAAAAATCAACCTTCAAAAGATGCTATTTTTGATATTGATAATTTTTTACAATTCAGTGGAGATACTGGGCCTTATTTGTTGTATACTTATGCTAGAGCAAATTCAATTATTTCTGGAAAGTCTGGAAAAGTTTCTGTGGATGATTTAGATGTTTGTGAAATTGAATTAATTAAAAAGATGGGTGAATTTTCTTCTGTTGTCGAAAATTCTATGTTAAATCCTTCTTTAGTTTCTCACTATTCATATGAGTTATGCCAGAAATTTAATGAGTTTTACCATGCTTGTAAAGTTATTGGATCTTCTAATGAGAAATTTAGAATTGCCTTAGTTAAATCTTTTATGATTGTTTTGAAAAATTCACTTTCTTTATTAGGAATAAATGTAGTGAAGAGGATGTGAATATGAAGGTTTATTCTAATGGTGAGTTTGTTTCTAAGGGCCAGTTTTTGAGTAGTTTTTTTGGTTTAAGGTTTAATAGAGTTTTTGGCATTTCTGTATTGAAAACTAGGTGTAAAGATATGATTTTAGATATGTTATTTGTTTTTAGTAAAATTGATGTTGTTTGTTTGGGAGAAGATATGAAAGTTGTTAAAGTAATTAAGGGTTTAAGACCATTTATTGATAGTGCATTGATTAATCCCAAGTTTTTACGTTCTAAAGGGAGTATTTCTTGTGCTTATGTTTTAGAATTTAAGAGTGGAGAGTTTAAATTTAAAGAAGGAGATATTGTCAAATTTGAGGAAAAGTAAAGGTTTATATACTCCTTTTTTTGGTTTTTTAATATGATAGAAATAATAAGTGTAGGCGGTTATGAAGAAGTTGGAAAAAACATGACCGTTATAAAATATAAAAATGAGGCCGTTGTTTTAGACATGGGCGTTCATTTGCCTAGTTTGATAAAATATCAAAGCGGTGGCGGAAATAAAAAATATTTAACAAAAAAAGGAATGCAAAAAATAGGCATTATTCCTGATGATTCTAAATTAGATAAAAAAATTATAAAAGCAATTGTGCCTTCACATTGTCATTTAGACCACACTGGCGGAATTATGTACATGGAAGAAGAGTATGATTGCCCAATTTATGGAACACCATACACTTTAGAATTTTTGAAAATATTGGCTAAAGATGAAGATATAGATTTAAAAAATAAATTAATTGTAAAGAAACAAGGATCCAGATTTAAAGTTTCTGAGAATATTGAAATTGAATTAGTAAATATGACTCATTCTACTTTAGATGCTGCGATGATTGTTGTTCACACTCCCGATGGGATGGTAGTTTATTCTAATGATTTTAAATTAGATAATAAACCTGTTATGGGGAAAAAGCCAGATACTGATAGGTTGAAGGAAATTGGAAAAACTGGGAAAGTTAGAGCTTTGATTTTAGATTCTTTGTATTCTGGGACACCCGGAAAATCTTTTTCTGAGAGTGTTGCTAAAGAAATGTTAAAAGATGTTATGCTTGGAACTGAAAACACTGGACATGGGTTGATTGTTACTAGTTTTGCTAGTCAGATAGCTAGATTGAAGAGTGCAGTTGAATTTGGTAGAAAGATAAAAAGAAAAGTTGTATTTTTGGGAAGGTCTTTGGCTAAATATACTCAAGCTGCAGATAATCTTGGTTATGTTCCTTGGATGAAAGAAGTTGAAGTTGTTACATATGGTTGGCAAGTAAAGAAAAAGTTAAAAGAGATTGAAAAAAATCGTGAGAAATATCTTGTCGTATGTACAGGTAATCAGGCAGAAGAGAATGCTATTCTTACAAGAATTGGGGATAAGAAATTACCTTTTAAATTTCAGAAAGATGATCATGTTGTTTTTTCTTGTAGAACAATTCCTGTTGAACCAAATATAACTAATCGAGCTAAATTGGAGAAACAATTAATTCGTGAAGGTGTTAGAGTTTTCAAAGATATTCATGCAAGTGGGCATGGCGCAATTGAAGATTCTAGAGATTTAATTGAAATGTTAAATCCTGAAAAGATTATTCCAGGGCATGGGTCTAGAAAACAAACTGGCGATGTAACTAAATTAACAAATGGAATGGGATATAAAACCGGAAAAGATGTTATATTTATGGAGGATGTGAAAACTCTTAGATTAAAATGAAAAAATTAATTTCTTTAATTTTTATTCTTGTTTTAATTTTAAATTTTGTTCTGTATGTTTTTGGTAAATTAGATACATTAACTTTTTGGATTGTGATTTTGGTTGCATTTATCTTTTCTTATAATTTTTTGCCTAAAATGAAGAAGTAGATTTATATAGTTTTGATATTTTTTATTTATATGGATCTTTTTGAGAATGCAAACCAAATAGAAGTTGAGTATGGGTTGTTAGTTTATCTTGGTAGAAGTTCTGAAGATGGGGCTCCTGTTGAATATAATATAAATGAGGAACCTAAATTTTTAGATGCTTATAATTCTTTATTGGGCAAAGGGTATATCAAAGTTATTGTATCTAGACTTTCAGGAGATATGAATATTGATTATATATCTTTTACTCCTTCTGGCATAGAAATTTATTCTGAATTGGAATCAAAATTATTGTATATGAATGATTTTTATAATAGAATGTGACTATAACACAGATATCTTTAATAAATTTTTGTGATTTCAATTTTTAATGAAATTTGCACATTTAGCTGATTGTCATATTGGGGGATGGTCAGAATTAAAATTAAAAGAGCTTGGAATGAAAGTTTTTTCTAAAAGCATTGATATTTGCATAGAAAGAAAAGTAGATTTTGTTCTTATTGCTGGTGATTTGTTTAATACTGCTTTGCCTAGTATTGATTTAATTAAAGAAGTCACTTTGGATTTAAAGAAATTAAAAGATTCTAGAATTCCTTGTTATATTGTTGCAGGAAGTCATGATTATTCTCCTTCTGGGAAAACTATGTTGGATGTTTTTGAAAATGCTGGTTTAGTTAAAAATGTTACACAATTTGAAGAAAATAATTTGAAGTTTATAACAGATGAAAAAACTGGTGTTAAATTAACTGGAATTTTTGGTAAGGCTGGCGGATTAGAAAAAAGCTATTATGAATCTTTGAATAGAGAGTATTTAGAAAATGAAAAATCTAAAAAAATATTTATGTTTCATACAACATTAACCGAATTTAAACCAGAACATTTGGCTATGGTCTCTAGCGAACCAGTTGCTATTTTGCCAAAAGGATTTGATTATTATGCAGGAGGTCACCCTCATTTTATTTTTAATGAAGTAAAAGAGCCGTATGGAAGAATTGCTTATCCTGGTGCTTTGTTTCCTAATAATTTTTTTGAGTTAGAGAAATTTAAGCATGGTGGATTTTTTATTAATGAATATGATGAAAATTTTGTTAAATCTGAATATGTTGATGTAAAATTAAAAGACACAATTTCTTATACTATTAGTTTGGATGGAAAAGATTCTCATGATGTTATTGATTTTGTTGTAGATAAAATTGATAAGAATGAAATTTTGGGAAAGATATTATTGATTAGGATGAAAGGAATATTAAATTCTGGAAAATTATCTGATATTGATTTTAGAAAATTAAATGAGGAGTTTTCTGGAGCTTTTGTTGTTTTAAGAAATAGTTCTAAGTTAAAAATAAAAGAATTTGAAGAGTTGGATGTTAAAGAAGGTAGTGTCGAAGTTATTGAGGAAAAAATCATTTCTGAAGTTGATGAAAGTGATTTGATTAAAGGATTGTTTGATGTTTTGAATGATGAAAAATTAGATGGTGAAAAGAATTTAGATTTTGAAATGAGAGTTGTGAAAAATACTTTTGAGGTTTTGGAAATTGATAATTAATAAATTAATATTAGAGAATATTCGTAGCTATGGGAATGAAGAAATTAGTTTTCCAAAAGGAAATTTATTATTGAGTGGAAATATTGGTTCAGGTAAAACTACTTTGCTACTAGCTATTGATTTTGTTTTATTTGGTTTGAGAAAAGGATCTTTATCTGGCGGATCTTTACTAAGGCATGGCGAGAATTTAGGAAGTGTGGAGTTGGATTTTGAAATTGATGATAAAAAAGTTATAATAAAAAGAGGATTGAAGAGAGAAAAATCTGGAGTTAAGCAAATTTCTGGATTTATTGAAATTGACAGTGATAGATTAGAGGGAACTGCAGTTCAATTAAAACAAAAAATTTTAGAATTATTTAATTATCCTATGGAATTTTTGACTAAATCAAAATCTTTAGTTTATAATTATACAGTTTATACTCCTCAAGAAGAAATGAAATCAATATTATTGTCTGATGCTAAAGAAAGATTGAATATATTGAGGAAAGTTTTTGGGATAGATAAATATCAAAGAATTTATGAGAATTCTAAATTTATTATTAAAAAATTAAAAGATGTTGTTAAAGAAAATGAATATGTTATTTTGGGCCTTGAAGAAAAGAAAAATGAAGTTTCTGAAAAAAGAGCCAAGGTTTCTGAATTGAAATTAAATATTAGTGAAAATGAAGAAAGTTTGAAAAATACTTTGGATAAAATTAATAATTTTAAAAAACAAATTGAACTGATTGAGGGTGAGAGAGATAAAAGAAATAAATTAGAGAAAGAATTTGAAATTGCTGAAACTAATGTTAATAATTTTGTAAATAATAGAATTAGAAATAATAAATTAATTTTAGATTTACAAGAAGAAATAAATTTAGTTGAAGAATCTTTGAAAGATTTAAAATTAGAGGATGTTTCTTTGTATGATAAAAAGATTTTTGATAATAAAGAAGATGTTGTTAAACATGAAAATGAATTACGCAAAATTTTGAAAGAAATACATGGATTTGAATTAAGAATAAAAGAAGCAGACAAAAATAAGAAAGAAATTTTTGATTTAAATTATTGTCCCACTTGTAAACAAAATGTTTTAGAAGGACACAAACATAAAATTTCTGAAGTTGAAGATTTGAAAATAAAAGATAATTCTATTTTGTTAGAGGACCATAAAATTAAAGAGAGTAGTATTTCTAATATTATTCTTAAATTAAAAGAAGATTTGGAAGTTTTATCTAAAGAAAGAAATGAGATTGAGTTATTAAAATTGAAATTAGAAAATTTGAATGATAAAAGAAAAAGATTAGAGAATTTGTTTGAAGAACAAAAAGAAATTAAATTAAAAATTGGTTCTATGAATGTTTGTAAATCTGAAGTTTCTAAGTTATTGGAAGAAATCCCCAATGTTGAAGAAATGTTTGGTATTGCTAAAATCGGATTAGATGAATGGTTGAATAAAGAGAAAATTGTTTTGGCTGAAAAAGCAAGAAATGAAAATGAATTTAAAATTTTAAATGAAATTCTTTCTAAATTAAATTTAGAAATTGAGAAGGGCGAAGAAATAAAGTTGAAGATCATGAAATATTCTAAGTTGATTAATTTTATTGAATTTGATTTTGGAAATTTAGTGCAAAATATGGAAAAACAAATTATGAAGAAGGTTCATTCTGATTTTGATTCTTTGTTTAGAGATTGGTTTGGGATTTTAGTTAATGATATTGGATTGAAAGTTAAGTTAGATTATGAATTTACTCCATTAATTGAACAAAATGGATATGATAATGATTATTTGCATTTATCTGGTGGAGAAAAAACTGCAATTGCCTTGTCATATAGGTTAGCTTTGAATAAAGTGATTAACACTGTTATGTCTGATATTAATACTAAAGATTTATTGATTTTGGATGAACCAACAGATGGATTTTCTTCTGAACAAGTTGATAAAATCAGAGATGTTTTAGAATTATTAAATGTTGAACAAACTATCATTGTCAGTCATGATGCAAAAATAGAAAGTTTTGTGGATCATGTTATTAGGTTTGAGAAGGTTTCTGGTGTTTCGAAGGTTTTATAATAGAGAATATAAAAGTTTATATATAATTTCATTAATTATTTTTTATGGTATTTTCTGAAAATAAATTGTATGTTCTAGCTAGAGAAAAATATTCTGATGAACCTTATCAGTTTGTAGCATATAACAATGCACCCCGAGTATTGATGTCTCCAGAAAGTTTGCGCTTAGATGAGACAGTTGCCTTAGAAGCAAAAACTCATCTGGAAAAAAGAGGGTATGATGTTAAATTTGTTGAGTTTGAAGCTGGATGGGAAAAAGTTATTAATCTAACTCATATTGTTTTATATGAAGAAATCCTCCCTTTAATGGTAGACACTTTGCAGAAAAAATCTTAATAATATGTATCTATATTTTAAATGATTCCAAACCTTTATAATTCTCATTTTACTCTCTTTTTTATGGTAGAAATTATCTCTTTTCATGAAATTGATGCAAAATATTTAGTTGAAAGAATAAAAGCAGGAGATATTTTTATTTATCCTACAGATACGGTTTATGATTTAGGATGTAATGCTTTGAAATCTGGTTCTGTTTCTGAAATAAAAGATATAATGGGGAGAGATAGAGATAAACCTTTGTCAGTTATTGCCCCAAGTAAAAAATGGATTTATGATCATTTTGAAATTTCTAAGAAAAGTTATGTTCAAACATTGCCAGGGCCATTTACTTTTATTTTTAATATGAAGAAAAGAGCTGTTGCTAGAAATGTTAACCCAACATTAGACACACTAGGAGTTAGAATTCCTTATCATGCGTTTTCTAGACTAGTTCAAAGGGCAGGAGTGCCCTTTATTACTACTTCTGTTAATTTTTCTGGCAAGTCTCCTGTGAGGGAAGTTAGTAAAATTTCTAGGAATATTTTGAAAAAAGTAGATTTTGTGATAGATGATGGGTTTTTGCATAATCAACCTTCAACAATTATTGATTTAACTGAAGAAATGCCTAAAATTGTTATAAGATAAGAAGTTTTATAAGTTTGATAAGATTCCCCTTCCTATGAAGAAGGGCGTGTTAGTGTTAGTTCTTGTAATTTTATATAGTTTTAGTGCTCTTGCACATGAAGATTTAGTTGTTTCTCATGAAGTTATTCAAGATAAAGTGTTGAATGAAGATGAATTTGTTTTTAAGGTAACTTTAGAAAATAAAAGAAATGTTTCAGATCGTTTTAGGTTTTATTCTCCCTCTCCATTTTGGGAGTGGATTTTTAATGTTGAACCAAAGCAGATATATATTGATGCTGAATCTAGTCAAGAGGTTATTTTAAAATTAAGACCTTACGAGGATAAAGATCCTGGGAATTATGGAATTACTTTAAATGTTGTTTCTAACAATGATTCTGATATATTGACAGAACATTCTTTTGATGTTGAAATTCTTGATTATGATGATATTGTTGATATAAATTTAGAGTTACCAAATGTTATTGATGTTGATAATGATAATTTATTTAGAGTTGTATTGAATAGTAATTCTGGTTATGTTATTCCAAATATTACTATCAATTTGAAAAGTGATTATTTTGATGAAACTGGTGAAATGGGGATTTTGGGAGAAGATTCTTTAGAGAGTGAATTTTTGATTGATTTTGGGCAAAATGTAGATGCTGGAGAAAAAGATATTCATGTTTTTATTTATAGAGAAGATAAATTAGTTATGGAAAAAGTTCAAAGAATTAATATTGCCCCATCTGGAAATGTTCAAGAGGTTGGTACTCCTGAGAAAGGATTTTTATATAATAAAGAGACTATTGAAAAAGTAAATAATGGTAATTCTATTAGTTATGAGACTTTTACAAAAAAATTATCTTATTTCCAAAAACTATTTACTAGTTTTAGTGAAGAACCAACATCTATTGAAAAAATAGATGGATACTATGTTCATGAATGGAGTTATAGTTTGAATTCTGGTGAAGGAAAAATTATTTCTATAGAAACAGATTATAGAGAATTTGTTTTTATTTTAATTGGAGCAATTATTTTAGTTTGGTTATTATATTTATATTTTAAAACAGATTTAAGATTAATTAAAAGAATAACTTCTGTACAACATTCAAAAGAAGGTGTTACAACGATTGGGGTTTTATTGGTTTTGAAAAATAAGGGAATGACAAAAATTAGAAATATTAAATTAATGGATGGAATGGTTAATGTTGTTGAAAAACCTTCTGAGTTTGGTTCTGTGAAACCTTCTAGGATTATTAGGTCTACTGGTGGAACTAAAATGATGTGGAACATTCCAGTGATTGATTCTGGTTCTGAATTATTTATTTCCTATACTGTTAAAGTTAAAGCAAAAGTTATTGGAAATTTGTTTGTTCCTAATGCTATCGCTAAATATGTTAAAAGTAAAAGAAGAAGAGTAATCAAATCTAATAAAGTGAAAATTTTTAGTTAATTTTAAATAATGTATTTGTTTTTATTTTATTATGAAAAAGTTGGTGCTATTATTTTTATTTGTATTTATTGTTAGTTTTGTAAATGCGGCTCCTTATGTTGATTCCATTGGATCTAGTTTAGTTGATGGCTCTTCAATAAATATTACTGGAAGTTCATTTGGTGTAAAGAGTCCTGTTGAGCCTGCATTTTGGGACACTCTCGATAATCAAGTAGCTTATTCTGCTTTGTCTGATGGTGCGGAGATTCCTGTTGGGGTTGGATATCCTTGGGATGCTTATTATCAAAAAGATTATACTGGAAGAATGTACTATTATGATGCTGAAGATCATTCGGGACATCCATTTTATAGGGCTTATGGAGAATCTGCTTTTGAAGCGCACCGCCCTGCAGACGATACTGGTTCCCAGGAAGGTTTTTTTATTAGTTGGTATTTTAGAACTTCTGCAGATACTAATAATCTCGACCAATCTAATAAGATGCTGAGAGTTTGGGCTCGGAATAGTTATGGCCCATACATAAACCGTGATTCTGTGTGTTACAACAGCTCTCTTTGTAATGCAAAATGTACTCCCGATAATGTTGGTCGACTTTCTTGGACTACTATGCACTTGACTTCTACTTTGTGGAATGTTAATGGTTGTGGTGCTGCTTGTGATGTCAGACATCTTAGATCTGCTGGTGGAGGAGGCACCGTCTTGTCTGGTGATTGGAGTGGCAGACAGAACACTTGGCATCATTTATCTTTAAGTATAGACAATCATGGTATTGAGGTGTGTGATCCTTCAGCCACAGTAGATGATGGACGGGGATATTTTTCTGCTCAAACTGATGGTATTGTTGAACATGAAGAAGTAATTGCTTCTATTGATCCCTACAATTATGTGGCTGCATTGGGTTTTGATGGGGCCTCTGGAACTAATTATGATGCAGAATTATTTGATGTTTCTGAAGTGTATTTTGATCATTCTTTGGCGAGAATCGTGATTGCAGATGCCTTGAATTATGATCCTAATGGAAATGCTGCTGAGGTTGTGTATGAGATGCAAATCCCCCACACAACTTGGAATGATTCAAATATTCAATTCACCGCAAACCAAGGAGCATTAAATTCAGATCAAACATATTATTTATTTGTAATAGATGAAAATGGAGATGTTTCAAATGGGGTTCCAGTTTCGTTTGGAGTGCCAACGACAGAACTTACAGTTTATGGTGTTTCGGGTGAAGTGAGTAATGGGGGTTCTATTAATATTTCTGGAGCCAATTTTGGTAATGGGCCAAATTTCTTAGTTTTTGATGATTTTGAGAATGGGAATGTAAATGGCCCTATGAGTGCAAGTTTAGCTCAAGCAGGTCAATGGAGTAGTGTTTCTGGAACTCCAACTTATACTAGTGTAAGTTCTGCAAGTGGGAATTTAGCATTTAGGGCTGATGAATCAGATACTAGTGATAATCATTATATTGAAAAAGTATTATCTAACACTCCAAAAGAAATTTTTGCTTCATGGTGGATTTATCTCCCTGCAGGAGATTATTATCCTGGTGAAGATCATGCTGAAGGAACTAATTGGAAGCAAACATGGGTTTTGGGTGACTCATCTACAATAAATGATGATTTAGTAATTCCAGGATATTATGGAAATCAAGGCGCGCGGTGGGCTGGCAATGAAGAGTGTATTGTAGACAGGTATTTTGGAAGTTGGAATTTTCATAAAGGAGAATGGTACAGACTCTCAGCATTTATTGATGCAGATAGTGTGAATGGAGAATTATATTTATCAGATGTTACAAATGCAGGAATTGAAATTCTTGATCATCAAGAGAATATTCAAGTATTATGTCAAGCAGATAGTGATTTTGAGAGAATAAGATTTAATGCGTGGGGTAGGACTTCATCTAATTCTCATCCTATGTTTGATGATATTTATGTTGCTCAAGGACCAAATGCGAAGGCAAGAATAGAAATAGGAAACGCACAAGATTATTGGAGTTCAACTAAACTTACTGTAGCAACTCCAGAGAGTTGGAATGATGGCTCTATTTCTGCAAGAATTTGGAAAGGACAATTTGCAAATGAAGAAAATGCTTATTTGTTTGTAATAGATTCAAAAGGAACTGTTTCAAATGGTGTTCCAGTTTCTTTTTCTGGGGGTGTTGTTCCAGAATGTTCATTAACATCAGCATCTTGGAGTACAACAACAGCTGATGAAGGTACACAAGTAACATTAACAGTTAATGGAAATAACTGTGATGGAAAACAATTAGATTTTGAATTGTTTGATACTGATGACTTTTTATTATTTACAGACTTAGATCCAGTAACAGCAACTAATCCTAGCTCAACCACTTTTAATGCTGGAGTTGCAACTCAAACTTGGATTACAGAATGGGTTGACGACACAGATGGTAGTGATTCAGATCCTGAATATGTTTTTGTTGCAAGTTTAAATGAAGATCCAGCTAATAATATGCAAAGTTCAAATACTTTAAAAGTTAGTCAAGTTATTGTAGTTCCTGGTGAACCCCATGTAGGTAGTGTTTCTAATTTAGGTGTTTTAAGTCATGGAGAAAGTTTTAGTATTGATGGAAGTTCTTTTGGTGTTAAAAGTCCTGTTAATCCTATGTCTTGGGACGACTTTGAATCCCATAGTTTGGGAAGTTATATTCATGAATCTGAGCCAATATATGGTCCGACTTGGGGCGGATTCGATAATTATGCTGGCCCAGGTCTACAGTATGACGGGACACATACTCATGCAGGATCAGTTGCTGCTAATGTTGATTGGAGTTATAGAGATACAAATACTGCATTTGGTTGGGTTGGTGAAGGTCCATTAGATGCATTATATATTACTTATTGGCGTTGGGCAGAGGGCGATTATTCTAATGATATTGATGTATGTCATACTGGGGGAGGAGAAGCTTGTAATTTAAAACAATTTTATATTTTTGGAACAAATTCTAATTTACCTCAGGGAATGATATTAATTCCTGCTGGTGCCACCAAGTGGGCATGGTATAATAATGATGGGGATACCGAATATGTAGATCAACATTGGGTACATGATGACACTTATCGTGTTTATAACCGATGGTCTGTTTATACAGAAATGAGAACTCCTGTCACTGAACCAAATGATATTGTAAAGATGTGGCTTGATGGTCAATTAGGATTGGATCTTATAAACTATCCACAAAGAAGTTGCGGAGATTGTTCATATGATGATTTTAGATTGGGTTATATGGCTGCAGGGTTTACTGATACTGCAAAAGCATGGTTTGATGATTTATACATTGATACAACTCAAGCGAGAATAGAACTTTGCGATTTGAATGATTGGAATTTAGTTGAGGTCAATGGAGCTCACTGTGAAATTCAAATTCCACATACAACATGGGATGGATCCAATATTCAATTCACAGCAAATCAAGGTTCATTCACAGAGACTGATGATTTATATTTATTTGTAATAGATGAAAACGGAAATGTAAATTCAAATGGTTATCCAGTTTCATTTGGAGCAGCAACTGGTTGTACAGATGGAAATACAAGATCTTGTGGAAGTAACATTGGTGAATGTTCATTTGGAACAGAAACATGTTCCGGAGGAACATGGGGAAGTTGTGTTGGTGGAATAACTCCAGTAACAGAAGAATGTGGAAATTCTTTAGACGATGATTGTGATGGTTCTTCAGATGAAGATTGTGGTTGTACTTTAGATATAGAATGTGAAGATTCAAATAGTTGTACTAATGATGTTTGCACTTTAGGGGCTTGCATCAACACTCCAAATACAAATTCTTGTGATGATGGAATTGCTTGTACAGAGAACGACATATGTTCCGCAGGAACATGTGGACCGGGAGTTCCTAATGATTTATTATGTCCAGATAATGCAAACTGTTTAACAAAAACATGCACAATAACTGGGTGTTCTTATAGTGATTGTTCAGTAGAAGGAACATTAGTTGCACACTATCCTTTAGATTCAGATTATAATGATATTGCAGGAAGTTATAATGGGGTTTGTACCTCATGTCCAACTCAAACAACTGGGCAATTAAATAATGGATATGATTTTACTTTAAACTCATTAGACCTAGGAGATGTTCCAGTTAATGATGAAATAACAATTACAGCGTGGGTAAATCCAGATTTTGTAAATTCTTGTGGTCCAAGAATTGTTTCAAAAGCTTCTGGAACACAAACTGCTGATCATAATTGGATGATGGGTCTTTGTGATGGCCAAATTAGAACTAGAATAAAAGCGGGCGGAACTACAGACACTTTAGTTGGTGGAACTATTTCAGAAACAGAAGATTTTGTTCATTTAGCAGTTAGCTATGATGGCACAACAATTAGAATTTATAAAGATGGAACTGAAGTTGCTTCCCAAGCACATAGTGTAGGTGGAAATTTAGATCTTGGAACTGGAGTTGATACTTTGATAGGATTTAATACTGGCGGAGATTCTGGAGATTATTTTGATGGAATTATTGATGATGTTAGAATTTATGAAAGTGCACTTTCTGCAATAGATATACAAGCAGTAATGATTGATGGGGAAATTACTACAACACCAACATGTACTGATTTGGACAGTGATACTTATTCAGTTGAAGGAGGAGATTGTGGAGAAATAGATTGTAATGATGGTAATGCAGCAATTAATCCTGGAGCTTCAGATAATAATTGTAATGGTGTAGATGAAGATTGTAGTGGAGTCTCAGATCAAGGTTATGTTTCTGTTTCAACATCATGTGGAGTTGGGGAATGTTCTAATTCTGGTTCAACATCTTGTAGTGTGGGTAGTATAGTTGATTCTTGTACTGCAGGAAGTCCAATTACAGAAGTATGTAATGGATTGGATGATGATTGTGATACTTTAATTGATGAGGAATTAGATTGTGGAACATCAATTAGTCAAACTATTAATTTAAATTCAGGATGGAATG
>JABHMJ010000013.1 GCA_018693795.1 Candidatus Woesearchaeota archaeon | reverse complement strand
TGCAAAGAACAGGCCAATAATAAAAAAACCCGAACCAAAAAATGTAATAGTATTTTGAATAAGATCTATCATAGTTACATCAAGATTATTTTAATTCATTTTTATACTTTTTGATTTAGATGCATTGTTGCGTTAGCGGGTGCTAATTAACCTAAAAAAATTATTTCTTCTTTGGTTTGTCCCAATAAGGAGATTTACAGCTGGGACAAACAATTGGCAGTTCTTCACTTCTGGTTATCCAATGATGTTTACATCTTTCACATTCGCACTCATAGAGCTTAATTTCTTTTTTAGCCATATTTATTTGTATAATATGTTCTTTAAATACTTTACTATACTAATATACTACCCCAAAGTTTATAAACACCATATACCTATAATATATACCTATAAGTAAGTAAACAAAAGAAAGTGAAGGGTGCTATAAACACCCTTCTTTTGTTACCCACGATAAAATGAATAACAATAGAAATAAGAAAACAGAAGTTAAAAATCTTTGCTGTCCTAAATGTAAAGATAAACTTGTTAAGAAAAATGGGAAAAGAAAAACTGAAAATAGGGGGGTAATTCAGAGATATCAATGTAAAAAGTGCAATTATAGATTTACAAAAGACGACGGGTTTTTCAGAATGAGAAATAATCCTAAGAAAATAACTTGTGCAATTGATTTATTTTATAGAGGAACTTCAACAAGAAAAGTGCAAGAACACTTTCAAGCATTTTATCCGCACAATTCTTGTAATTCTACTATTTATCGTTGGGTTATTAAGTATTCTTCAATGATAAGTAATTTTACAGATAATTTGAAATTAAAAACGGGTAAGGAAATTCAAGTTGATGAAATGGAATATCATCGAAGACAAGAACATAAGAAAAAGGGTGTGGTTAAGGATTGGTTTATTGATTCTATTGATTGTAAAACTCGTTATATGGTTGCTTCAAAATATGCTAAAAGACGGGAGAAAGTAGAGCTTAGGGAAGTTTTAGCTAAAGTAAAATACAAAACAGAAGGATATGTAACAATAATCACTACAGATGGTTACACTGCTTATGAAAATCTTGTTAAAAAAACTTGGGGCTATAATAACAAGGAAGGTAAATATAAAATCATCCATAATAAAGTTATAGCTTCAAGAGGAGAAGGGTTTAATTTATTTATTGAGAGGTTGCATAATTCTATTCGTGAGAGAACTAAGATTTTTAGAGGATTTCATGGAACAATAGAATCTGCTCATGCAATTATGAAAGGATATGAAATATTTTATAATTTCATAAGAAAACATCAAGCAATAAATTGTTGTCCTTATGAATTGGCTACTGATATAAAGTTAGAGAATCCGAATAAATGGTTGGAGTTGATTAATCTTTCAAAAAGTTAATTTTGTTTAAAATTTCTTCATCAACAAGCACAATATACCCAACACTTTTTACATTATTATATTTGATAATAATTCCTTTAATTTTAAATTTTTGTTTTTTATCTAATTTAATCTTTAAACTATCAATTCTATTTTTTTCTAAAATCATTTCCCTTATATTCCCTATATAATGCCCAGAATCAGTATAAACTTTTTTATTAATTAACTCGCTAATGCTTTTAATTACATATTTTTTATTATTAATAGCTATCTTTTTTAGATATTTATCTTCTTTATGTTCCTTTTCTTTTTCAGTATTTTCATTTAATCTAGATTTTATACTCTTGAGTTCTTTAAGAACATAAAATAAAATAATAAGTATTCCTATTAAAACTAAAATAACTAAAATTCCAAATACTGACCACCAATTTATTTTTACAGCTTCTCCAACACCAACCACTCCTCCAGTAATGCTTGGTTTTGACATTATTGAAAATAAAGCAATTAATCCAATAGCTCCAAGAATTAATATGAAATGTTTGTTTTTCAGAACCTTATTAATTTTCTGCAATAATTCTTCTCTTTCTGTGTGGTAGGCAAGTTTACCTATTCTTCCTTTTCTTTTTAATGATTTAAGATGTTGTAGTTTAGTTTCTAATCCTCCAATAAGTTTATGTTTAGTCTTACTTTTTGAAATCTTAATAATCACTATCACTGATAATAAAATGAAAATTAAACTCCCAAAACCAATTATAAAATATAAATTGTTTTGTTTTACATACCTGAAGGAAGTTTTGAAAAATTGTTTTATTTTATTTAAAGTGTTTGATAAAAATGTTTGAGTTTTAGTTGGAGATTCTTCGATCTCTCCTACATCTGAAGTTTTATTTTCTTCTTCTGGACTTTTTAAAATTTCATCTTTATCGCAAATACTGTTATTGTTTGAATCTAAACAACAACCTTTTTCATACCGAATATAAGGGGCATTACAAACAACTTCTTCTGTTGCTCTTCCAGTTATG
>JABHMJ010000002.1 GCA_018693795.1 Candidatus Woesearchaeota archaeon | reverse complement strand
CTTCCAGATTCACAAGAAATTACAGAAGAAGTTTCAAAATCTGTAAGAATGATGGAAATTGTTGATTTTGGTACAGATAAACTTGCAGCAGGACCAGCAGTTAAAGACGCAGATGAAATAATAATTGTAGAAGGACGTGCAGACGTTCTTACATTATTAAAAAACGGATTCAAAAACTGTATTGCTTTAAACGGAACTTCAGTTCCAAAAACAATTGTAGAACTAACTAAAACTAAAACAGTTACTGTATTTGTTGATGGAGACCGTGGTGGAGATTTAATTATAAGAGAATTAAAAGCAGTAGCAGAAATAGATTTTGTAGTTAAAGCGCCAGATGGAAAAGAGGTTGAAGAACTTACAAAAAAAGAAATAAACAAAGCCCTAAGAAGTAAAGTAGCAATAGAACAGGCTGCACTTGAATTAAAAACACCATCAAAAAATTCGAGAACTCCAACAAGAGCCCCAGCAAGAACTACAACTAAAGCTCCAATAAGGGCACCAGTAAGATCTATAACAAAACCAACTGCAAGGCCAAGAGAACCTTTATCTAAACCGAGATATGAATCAAAATTATCCAAAAAAGATACAGAAACATATACAAAAATGTTAGATGATCTAATGGGTACACGAGGAGCATATATTTTAGATGAAGAACAAAATGTTTTAGGAAAAGTTCCAACATCTGAATTAAATACTACTGTTAAAAATCTAAAAACTGGAATTAACACAATAGTATTTGATGGTGTAATAGACAGAGATTTAATTAATATTGCAGAAAGATCAGATATAAAAAATATAGTTGCAATGGATTCTAAAATCTCAAGAACACAAACAAAAATTAAGATTCTTACAAAAAAGACTCTTTAATTTTTTCTTTTTTTAAATCGAAACAAATATAAAACAAAAAATAAATTTCTACTATATGAAAAAAAAGAGAACTCATAAAAAACAAAATAAAGATGAGGGAATTCAAGGTTTAATTTTAGCAATATTCACAATATTAATCATTAGTTCTGCAATAGTTGCAAATTTTCAAACAGATTGTAAAGACGATTTAAATTGTTTTGATAGAGCATTTTTCACATGTTCCAAAGCAAAAGTTAATGGGTATGAAAATAATAATCTATTTGAATATAAAATATTAAATCAAGAAAGTGATAATTGTGTAGTACAAATAAATCTAAAAGAAGTCAATCAACAATTAGACGAAGAAACAAAAAATAAATTTCAAGGAAAATCAATGATTTGTTCTTTACCAATTTCTGATGGTTTTTCAACAGATAAATTAAATTTCTGTCAAGGACCATTAAAAGAAACAATATACGAATTAACAATCCAAAAAATGTATAATTTATTAGCACAAAATTTGGGTGAAATTATTTCTGAAATGAGACAATAATAATTATGCTCCACCTATTCTATCAACTCTTGTTAATGCTGGAGAATTAGCTGCAGCCCCAATTTCAAAAAAATTCATCAAAGTCCAACCAATTTTATAAGGTACTTCTAAAGCCCCCATACTTTCTGCAGTTTTTTTAGCTTCAGCCCGCCTAATTTGGAATGATGCTGGATCATTATAGGCTCCCCATGATCCCCACACATCTCCCGCCAAACCAAATGCTTCTCCATCAATTGCTTTGAATAAATTTGACATTCCTCTAGAAACCCCGGTTTCTCTAGCATATTTTGTTACTTTACTAAAAACAGAAACAGTCTCTCCATATCCTCTTGCCCATGGAGAAATTTGATATCTTTTAAAAAACCCCTGTACATCTTTTAGCATTGCAAACCTTTGAGTGTCTCTTACCGGAAAACCCTTTTTAGTATTATAAAAACCAGCCCATTTTTCAGCAAAATATTCTTGAGTAACACGGGCCAATCCCCTATATCCTTTAACTTTATTATCATAAACAAAATGCCCAACTTCATGAGGTAAAGACTTTAATCCCCCTGCACTTAAATCAATAGTCATATATTTTAAATCTACCTCTCCAAGTTTACCACCAAGGTCAACATCACGAAAAGCAATTGAATTAATCCCTAGGCCCCTAATTGTGGCAGGATCATATTCGAAAATTTCTGCAAATGAAGAAGTAAGTTGTTTTAATCTTTGAGGTGTATCTGCATATAAGTTAATAGATTTCCCGCCCCCAATATCAAATTTATTTTCTAGGTGACTTTCCAACATCCCAGTAGGATCAACATAATTCATAGGATTATTTCCAACATATTGATAAGCAGGTTCTGAAGGAACTAGATCAACAGAAGTGAACT